>JBGPHP010000108.1:0-10325 GCA_041484445.1 Gemmatimonadota bacterium
CCGGCGCGGTGGGGACCGTGTCCGCCCTGAGATTTGCTCGTCGCCCCGTCTTCCGTCAGCTGGTCATCGCCGACGCCGTCCCCGGTCGTGCGCAGGCTCTGGCCGACCGCATCAACGACCCCAAAGTCCGGGGCATCACGCTCGATGCCGCCCGCGAGGATCTGGTTGTCCAGGCGATCCGGGAGACCGGGACCACCTTGGTGCTGAACGCGGCCCTCCCCGTCACCAACCTCATCGTGATGCGGGCCTGCCTCGAGGCGGGCGCCGACTACATCGATCTGGCGAGCGGCGGAACGGAAGCGGACGGTATCCCCAAACTCGACGATCAGTTCGCTCTTGATGCCGCGTTTCGCGACCGCGGCCGCCTCGCCCTGCTCGGTATGGGCGCGGACCCCGGAACCTCCAACATCTACGCCGCGCACATCGCGAAGCACCTGCTCGAGGAGGTGACCGCGTTCCATGTCCGTGACGGTGACGACTCGGTGTACCAGGGCCCCGGCGGCATGGTGGCGGCCTTCAGTCCCTGGGTGTTCATCGACGAGTGCCTGTGCCCGGCCACGGTGTACCGCGACGGCCGGTTCGACTACGCGGAGCCCTTGTCGGGGGCGGAGCGCTTCGACTTCCCGGAGATCGGGAAGCTGACGTGCTTCCACGTGGATCACGAGGAGACGACGACGCTGCCGCGCTTCTTCGGAGCGGTGAAGAACGCCGATTTCAAGTTCACCCTGGGAGAGGACGCGATCGCCACGCTGCGGGTGCTGCACCAGCTCGGGTTGTCGCGCAAAAAGCCGGTCCAGGTGGACGGCATGGCGATCGTGCCGCGCAACCTCGTGGTCGCTCTGCTGCCCAAGCCGGTCGATCTGGCCGGGAAGCTGGTCGGCCGGAGCTGCGTCGGCACCGTGGGCCGAGGGTACCAGAACGACGAGTTGAAGGCGTTCTACGTCTATTCGATCGCCGATCACGAGCAGGCGTTCGCCGAGCTGGGCGTGCAGGCCACGGCGTACCAGACCGGCATCCCACCGGTCGTCGCGGCGGAGCTGATCGCCGAGGGTGAGTGGCGGGGCGCCGGCGTCATGTCGCCGGAGCAGTTCGATCCGGATCCGTTCCTCGACCGGCTGCCGGCGGCCGGGATGCCGTGGCAGGTGCGACAGATGCCGGTGGAGCGGCCGGCCAAAGGCCGATTGCGGGTGCTAGCGGCCTGACGGCGGTCCTTCCGGCGTTACGTAGGCGGCGGTGATGCCGCCATCCACCCGGAAATCGGCGCCGGTAATGTAGGACGACTCATCGGAGGCGAGAAACAGCGCCGCCTGCGCAATCTCCCGGGCTTCTCCAAAGCGGCCCATGGGAATATGCACCAGGCGGCGCTGCCGTTCTTCCTCGGTCGAGAGGAACTTCTCCAGCAGCGCGGTCCGCACGGGCCCCGGCGACAGGGCGTTGGCGCGGATGTTCTCCCGCGCGTGGATCATGGCGATTTCCCGCGTCATCGAGAGGACGGCGCCCTTCGACGCCGTGTAGGCGATCTGCGGCGTCGCGGCGCCCAGCGTGGCGACGAAGCTCGCCACGTTGATGATGGAGCCGCCGCCCGCTTCCCGCAGGTAGGGGATCCCGGCGCGGCAACAGCGCGCGACGCCCACCACGTTGATATCGAGTACCAGATCCCAGATCTCGTCGGGGGTATTCACCACGCCGTCGTCGTCCCCCGGAGACACGCCCGCGTTGTTGTACAACACGGTGACTTTCCCGAACGCCCGCTTCGCCTCGGCGTAGAGCCGCTCCACCTCCGCGGTGCGGCGCACGTCGCCACCGATGAACTGCGCCCGTCCCCCCGCGGCGCGGATCTCGCCCGCCACCTGCTCCCCCGCCGGCGCATTCACGTCGTTGACGACGACCGCGGCGCCTTCCTTTGCGAACAGTCGGGCGGCCTCGGCACCGAGACCAGCCCCGGAACCGGTGATGACGGCGACTTTCCCGTCCAGACGACCCATCGTCACGCCCTCTCGAAGTTTCTCAGCAAGTCCACGTCCGTCACCCGCCGATCATACACCATCTGCTCCTGGCGCGCCGTGTTGACGTAGTGGTCCACCACCACGTCGCCGAACGCCTCCCGCGCGGCCTTCGACTGCTCGAGCAGCGTGGTGGCCTCGTACAGTGACTTGGGGACTTCCCGCACTTTGGGGTCGCGGTAGGCGTCCCCCGTGTAGATGCCCTCGAAGCTGAGATTGTGCGTAATCCCGTAAATCCCGGCGGCGAGGGTCGCGGCGAAGGCGAGATAGGGATTGGCGTCGGCGCCGGGGCACCGGTTCTCGACGCGAATCGACTTGGGAGAATGGCCGATGAGCCGCAACCCGCAGGTCCGGTTGTCCACCCCCGCCACGAGCCGCGTGGGCGCGAAGGTGCCGGCCATGTAGCGGCGGTAGCTGTTGACGTAGGGGGCGTAGAACACGCTGAAATCGCGCCCGCAGGCCAGCTGCCCGGCCACCCACTGCTGCAGGCGTTGGGACATGTGCGCGGGGCCGGCTTTGTCGTACCCCACCGGCTCGCCGGTCTTCGCGTCCCACAGCGAGCTGTGCAGGTGGAACGAGCTCCCCGCGAGCGTCGTGTTCCACTTCGCCATGAAGGTGATCGACTTCCCCATCAGCGCGGCGACTTCCTTGATCCCGTGCTTGAAGATGACGTGGTGGTCCGCCATCAGCACGGGCTCCTGGTGCGCCAGGTTGAGCTCCTCCTGGCCCGGGCCCCATTCCCCCTTCGAGTTCTCGACCTCGAAACCGAGCGTGTCCATGTGGCGCCGCAACGCCTGCATGACCGGCTCTTCCTTCGTCGTCTGGAGGATGTGGTAGTCCTCGATGTAGCGACCCACAGGGTCGAGCCCGCGGAAGCCTTTGTCGAACGCCTGCTCGTAAGTGTCGTTGAAGAGGTAGAACTCCAGCTCCGAGGCGACACGGAGCGTAAGTCCCAGCTCGGCCGCCCGTTTGACCTGAGCCTGCAGCACCTGCCGCGGCGCCACCGGCAGCGGCTGTTTGTCCTTCCCCTCGACGTCGCCCAGCACCAGGGCCGTCTTGTCGAGCCACGGCACCGGGACGAGCGTCCGGTGGTCGGGGCGGATCATGAAATCGCCGTACCCCAGGTCCCAGGAGAACAGCTGGTAGCCGGGCAGCGGCTCGTTCTCGATATCGCAGCCGAGCAGGTAGTCGCACCCCTCCCAGCCTTCGTGCGCCTGCGTCACGTAGGTCCGGCCGGAGTAGCGCTTGCCGGCGAGCCGTCCCTGCTGGTCCGGGAAGACGGCGAGGACGGTGTCGATGGCTCCCTGGTCCACCATGCGCCGCAGCTCGTTCAGCGTGATGCTTTTCATGGCGCCGTCTCGAAGTAGATGTTCTTGATCTCGGAATAGTGGTCGAGCGCGTGCATGCCCAGCTCGCGCCCCAGGCCGGACTGCTTGAAGCCGCCGAACGGCGCCTGGAGATGTACGCTGGACGACGAATTGACCGACATCACGCCGGTCTGGACGGCGCGCGCCACCCGCAGGCCGCGTTTCAGGTCGTTGGTGAAGAGTGACCCCGAAAGGCCGTAGATCGTGTCGTTGGCGATCGCCACCGCTTCGTCCTCGGTAGCGAAGGGAATGACGCTGGCCACGGGTCCGAAGATCTCTTCGTCCACGATCTTCATCCCCGGCCGAGCGTCGGCGAACACGGCGGGCCGCAGGAAGTATCCTGGCCCGGCGATCCGCTCGCCGCCACACACGAGACGGGCACCTTCCTTCTTGCCGAGGGCGACGTAGGTCTCGGTCACCTCGCGTTGGTGCGTCGAGATCACCGGTCCCATCTGGGTTTTCTCGTCGAGCGGATCGCCGACCACGGTCCGCTGAGCCGCGCCGCGCATCGCCTCCACGAATTGCGGGTAGATGGTGCGCTCCACGATGGTGCGGGAGCGGGCGCAGCAATCCTGTCCGGCGTTGGCGAACACCGAGGCCGCCGCCTCGGCGGCGGCTTGCTCCACGTCCGCGTCGCCGAAGACGATGCAGGGTGACTTGCCGCCGAGCTCGAGCCCGATCCGCTTGATCGTCTGCGCCGCCGCGGCCATGATGGCCCGCCCGGTGGCGGTCTCGCCGGTGAAGCCGATCTTGGCCACGTCGGGGTGCGACGCCAGCGCGGCCCCGATCGCCGCCCCGGGGCCCGGCACGACGTTGAGGACGCCCGGAGGCACGCCCGATTCGAGCGCCAGCTCGCCCAGCCGCAGCGCCGAGAGCGGCGTGAGGCTCGCCGGCTTCAGGACGACGGTGTTCCCGCACGCCAGCGCCGGGGCCACCTTCCAGGTGGCGATCACCATCGGAAAATTCCACGGCACGATGAGCCCGACCACGCCCAGCGGCACGCGCAGCGTGACGTCCAAGCCGCCCTGCTTCACGGGAATCGTCTCGCCCAGGTGCTTGTCCGCGGCGCCGGCGTAGTAGCGCAGCGTGTCGGCGACGTGGTTCGCTTCCCAACGGGCGTCGCCGATCGGCTTGCCCACGTTGCGCGCCTCGAGCCGGGCGAGCTCTTCGGCGTTGGCGCGCACGCGGTCGGCAAAGGCGAACAGCACCTCGGCGCGCTGGAAGGCGGTCCGGCCTGCCCATGCCGGGAACGCCCGCTTCGCGGCGATGACGGCGGCATCGAGCTCCACGGGACCGGCCGCGGCGACCTCGTCGAACGGCTCCCCCTTGGCCGGCTCGATGACGCGGATGGCGCCCACCCCCGCCGGGCGCCGATCCGCGATCAGCAGATTGCGCACTGCGCGCTAACCGGCGGTGGCCGCTTGACCCACCTGCTGCTCGAGCGCCCGCAGCGCGGCCTCGTCCGCCTTGCTGGGCCCGTGGAACCGGCGTTTGGCATCGAGCTGCCAGTACAGGAACATCCCCACCGCGAGCGCCACCATGGTCCACAGCACCAGCTCGTTGGGCGGCAGGCTGAAGATCACGGCGAGGAACACACACCACACGATGCAGATGATGTTGATGACCGGACCCCACTTCCCCAGGCTCCACGGGGCGGTCTCGCGGGTCGCGAACTCGCCTTTGCCGCGGCGCTTGTTCCGCCAGTTCAGGTAGACCGGGAACATGTAGGCGAGGTACAACGTGATCGTGCTGATCGAGGTCACGACGAAGTACGCGGCGGCGTAGAGGCACAACAGCACCGCCAGGATGCTGGTGATCACGATGGACCACACCGGCGTGCGGTACTTCGGACTGACCTTCCGGATGAGTGTGTACCCGGGCATCCCGCCATCGCGCGCAAATGCGAACCACATCCGGCCCATCGAGGTGATGGACGAGAGGCCGCACAGCCACATGGCGCCGCCGATGATGACGGCGATCACGTTCGCGAAGAACGTACTGAGGTTGCCGTAGACGATGTAGAGCACCGGATAGGCGTCGCCGGCGGTCTTCCCGACGTCCCCTTCCGGAATCGTCCAGGTGAGAATCAGCAGCATGATGTAGCCGACGACCGCCGAGACGGCGACCGAGAGGAACACGCCCCAGGCCGAATTCTTGCGCGCCATGATCGTTTCTTCGGCGACGTGCGCGGAGGCGTCGTAGCCGGTGTACGTCCACTGGGCCTGCAGCAGCGCCAGCACGAACACCAGCATGAAGGGCGCAGCCTTGTACAGGCCGACGAGCCCTGGAAACAGACCGAAGAGCGGAGAATGAATCGCCTTGCTGCCGATCACCAGCGCGGGCGAGGCCACCGTGTCCGGCGCGACGACCGCGGACGAGGCGTCCAGCGGGTTCACCGTGGTGGCATGGGAGAAGAGGAAGCCCAGCCCGTTGTGGTACTTGCCGAAGACGGTCAGCAGCAGCGCCATAATGAGGACGCCCGCGATGTGCCAGTACACGCTGAAGTCGTTGAGCTTGGCGGTCAGCTTGATCCCGAAGACGTTGATCAACACCTGCGGGATCATGATCAGGACCATCACGAAGATGTAGAAGTACCAGTTCGTCATCGAGCCGAACACCGGGACGTGCTGGTCGGCGGGGAGGCCGAAGATCCGAGTGATGGCGCCGACGATGTAGATCGCCGCGGCCACGTTGATGCCGGCCGTGATCGTGATCTGACCGATCATGTTCATCCAGGCGGTGACCCAGGCCCAGGTCTTGCCGCCCAGGCGGTAGGCCCAGAAGTACAGGCCCCCGGCCGTGGGATACGCGGACGCGAGCTCGGCCATGGAAGCGGCGACGCACAGGGTGAACAGACTGACCACCGGCCAGCCGACTGTGTTGATGATCGGGCCGGCGAACTTGAGCCCGTAGCCGTACAGCAGGATGGCGCCGGTGAGGATCGAGATGATCGAGAAGGAGATCGCGAAGTTCGAGAACCCACCCATCTCGCGGAACAGCTGCTGCGCGTAACCCAGCTTGTGCAAATCGCGAATGTCCTGCCGGATTTGCTCGTCGCGGTGCTGGCTGCGGTCCGCCATGCGCCCCCCCTCCCTCGATTGTGAAGACGGCCACCTCATACGATGGGGCTCGACGATACACCGACGATCAATCGGGGCAAGCACGGGAAATGCAACGGGCCCACCCCGAAGGGTGGGCCCGCTGAACGATCGGTGCGACGGAAGCTACTCGGACTTGCTGGCGCCCAAAGCGTGCGACCAGCTCAGCGTCGCGCCAATGGTGAAGACCGTCCTTCCGTTCGACTGCGTGGCCGAGGTGAACTTCGTGTCATCGACGACATTCACCTGGAAGTGTGCGTTCGGATTGACCGACATCGAGCCGACGGTGAACGGCACCGCAGCAGAAAAGTCGAAGTGGGTGATGCCATGCTTCGTATAGAGTGGAAGCTGACTGGCTCCGGTGTTGCTCATCGCTGCGCAGAGTCCCATCAGGGCGCTGAGGCTCACGCTCGTCGTCGCTACGGGAATCGAATGGCTGAGCGACACCCACCCGTACAGTCCCTTGTACAAGTCGACGTCGTAATACGCCGTAACGTTCGGGGAGAGCGGCAGCTTGCTTAACGTGACGGCGCCGTACACTTCCGTGCTGTTGATGTCCGGGCCGTTATTGGGGATGCCACAGCTCGGTACGCACGGACCCAGTGTGCCGGTGTTGCTCAGCGGGTAGGTCCAGCGAATCACTCCCAGCTTGACGTCCGCTGTTGCGAGGCTGCGACCGTATTCGAGCCAGTAATCCACCTCAGTGACGCCGCTCCGTGTTCCCCCCGAGGTCAGGTCGCTTGCCTTACTATCCTTGGTCAGTTCGACGTTGCCCCACACCCCGCCGGTAAACCCTGCCACCGAGACCCACACATCCGGTTGCACAACGGGCCGATTGCTCAAGGTCAGGCCCCAAAACATGTAGCGGCTATTCAGCGCGACGTCCGTACCAATCGTCACCTGGGCACCGACCGGCGCCGCGATAGCCAGCAACCCGAGCCCGCCCACTACTCGTATTCTCAGCATGATGCGGTCCCCCCTCTCGCGTGCATGGTTGCACGGCGGACTCGGTACACCGTGTTGTCCACCGGAATTCCCGCCAAACTACCCTCTTTCCGGCCTGCCACCAGAGCCCCGCTCCTCAGGGTGCGATCGCTTCCGTCAGTACCCGTCCATCGGGGATCGAGAGCGGGGCCAACCCCATCAGGCGGGCCAGCGTCGGTGCGATATCCACCGTCGCGGCCCGAGCGCCATAGGTACCGCCGCGCACCCCCCTTCCCCAGAACACCAGCGGGACGTGGGCGTCGAGATCGGACGGCTGTCCGTGCGCCGCATAGCTCACGCCACCGCTGTAGGACCACGCGTCCCAGTCGTCGAGCGACACGACGAGACCGATACCCGCATCGGGCGGGATGAGGTGCCGCCAGCGCCGGGCCACGGGATCGGCCGCGGTGTCGGCCGACGCCAGAGAATCGGGCCGCTCCACGCGCGCCACGCCCGGCACGGCGGCGATGCGGTGCGCCGCGTCAGCCAGAACGCTGTCGATTCGGATCCCCAGCGCCGCGAGCCGCCCGTTGTCCTTCACGAAGAGCACCCCGGTGTCGAACTCCAGCCACGCCCGCGGCGCCGGGGCGGCGGCGCGCCGGTCGAGCTGCTGATTCACCGCCGCGATGATCGTATCGACGCTCACCCAGTGAGCGTCGGGATGGCCGTGGGCGCGCGAAAACTCCGGGTAGGGCGTGACGCCGTGGTCGGCCGTAAGCACGATGAGCACGCGGTCGCGCCCGATCCGGGCGAACAGGCGGTCGAGAAACCAGCCGAGGTAGCGGTCCAGCCGCAGCACCTGATCGTGGATCTCGCGCGAGTCGGGTCCATACGCGTGCCCGATCGCATCCGTGGTCGAGAGGCTCACGGCGAGGAGATCGGTAGCCTCCCCTTTGCCCAGCTTCAGCGCTTCGAGGCCCGCCAGCGCGAACGCGAGCGTCAGCGAGTCCATCGGGGGATAGCCGGCGAACGCGGCGGCGGCCCGGGCGCTGTCGGTCGGCATGTGGTGCGGGAAGGTGAGGTCGCGGCCGCCGTTCTCCCACGGCTGGCTGTCCGGCTCCGCGTAAGCCGAGTCGGGGAGCAGCGTGGCGAATTCCCGGCCGGCCGATTTGAATGGCACGCGCAGGGCGTTGAACGTCTTCACCCAGACCGGGAGAGAGTCCTTGTAGTAGCGACTGGTGGTGAACATCCCGCTCTGGTACCAGTACACCTCCTGCCGCGCCGTGCCGATCGGCAGAATCGCGCCGCGATCCTTGCGCGACACCGAGAGCGCCCGGCTGGCCGGCTGCGCGGCCGCGAGCCAGTCGAAGAACTCCGTGCCGCGGAACCGGCGCGGCGACGCGCCGGGACCGTTCACGTCGATCAGCGGCGCGGTCGAGTCGCCCACGCCGAGGACGTTGGTGATGATCCCGGTGTGCGCGGGCCAGCGACCCGAGAGCACCGTCGAATGCCCCGGCGCCGTCTCGGTTACGGCGTGATCCTGGAAGGCGTTGGGAAACACGGCGCCGACCGAGACGAGCTGCAGGAAGCCGCCCGTCAGCTGGCTGCGCCAGCGGGTGAGGTAGTCCGGCCGCAGCTGGTCCACGGTGATCATCACGACGAGCTTCGGCTTGATCGGCGCCGGGTCGTGCACGCCGCCGACCAGGGAGAGCCACAGTGGAACTATCATAGCCAGAAGGGGGTTAGCTCCGCAGAGGATGGGCCCAATCTAGCTGCTCTCGCGGGCACGCGCTTCTCTTCATGGGCCCTTTCACTATCCTTCATGCATCTCCGTACAGTCTTGGGCCCATCGTGAGACACAGAGCGATCGCGTGACGAAACCGCTGCAGACCGGGAAGAGAAGGGCGCTCGCCGCGCTGCTGGCGGTCGTCACGCTCTGGCTCGCGCCGTCCGCTGCGTTCGCTGCGATGCCGTCTTCCCACTCTTGCGCATCGGCTCTCGCTGCCGCGGAGGTCGGCTCCGCGCACACGCCTCATGGCGGCGCACCGTGCCAACACACCGGTCCATCCGGCTGCCCCACGGGGGCGTGTGTGGGCCAGGCGGTCGTGCCGCTGGGCCGCATCGCCGCAGCTGCCACCGCAATGGTCGTCGCAATCGAGCCGCGGCCCGACACGACACACCCCACCGGGCTCTGCTCCGCACCACCAACTCCTCCTCCCAACAGCTGATCCTCGTCGCCTGACGGCGACCACGCCTGGGGCAGCGGACGGTCCGCTGTCCTGCGACGTCATGTCTGCCTCCCGTCCCGGGAGGCGATGGAGGGTCAATGAGATTCACACGGTATCGGGTCATGGCGGTCATTGCCTGGCCATTGTTGTTCATCGGGCGAGAGGCGACGGCGCAGGCCACCGCATCCGACACGCTGAGGCTGGCCGAGGCGACGAGCCTCGCCCTGAAAGCGAATCCAATGCTGCTGGCGTCCCGCTTCGCGGCCGATGCCGCCACGCAGCGCGTGGGACCGGCCGGCACCCTGCCCGACCCGCAGCTCCAGTTCGGGCTCATGAACCGCATGATCTCGCAATTCGGGTCCACTATGGACCCGATGACCATGAACCAGGTGCAGCTGATGCAGATGCTGCCGTGGCCCGGGAAGCTCGGTAGCGCGCGCCGCGCGGCGCAGCACACGGCCGGCGCGACCCGGGCGGACGCCGAGGACCAGGCTTTGATGCTCGCCGCCCAGGTCCGCATGACGTACTACGAAGTGGCCGCGGCGGACCGTTCGCTGGATGTGATGCGCCGCACGCGGGGATTGCTGCGCGACTTCCTCCAGGTCAGCACGACGATGTACGCCGTCGGGAGCGCGGTGCAGCAGGACGTGCTCCGGGCGCAGGTCGAGGTGGCCCGGATGGGCGAGGAGATCACCCGGATGGGAC
>JBGPHP010000109.1:0-10247 GCA_041484445.1 Gemmatimonadota bacterium
GATGTTCAGGTCGGCGTACGGCTCGATGCTGCCGCCGGTGCGCATTGTCGTCACGCCACCCGCCAGATAGAGCTTCGGGAAGCTCCACCCCTGCTCGGTATACATCCCGTTGCCCGCGGGATAGAAGAAGTGCTCGTGCACCATGACGAGGCCCGGCAGCACCGTGCGGCCCGTGAGATCTCGCACCTCGGCGCCGGCGGGAATCGCCGCGCCGGCCGCCGGCCCGATCGACGCGATCGTGCCGTTCGCGATGACGATCGTCTGATCCTCGGCCGCCGCGGCCCCGGTGCCGTCGATCACCCGGACATGGGTGAGCGCCACGACCGGAGCCGACACGGCGACGTAGGGGCGTACGGCCGCGCCCGGTGTCTGGGCGAGGGAGGCGAGAAGCAGACCGAAGAGGGGCGTCATGGCACGGGCCGGTTTGCGCGGTGGGCGATCGCTGCTTCCACCTCGGCGATGTCCCGCGGAGCGGGGGTGATCCATTCGAGGCCGGTCGGCGTCACGATGTAATCGTCCTCGATGCGCACCCCGGTGTTCTGATAGCGCACCACCGCCGCGCGGACTTTGGCGGCGAAGGCCCGGTTCCTCGGCGTGTCGGGGAGGATGTCGAGCAGCCGGGTGTTCACATAGATCCCGGGCTCGATGGTGAACGCGTCCCCGGATCGGAACACCTTTTCGTCGTAGTAGCCCTGCATCGGGTCGTGCACGGCGAGGCCCAGTCCGTGGCTGATGCCGTGAATGGCGAACAGCATCACCTGGCGGCAGGCGCGCGGTTGCTGCGTGCAGTCGGCGGGCCAGGGCGGATCGAACAGGGCCTCGGGAGATTCGATCAGGCCGAGCCGCGCGAGGCCGCGGGCCCGCACATCGACTGAGGAATCCTGGGCCGCCTGCACCGGTTTGCCGGGGCCCGAATTGCGCTCCGCCGCCGCCTGGGCGTCGCGCACGATCTGATACATCGCGCGCTGGTCCGGCGTGAAGCTGCCGCTCACCGGCAGCGTCCGCGTCACGTCGGCCGCATACCCGCCGTACTCGGCGCCCGCGTCGATCACGACCAGCTCGCCGGCACCCAGCTCACGTCGGTCCTTCATGTAGTGGAGCTGGGTCCCGTTGGGCCCCGCACCCACGATCGAGCCATAGGCGGGTCGCTCCGAGCCCTGGCGCCGGAAGGTGTATTCGATCGTCGCCTGGAGATCGTACTCGTGCTGTCCCGGCGCGATGATCTCCATCGCCGCGCGGTGTCCAGCGACACTGATCTCCGCGGCCCGGCGCAACAGCACGAGCTCGGCCGGGCTCTTGGTGGCGCGCAGCCGGTCTACGATCGGGGCGGCGTCCTTCACGACGAGCCCGGCGTGCCGTTGCGTCAAGGCGCGCATGACCTGTCCCCCGCGGGTGAGGGAGTCGGCGCGGGCGAAATCGGCGTCTTCGAAGTCGCGCAGCACGTAGAAGGGCAGACCGGTGGCGGTGAGCGAGTCGAGCACCGCGACGAGGTCGTCGCCCGGCCGCGAGGCGAGCCCGAGGTCGCGCGCCAGGCCGGCGGAGTCCGGCTCCGCGCCGTAATAGAGCGAGCGGCGCGGCGTGCTGCGGGTCACGAACAGCGTGGCGGAGCCGTGCCCGCCGCGCACGACCATGACCAGCGCGGCGTCGGCGTAGTCGTAGTCGGTCAGATAATGGAAGGCGGGGACCTGGAAGAACGGTCCGAAGTCGGTGACGGGGGTGCGGCCCCCGAACGCCACCACGATGCCGCTGTCGATCTTGGCCGCGAGGGAATCACGCCGAGCGGCGTATTCGGCGGGCGGGATCTGAGCGGAGGCGACGGTGGCGCAGAGCGCGATGGCGGCGAGCGGTTTCATGCGCTGGAGACTCGCCTTCCAGCGGGGCAGCGTCAACTCGTCCAGTGATTGCTCTGCGATGGCGGATTCGATACAATACTGGTGCTCACGCCCGATCCATTCCCTCAACCAAGGAGGTGATCCATTGTCTAGTCCCAGTGCCTGGCGCAACCTGGTATGGGCAAGCGATCGCCTGATCGGTAGCTGATCCAGGACCGAACCGCGATCTGCGCCTCCGATCGACTGCCCAAGGCGATCGTACCGGGTTGCGCGGACTCTCGAGCCGCGTCGTCGACCGTTCGGTGTCGGCGGCGCGGCTTTGTCTCGGCTCGCCGTACTCTGAGGATCCACCAATGAAACACACAGAGCTGGTGTCGGTGCTCGCCGCCATTCTGATGAGCGCGGGCAGCAACTTCGAATCCGATGCCGCCATGAGCGGCGCCGTGGAATCGGCCTTCAAGATCGTCGACAAGGTCGCGAAGCACCCCAAGAACCCCGAGCGGTCGGTGGCGGGCGGGTAGTCGGGGGGTTCCCGCGTTCGCTACAGGGCTCCCGCACCTCGGACGATCGCGACCGCTGCCACCGCGAGGATGGCGGCGCCCAGGGCGCGGGAGGTGCGCGCCGGCGCCGGCGCCAGCCGTTCGACGGTGATCGCGGCTGCGACAAGGAAGATGGTGACGAGGTTCATCATGCCGGTCACGAGCAGCACTGTCATGAACCCGGCGCAGCACAGGGCACAGTTGATGCCCAGGCGCACGCCGTGGCGGGCGGCACTCCACGCGTCCGACGCGGGCGGAGGCTCGCAGTCACGACAGCGCGCCAGGTGGCGCCGCTTCCAGGCGGTGAGCTGCACGCACCCCGCGAGCAACAACACGGCGCCGGCCGCGACGGGCACGAATCGCTCGAGCCCCGGCCACTGCTGCTCGACGTCGGTGACGGCGACTCCCATCAGATAGGCCGCTCCCCCGACGAGCGTCCACACGAAGAAGTATCCCGCGACCACGAGCGCCGTCAGCCCGCTCGGACGAGCCACACCCGGAGCGGGGACGGATCGGCGGTAGCGGGTCAACGCGGGTACCAGCGACGGCGACATCATGGCGACCATCATCACTACCCACACGCCCATGTAGGCCGCGGCTGTCTGGCCGCCGGGCATCGGCATCAGTCGGTGTAACGATCGTGATAGCGCACCCAGCTCTGCGGCGCTTCGGGGTCCTCGTCCCGTCCCTTGGGAGCAAGGTCGAGGAACTGATAAGTGCCGTTCAACATGTCGATGCCGCGCGCATAGGTGGAGTAGGTGTGGAACACGGCCCCCTGGGGGTCCTTGTAGAAGACGCTCGCCCCCTCGCGGTCGGGCATGCCGTGACTGTCGCTCGAGTAGTTGTAGACCGCCGTCTCGCGCTCCAGCGCCTCCGGCGTAAACGACACGTGGTAGTCGTAGTTGAAGTCACTCGGCGCCGACGACACCCACTTGAACCGCCACCCCATGCGCTGCTGGAACGCCTGCAGCTTGGCCAGCGGGGCCCGGGACACGGCGACGAAGGACACATCGCGGTGATTGAGGTGCACACCCATGCCATCGTAGTGGTCGGCCCAGAACGAGCAGCTCGAGCACCCCTGGTCGTCCGCCGGATTGAACATGAAGTGGTAGACGATGAGGTGGTGTCGCGGGCCGAAGAGCTGGGCCAGCGTCTCCCGGCCGCTGGGTCCGTCGAAGGCGTAGGGCTTCTCGACCCTCACCCAGGGGAGATCGCGCCGCTGCCGGCTCAGCGCGTCCCGCAGGCCTGTGAACTCCTTCTCCTTCGCCAACAGTGCGCGACGCGCGGTGACCCACTGCTCGCGCGTCACGACCTGATGCTGCTCGGCCATATCCACCCCCTCGATGCGCCCCCGTGGGCGACTTGACAATATTCTACCGAATGGTTGAATATATGTCATGCGCAGAGGTCGTCAACCGGAGCTGGACGGGGTCTATGCGGCGATCGCCGATCCGACGCGGCGCGCGATGCTCGCGGTGCTTGCGGGCGGCGAGGTCAAGGTCGGCACGCTGGCGGGCCGGTTCCCGATGTCATTCAATGGGGTGTCCAAGCACGTGAAAGTGCTCGAGCGGGCGGGGCTCGTCACGCGCCGGGTCCACGGGCGCGAGCATTGGCTGCGCCTGAAGCCCGCGCCGCTGCGCGAGGCCGCCCGGTGGCTGGCGCACTACCGTGGGTTCTGGGACACGCGGCTCGACGCGCTGGAGCGGCTCCTCGTGCAGCGGGCCAAGCACGACCAGCGGGTGCGCCCATGACGGCGATGGACGATTCGGCCGATCCGTTGGTGGTGCGGCGCGTCATCCCGGTGCTCCGGGAGCAGGTGTTCGCCGCCTGGCTCGATCCCGTCAGCCTGGCGCAGTGGATGTGCCCGGGATCCGTCACGGGCGCCACGGTCGAGCTCGACCCGCGCGTCGGCGGTCAGTTCCGCATCGTGATGCATCACGGGCAGGGAAACGAGGAGCACCGGGGCGCCTACCTCGCTATCGAGCCGCCGTCGCTCCTGTCGTTCACCTGGATCTCGGCCCACACCGACCACCGGTCCACGGTCGTCACCGTTGAGCTGAAAGAGCAGGGGAGCGGCACTGAGCTGACTCTGACGCACCGCCGCCTGCCGCCCGCGGAAGTGGATGCGCATCGGCGGGGGTGGAGCGATATCGTGAGGGAACTCGAGGTGATGCTGACGGCCGGGTAGCCGGCCACGTCCTCAGGCCCGCATCCTATAGATGGAAAGGGCCCGGTTGAGCAGGCACAGCGGGCACAGCGACTCGCACCCCGCCGCCGACCAGTCCAGCGGCTCGACTTGGCCGTCGCGACACTCGAGCGACGTATGCACCGGGGCCCGGCGCCGCAGGAACTCCTCCACCGCGCGCGCCAGCTGTTCCGCCGCTTGCCGCAGCCGCTCGGCCTCCTTTACGGCCTGCACGTCCGCGGCCTTCACTTGGGCCGTTTTTCCGCTCCGTCGCATGGCCACGACGGTATTCAGGGGCGTGCCGGAACGCAAGCGCACCCGGGGAAACCGGACGCCCGGCGGATGCGTAGTCATGCCATCCCCTCCGCTGGAGCTTTCGCCGTGCTGCTGATCCCCGCCCTCGTCGCCGCCCTGCTCCAGGGCGTTCCCGGTTACCGCTACACCTTCCGCATGACCCCGGATCACGGTAGCCGCGTCGTCGGCACGGTGCATGAGGACGGCCGCACCGCCCGCATCGATTTCGACGCCGGGCGCTCGCGTGACGACGAGTACCTCCTCGTACGCCCCGGACAGTTGCTGGTGATCCATCCGGATGAGCGCGAGTATTCGGTGGTGGATGAGTCGACCTTCGAGCGCATCGCCGGCGTGGGGCTCGAGGCGGCGTCCGACGTGGGAGTAGTCCGCTTCCGGGTGCGCGACGTGCGGATCACCCCCGAACGGCTCGGCCCGGGCGAGTCCATCGCGGGATTCGCCACGCAGCGCGTCCGCCTCACCGAAGAGTTCACCGTGGAGGTCAGTGCGTTCGGCATGTATGGGGACGCGGTCCACATGCGGGTGATCACCGACTACTGGGTAACCGCCCGGCCGCTGCTGGTGCACAATCCGTTGATCGAGATGCTGTCCCGGCTCGGCTCGGTGCTCGGTCAGTCCGACCCGGCCTTCGTGCGGCGTCAGGCCGCCGCTCGCGACGCACTGATCGCCGGCACTCCCCTGAAGATCGTCGTCACCGCATGGTCGCAGGATCGGGATGAGCGCGACCGCCGCCCCAGCGTCACGACGATCGAGATCGGCGACGTCACCCGTACGACTGTGGATCCCGAGATCTTCCGGATTCCTCCCGGGCTCAGCCGGCGCGACGGCGAATTCTCCTGGCGCTTCTGATCGGGGGTCGGGGGTGATTAGCATTGGGCCGTGGAAACGGCCCTCGTCACCTACCCCAAGCTGCCGGACCTGAGTCCCGACGACCACCCGCTGCGCGACGCGCTGCAGGCGCTCGGCGCGAGCGTCCACGCGGTGTCCTGGGACGACCCGGCCGTCGCCTGGGCGAGCTTCGACGCGGTCGTGCTCCGCTCCTGCTGGGACTACCACCTGCGGTTCGCGGAATTCCGCGGCTGGCTCGACCGGCTCGAGGCCGGCGGCGTGCGGCTCTGGAACCCGCCCGGCGTGGTCCGCTGGAATTACGACAAGACCTATCTGCGCGATCTGGCCGGCGACGGCGTCGTGCTGCCGGGCACGGAGTGGCTCGCGCCCGGCGACGCCCCGGACCTCGTCCGGCTGCTCGGCGCGCGCGGGTGGGATCAAGCGGTGGTGAAGCCACAGGTCTCAGCCTCGGCCTACGAGACCTGGCTCACCGACCGTCACCGCGGCGCGACCGACCAACCCCGGCTGGCGCACCTGCTCCAGACCGGTGGCGTCCTGGTTCAGGAGTTCGTGCCCGAGGTGATGACGGCGGGGGAGCTGTCGCTCGTCTACATCGCGGGGGCGTTCAGCCATGCGGTGCGCAAGCGCGCGGGGGCGGGGGAGTTCCGTGTCCAGGAGCGGTTCGGCGGTTGGGCCGAGCCCGCTACGGCCGGGGCGGCGGCGCTCGAGGCGGGGAGCCGGGCGCTGGCCCGCGTTCCCGGTCCGTGGCTCTACGCCCGCGTGGACGGTGTGGAGCGCGACGGGGGAGAACGGTTTCTCGTGATGGAGCTCGAGGTGTTCGAGCCGCAGCTGTTCCTCGAATTCTCACCGCCGGCAGCCCGGCGTTTGGCCGAGGCGATCCTCGCGCGGTCTTGACGGGGAGCCCGCGAGGGCGGATATAGGGACCTGCGTTGGCTCACTTACCCCCGGGAGGTGGCGGCATGGAGCAGCGGATCGGCTTCGGGAAGCGGCTGGGAGCCTTGGTGCTGGACTGCATCATCGTCTGGATCCTCGCGTGGGCTGGAGCGGGCACCATCGGCGGGATGCTGGGGGGAGCGGCGGCGACCGCGGCGGTCGGCGGGATGGCGGCCGGAGATTCCACCGCGGCGGCGATGGCCGTGGTTGGCGGATTTCTCGGAACGATCTTCGCGATGGTGCTCGCCTTCGTCGTCATCGGCACCGTCTACTTCCTGATCGAAGGCTTCACCGGCTACACGCTGGGCAAGCTGATCCTCGGCATTCGTATCGCGAATGCGGATGGAACTGCGGCCGGGGTCCCGACGCTGCTGGGACGCTACTTGATCAAGAACAGCAATTTCGTCCTTTCGGTCGTCGGCTTCCTGACGGGCGTGCACGCGCTCATCACCGTGGGACGGTTGGCCGGGCTCGTCATCTTCGTGGGGTGCTTCTTCACCCTTGGCGCGGCGAAGCAGGCGTTCCACGACATGATCATGAAGACGGCGGTGTATCCGAAGGGTGTGATCAAAGCAGCCTAAGGAGATTGAGCCGGATGGTGGAGGTATGTCCCTCCACCATCCTCGCTAGCGTCGCGCCAGCCCCAGCCCGATCTGAAACAGCTCCAGACTCGCGTTGTCGAGAAACGGGTTGCCGTCGAACTTGATCTCGGCGCCGGTCGACGCGAACAGCAGGTTGACGTACGGAATGAAGGAGAAGTGCGCGCCGACCGGGAGCTCCCACCCGGCGCCGACCTGCGGGCCCAGCGCCGAGGAGGTCAGGCGGTGGGTGCCATCGTCGATGCGGTAGGTGACCATCCCCAGCCCGCCCTTGAGGTAGTACAGATAGCGGCCTGAGGGATACCAGTAGGTGACGACGCTGTAGGCGAGCATCAGCTCGTCCGCCGGCCGGCCCTGGTCGGTGTTGGAGTTGCGCAGCCAACCTTCGATCTCACCGCCCAACAGCACCTGATTGGAAATCCGCCCGCCCACGTGCGCGTAGGCCGACAGACTGTGCCCGCGATTGGCGCCGCAGATGCGGCAGTTGACGCGGGCCCAGCCGAGCCCGAGTCCGCCGCCGAGCCACAGGCCGGGGCGGCTGGCCTGGCGTTGCGCGGCGAGTGTGCCGGCGCCGAGCGCCACGCATGCCGCGAGGATGATAGAGGTTGTCGTCGTGCGCATGCTACATGAGTACGATGTCGGCGCGGACAATTCAACACCCGGAGTGTAGCCCGGGACCGCGTGATCGCGGTCACGGACCGGTCCCTCCCTCAAGGCGTATCTCCGGGGAGGAATCCGGCAGTACCCGAACAGAGGCCTTGGATCATGTCACTCGTTCTGTGCCGTTTCGTGCGGGTGCTACGCGCCGGCACGCCGCTGGCTATCGTGGCCGGCCTTGCCTGCAGCACCGATTCGCTCGTCCCGCAGCAGCCGAATGGGTTCAGCGCCGCCTACGGCCTGTGGACGCCGGGGCCCGGCGACACCTGTACCAAGGCGATCCACGACCAGTATTCGGTGGTGGGGCCCGACGGCCTGCTCTACCCGACCTGGCATCCACCGGTCGATCCCGCTACCGGGTGCAGCTTCGGGCACGAGCACGGCCGCGATCCGCGCGGCTCGAACCTCTACAAGGACGTCGGCCCGATCCCGTTCGGCTACGCCAACCAACAGCTCGACGTGTACGACCCGGCGAATCCGCGCCACGAAGATCACTTCGGGCACAAGGTCGAGTGGGCCAACGACATCCACTTGCGCTTCAACAGCGACGCCGCCGACCAGCTGTTCGACATCACCTGCGACGTCCTCGTGAAACTGCACCAGGGGACCCACTCCAAGGACGCGTTCACGAACAACCTGCACGAGCTGGCCTACCACATCAAGTGCACGGACGGGACCGAGCTCCACGTCACGGAGATGCTCGCGATCGGCACCCCCGGGGAGTTCGTGCGCAGCTGCAACGGGGACTCCGATGTCGTCGTGGGGCCCGCGACGCCCGCCAACTCGCCCAACGGCGGCGGACAGCGGATCATTCCCGACCGCGTGTGCGCGAACCAGCTGCTGGTGCCGGCGGGGCAGACCTCGAACTGGGACCTGCTGCACGAGAGCTGGCAGACGTCCAACTCCATCGTCGAGGAGGGCGGGCATGGGCTGGCGTTCTTCAACCCGTACTTCCAGGTCTTCCTGCCCAGCCGGTTCTACGATCCGTCGGCGCCGAACATCACCGGCCGACCGATCGACGTGTGCTACTGGGTGGGCCCCAACGGCGAGCGGGCCCGCGGCGGGCCGTGCCAGGCGTCCACCAACAACGGCGTCGACACGGGCGTCGTGTTCAACGATCCGCGCTCGCAGTTCAACGGCGCCCACCGCGTCGTCGACATCAACTCGACCGTCATCAGCAACCGCGGGGGGCCGAGGGTCTGGTACACGAATCCGTTCGGCCGCCACGGCCGCACCGAGCCGTTCCCGGGGTCGATCCGGCAGGTGATCGCCCAGATCGACAACGATCTGAACAACATCTTCCCCTCGGGACCCGGGATCGGCCAAGGCCGGCCGTATTCGGGGCAAGGGGTGCACTCGCCGAATTGACGTCGCGCCACAGTGGTGCGTGGTAGCGAGCGGTGTGGACCGTCCCTCCGGCTCGCCCGCTCCTACCACGTGCCACGTTGTCGCCGGCTGCGATCAGTGGGCCGCGGGGCGGGGAGACGTATCCAGAATCACGATCTTCTGCCAGATCTTGTTCGCGAGCCCGCCCGTCAACGCCTGCACGTCGTTGACGGCGGCGAGCACGGCAGGATCGTCGAGCCGCTGCACGTAGAGCACCGCCATCTTGCTCGTCAGCGACAGCATCTCGCTGCAATAATCCAGATAGCGCGCCAGCTCGAAGCGGGTCATCGGCCGGTCCGGGGACGACGTCGTTCCGGGTCCCAGGCCGAGCACCTGCTCGGGGTCCTTCGTCAGCTGGTGCATGTCCACGACGTGGGCGATGCTGCGCAGCTCGTGGATGCCGCGCAACGCCGCCCGCCGCTTGATCCGCGTCTCGATAGTGGCGAGGAACCAGATCGCGACGCCCACGAACACGAGGTCGTTCACCGTGGCTTCGAGGGCCTGCATCAGGGACCCGAGATTCTCGATACGCCCGGTGACCCGCAGCGACGCGGTGGCGCCCAGCACCACGACGATGAGCAACAGGACGATCAGGGTGAGCGCGAGCACGCGCACCGGGGGATAGGGCCGGTTGACGAACGCCGCGCGCCGCTTCGTGTCGCGCCCGATCGCCAGCAGCTCGGCGGCGACGTTGTTGAGTCCCGCGTCGGGGAAGCGCTCGCGGACGCGCTGGCGGAGGCGCTCCAGCGTCTCGAGGATCTTGTCGGCGTCGAGGACACGCAGCATGGCGGGAGTGTGCGGTCGCGCGGCACCAATCGCAAGCGCCGGACCTCGCTTGACCCCGGGCGCACCGGTTTCTAGCTTATCCAGCCCGCCCTGGTGGTGAAACTGGTAGACACGCTGTCTTGAGGGGGCAGTGCCGCAAGGCGTCCCGGTTCGAATCCGGGCCAGGGCA
>JBGPHP010000110.1:0-10164 GCA_041484445.1 Gemmatimonadota bacterium
CCTGCTGCAACACGCGCAGCGCGGCGACCGCCATGCGGCGGATCTCGAGCTCGGCCCCTTCGCCGCAGCGCAGCTCCAGCATCGTGCGCCACGCGCGGACGTTGGCCGAGACGACGATCTTCGTCTCCGTCGCGTTCGGCAGCACGCTGCGCGCCGCTTCCCGCGCCATCTTGCGGCGGTGCACCTTGTCGGTCACCCAGTCGTAGCGTTGCATCAACGCCTCAACGGAGCGCACGTACGCTCCTTGCGCGTCGGTGACCTGCTGTTCCCATGCCGCTTCCAATGCGGCGTCGCCCTGCATCGCGGGGGGCACGACGAACGCGGCATGCGACTCGTCCACGTAGCGCTGCGACAGCTGCGAATAGCCGAACCCGGCCCGGTGACGCACCAGCTCGTGCGAGCAGGAGCGGCTGATGCCCTCGATCAGCAGCACGTACACCGCGTGCTCCAGCACCGAGCCGTGCCCCTGCTTCTTGATGTTGTCGAGGTACTCGGCCGTGGGGCGCTGTGCCGGATTGTGCTGGCTCATGTAACAGATGCGGCCGGCGAACTCGGCCAGCCGCTCTCCACCGGACGCCTCGCCTTTCCATTGGACGGCGAGATGCGCCGGCTCGAGGAACTGGGGACGGGCGATCAGGGTGATGCGGGGAGCGCGGAAGATTTCCATGCCAGGTCCTGTTTCGGTGTGGCCCAGCCGCCGCTTCGCTCGATGTCGCGCAACAGGCCGGCGATGTCGTCGGGGATCGTCGCTGCGCCGTCCCCCACCTTCAGGTCCGCGAGCGGCGCCCAATCGGCCGCGGGGAGTATAACACCGGGGTTGAAGATCGACCGTGGATCGTAGGCAGCCTTCAGGTCCCGGAACCGGCTCAAGAGCGCCGGCCCGAAGAACGACTCGAGCGCGCCGGCGCGCAGCCGGCCGTCACCGTGTTCGCCGCTCGGGGTACCGCCGAGCCGCTGCAGCAGCGCGAGCACGTCGTCGTACAACGCCTGGAGCGCTTCCCGCCACAGGGGTCGAGTGAGGTCCGGCAGCACGTTCACGTGGACGTGCCCGTCCCCGGCGTGCCCGAAGATGGCCACCGGCACCTCGTGGCGCGCCGCCGCCGCCCGGAGCCCGCTCACGTATTCGGGCAGGCGGCTCAACGGCACGCAGCCGTCCTCGATCACCTGGAGCGAGCGGCGGGTCTCCGGCAGGCGCGCCAGGGCGGGGCTGGCGAGCCGGCGGATGCTCCAGAGTCGCTCCAGCCCGGCCCGATCGAGGGCCGTGTCTGCCTGCAGCGTCAGGTGCTTCAGGCCCCGCACCGCGTCCGCCACGACGCCACGGGCGGCAGCCGCGGTGTCGCGCTCGAACTCCACCAGGAGGAGGCACTCGGCCCCGGGAGGAACCGCGCCTCCCGCCGCGGCGACGAAGTCGAGCAAGCTCCGCTCGAGCAGCTCGACCGCCGAGGGGTCGAGCGTGACGAGGTAGGTCGCGGCCTCGCCCAGGGCGTCCAGGCTCGCGAGGGAGAGCGCCACGCCTGCCGATGCGGGAGGGATGGGGTCGAGGCGCCACTCGACCGCCGTGACGATTCCGAGTGTCCCTTCCGCCCCGATGAACAGGTCCACCTCGTCCCCTGAGGCCGTGAACGCGTCCAGTGCGTACCCGGAGGAGTTCTTCCGGGTCTTGGGAAAGGCGCCGACGAGGTCGCGATCGCCTTGCCTTGGCGCAACCCGACCTGCACTCCCCGCTCCCCGTTTGATCCACCGGACCTCTCCCCCGCTCCCGACCACCTCGATTGCCTCGACCCAGCGCCGCACCGAGCCGTAGCGGACCGAGCGCGGTCCCGCCGCGTTGGTCGCGACCATGCCGCCGGAGGTGGCGAAGGCCCCGGACGAAGGGTCGGGTGGGAGCCGCAGGCCGTGGGCGGCGGCCGCCTGATGCACCTGGGCCCAGGTCACCGAGGCGCCCGCACGGGCGAGGCGGCGACGCGGGTCGACCTCCAGGGTGGTGAAGGCGCGGCTCATGTCGAGGATCACCCCGCGGCCGACGTTGCCGCCGGGCATTCCGCTGCCGGCGCCCCGGGCGATGAGCGGGGGGCCGCCGCGCTCGGCGTCGCGCACCAGCGCGACGACGTCCTCGATGCCGGCGGGGATGGCCACGGCATCAGGGATGATCCGGTAGATGCCGGCGCCTTCGGAGTACGCGGAGCGGGTGCGGGGGTCGGTGAAGAAGGAGGTCACTGCGGAAGGAACATAGCTCAACGCCGATGTGCCGCCGGCGGCGTTCAGCGATCGCGGAGCCTCCGACTGGCCCGTCGCGCACGGGCGAGACGGCGTCGCGTCTTTTCGAGCGTACCACACGTTGCCATCTCGCACCAGCGCCGTAGCCCGTTGCGGCTGCGATCGACGTACATCCAGCCGCAGTCGACGCCGCCGCAAACACGCACCTGCGATGCTTCCTCCGACACCATCAGCGACGCGGCCGCCCAGACCGCCGGCCAAACCGGAGCATCCAGGTCTGCGTCCAGGCCGCGCCACGCGAGTCGCAGCGAGGGCTGCCGCCGGTGCCGGGGATCGGGCGGTGCCACGTGGAGCCGCCCCAGCGCCCGAGCCAACAGCTCGTTCAACTCCGAGAGCGGCGCGTTCGCTGGTTCACCGCGTGCCACGGCCACAAACGCGCGCCGCAGTATCCCGCGGGTCCGCAGCCCGATGCGCAGGGCGCGGGCCGCCTCTTGTGGCCGCCGCAGGGCCTGCGCCCGCAGCGAGGCGGCCGCCCCGTTCGAGAGGAGTCCGGCCCCCTGCGCCCAGCGGGCCAGCTGGGCATAGTCCGTCAAGCGATCCTGCGTGGGCCCGTGGCTCGTCCAATCCACCGTGTTGACCAGGTCGAGGCTCGGATCGCCACCGATGTACTTGAACAGGAGATCGGGTCCGACCGACAGGGCGTTCGAGGACGGTGCCATGGAGACGAATATAGCACCAGTAATAGTGGCTTGACAGGGACTTCCGCTCCTTGTTATGGTGCACCAGTAAGTCGTCATATACCAGCGCATGAGGCTGTGTCCATTCCACCCTTCGCTCCTGAGATCTACCGCAAACGCCTCCTGATCGAGGGGTATTTCACGCGCCGCGGCGTCGACACCGCGACGCTCCTCGACTACTTCGCGATGATCACGTCGACCCTCCATCTGCGAACCTACGGGCGCCCGATCGTCCGGAGAACGAAGGGTACGACGCCTTCGTCCCCCTCATCGCCTCTGGCATCTATGTTTGCATCTGGTCGCGGCCGCAGTTCGCCTCGGTGATCCTGTTCACCTGTGCTGACTTCGATGAGGAGGTGGCGACGGCGCGGACGCAATCATTCTACACGATGTCGGCGATCAACACGCTGCAGTTCTGAGACACCCAGGGCACTGGCCGGAGGGGAGGAGGCGGATGCAAGCACTTCTTGTGGTGGACGCGCAGAACGAGTTCTCGGGTATGGGGCTTCGACCGGTTCCGAATCATGCCGCGGCGCTCGCGAACATCCTCCATCACGTGCGTCTGGCGCGTGTCGAGCGTCGTCCGATCGCTTGGGTCCAGCACCACAACAAGCCGCACGAATCGAAGGCGTTCGTTCCCGGCTCGTGGGGTGCCGAATTGTCACCGGGTCTTGGGCCGACGACCAGCTCCGGTCGCGAGAGGCTGTTCGTGAAGGACGTGTACGGGGCATTCACCGCGACAGGGCTCGAGGGATGGCTCCGCGAGCTCGAGGTCACCGAGGTGCTCATCGTGGGGTTCTATACGCATATGTGCCTTTCCACATCCGTTCGTGAAGCGCTGATCCGCGGCCTGGAGGTTCTAGTGGATCCGGATGCCACCGGAGCCCGCGACCTGGACGATCCGGCGTTGGGTCGGCAGACGGCGGACGAGGTGCGTCGGTCGGCCTTGTTACAGCTGGTGGCCATGGGGGCGACGGTGGCCCCGCGGGCGCCCGCCGCATTCGCCGGTAGCGGCACTCAGGAATAGGGTGAGCGACCGTGGCGCAGACGGTCGTTGGATCCCGAACGGGGATCCACGTGTCCTGTCGGTCAATGTCGGCGGCGTCAGGGAGGTCTCATGGCGTGGTCGCGTGGTCCGGACCGCAATCTGGAAGGAATCGGTCGGCGACCAGGCCGTCCGGTTGCATGGTGTGAACCTCGAGGGGGATGACCAGAGCGACCGGACCGTGCATGGTGGACCGGATAAGGCCGTGTACGCGTATGCAGCCGAGGACTACCGGTATTGGTCGGACCATGAAGGCATTGCGACCTGCCCAGGGCTGTTTGGCGACAACCTCACCGTGCAGGGCCTCGATCTCCGCTCGGCGCTTGTTGGCGAGCGGTGGCGAATTGGGACCGCCTTGTTGGAAGTCGCGCAGCCTCGGTTTCCCTGTTTCAAACTCGGCATCCGACTTGCCGACCCGAGGTTCCCCAAGCGGTTTCAATCCGTCGGCCGCCTCGGCGCCTACCTGCGGATCATCGACGAGGGTGAAGTCCGCGCGGGCGAGTCGATTCATGTTGTCCGTCGTCCCGAACGCGGGATCGCCCTCCAAGTGATGGCCCAGGGGCTCACCAATACGGAAGGGAGCTAACGGTGCCGAGTCGATCGCCCGCACCCGTATTTGCCCTGGCATTCGACGTCGCCAGTGCAGCGTGGGGTGCGACGCGCCCGGAGGACCACTGGATCCGTCAGGGGTCGATAGGCCCGGCGACCCCGTGTGAGCGATTCCCCGCCCACTCTCCCGGAGGGACCATGCTCGACGTGATCCTCAAGCGTTTCGACGCTGCCGATGAAATCCGCCATTTCCCACGCGGCCGATTTGAGCTGGTCCGGATCGGCGGCCTGACGATCGGCCGGGCGACTTACGATCCCGGCTGGCGCTGGTCGGTTGACGTGGGGCCATCGGTCGGTGCCCGCCGCTGTCACGTCGAGCACGTTGGACTGGTACTACACGGTCGGGCGAGGGCGGCCTTCGATGACGGGCGGGTGTGGGAGCTGACACCCGGCACCCTGTTTCACATTCCCCCGGTTCCTCACGACAGCTGGGTGTTGGGCGAGGAGCCATATGTGTCGCTCCACTCCCTTGGTGCTGCGCACTACGCGAGATGAGGTGGTGCTGAGCGCGATGGCCTAGGGGCGAGGAAGGTCACTCAAAAATTGCCGAATCAGCGCGTTGAATTGCTGCGGCGCTTCCAGATTCGGCATGTGACCGATGCCCGGCAGCACGGCCAATTGTGCGCGCGGCAACTTCATCGCCAGCAGTTGAGCTTCGGGGACCGGCGTGTACCTATCGTCGGCTCCGACAATAATCAGGGACTGCACCCGTGTTCCTGCGAGGCTCTCCACATGATCGCGCCGTTCTGCCCTGCCGCGCAGCGCGGCTGCGGCGCCCACCGGGTTGGTGGACAGGATCATAGTGCGAACATGATCGACGATCGCTGGTTGCGTCCGCATCGTCGTTGCGCCGATGAAGTTGGGCAGCTCTTCCTCCAGATAGCCCTTCATTCCTTCTTGAAGGAGGCGCTCAGCCACGCGGTAGCGCCGCGCATATCCCCCCGGCGTATCCTCCCGTGCGCTGCTGGCGGCGATGACCAAGCCCCGCACGCGGGCGGGGAACAGTCTGCAGAAGTCCAGGGCGATCTGGCCGCCCATCGACAGGCCGACGAGGACAACCCGATCGATGCCGAGGTCGTCGAGCAACACCGCGAGGTCGAGCGCGATCTCGTCCAGCAACACGGTGCCCGGCGACACGCCCGATTCCCCGAAACCGCGCAGGTCTGGAACGAGCAGGCGGGCGCAGTCCTGGAGATCTCCCAGTTGCGGTCGCCACATCGTTCGATTGAACGGGTGGCCGTGGATGAACAGCGCCGGCGGGCCGCTGCCGACATCCTCGAATACCACCTGAATCCCGCGTATCCGTCGAGTGGGCACTGTGCTCCGAGAGGGTATGGGTTGATCTGCAGCGCATCCGCACCGCACCGCCCGAAAGCTAGCACCGGTATTAGGCTATTGACAGGAGCTCGCTCGCGTCATAACCTGCACTAGTAATCGTGTATATACTGGTGCATCTTCGGTACGCGAGGTACGGATGATTGCTCGGACGTGGCATGGGGCGACCCGGGTAGAGCATGCTGAGGCGTATCTCGACCACTTGTATCGCACCGGGCTCACCGCCTACCAGGGCATGCCGGGGAACGTGGGGGTGGTTGCGCTGCGACGGATCGTGGCCGACCGGGCGGAATTCCTGTTCGTCACGCTGTGGGAATCCGCTCAATCGGTGCCGCATGGTGCGAGCCACGACGAGCTCCGCTCCGCGCGCATCCCAGACCCGGAGCGATTGCTGGTGGATTGTGACGAGTATGCCTCCGACTACGAGATCGTTCTGCAAGTGGGACGGGCCTAGCCGTGGGGGTTCGATCCGCGGCTCCGCCCGAGGACAGCGGGTCTCGTCCGGTCAAGCAGCGCTCCTCATGACGACGATTCCGATCTCGCTGGTGCTACTGACGTCGATCCGGGAGCATCGTGCCCCGCCCGGGGTCGTGATCGCGGGACTCGCGCTGGGAACGCTCGGAGTCGGGTTGCTCGTGGGGGGGAAGGGGGGTGGTCGGGGACGGTCACGGACCGCTTCGCCCTCGTCGGCAGCGGGCTCAGCTGGTCCGTCGGGTCGATCATCGCCCGCGATGGTCCCCGACTGGCCTCGGCAGCGCAGTCCACCGCCATGCAGCTGGCCGGCGGAGGGATCGCCGTCCTCGTCCTCAGTCTCCTGACCGGTGAGCTCACGAGGTGGCACCCGGACCATCTGACGATGCGCGGGGTCGGTTCCTTCGCGTTCCTCGTGGTTCCCGGGACCGTGCTGGCCTTCGGCGCCTACACCTGGCTGCTCCGGTTCATGTCGCCGGCGGCAGTCGGGAGCGCCTCATTCGTGAACCCGGTGCTGGCGATCGCCCTGGCCTGGGCGCTCGGCAACGAGTCGATCTCAGGCCGGACGATTGCCGCAGGGACGATCGTCCTCGCGGCAGTCTTCCTGATCTGGAAGGGCTCGAACCGGCCTTTGGCACCAGTCGCCACCCATTTGCGCTCGGCGTCCCCTGCGAGGGTCTAACTCACCGGCCCCCGGGCCATCACATCGAAACCTACCAAGGGACGTGCCATGCTCGCACGCATCTGGCGGGGCGCAACGCGCGCTGACGATCGCGACGCCTACCTCGACTACCTGCGCCGGACGGGTTTCAAAGAGTACCGCGGGACACCAGGGAACCGTGGGGTATTGGCGCTGAGTCGCCGGCGCGGCGATCGCGCCGAATTCCTGCTGGTCACGCTGTGGGAGTCGGTTGGGGCGATCCAGCGGTTCGCCGGTGACGACATCGAGCGTGCGGTGTTCTATCCCGAGGATGACCGCTTTCTCGTGGAGCGGGACCTTCACGTGGAGCACTTCGAGGTGGTGTTCCAGGACGAACACGTGTGAGGGGACCTTGTGGTCTGCGGCCGGAATCGCAGCGGCGGCAGTGCCTATCGGATCAGCACTCCGGTTCAGCCCAGAGAGAACTTCATAGTGGATGACTCGGGGCTCCGGGTCTCCTAGGCACTCGAGGTCAAAGCCAAGAGCATCGCGAGCTGTAACGATCAGCTCCCGAAGCGCTGCTTCATCGCGTCGACCAGCTGCTGCGCGAGGCGATATCCATCCGATCCCTGCGGGACGACTTCCTCCAGATCACGCTCCGGCCGGGAGGGATCCAGCATCGGCCGATACACCGCCTCGACCGTGAGCTGGGTCTTGCCGGGGACGTTGGGGTCGGCCCAGCAGCGGATCTTCACCGTGGAGAGCAGATCGCCGGGGTCCCCGTCGCCGAACACGGACGTGTGCGTGCGTGCGTTGAACCAGGCGGTTTCGACGTACCCGTCCTGGGGGCTCGACCACTGCGCCTGGAGGCCCTGGCTGGTCAGCCAGCCGACCGCCTCGGGCACCACGCGCGCCGGCGGCGCGTCCAGAATGATGACCAGCGCCTGCGGATAGGGCAGAAACGCCGGACGCGTGGTGACGGGGGAGCAGGCGGCGACGGCGAGAACGGCGGCCAGGCGGACGGGCGGTCGGTGGGAACACGCCCGCATCTGCGACCGCCCGACCGCCCGACCGCCTGACCGTCTCATCTCAGTGCGAATGCGGCGGCGTGCCGGGTGGATCGACGTGGGCCGGCGCCGTCGAGTCATGGCCCGGCACCGCCTCGTCGTGCTCATCGGCCTCACCCGCCTCGTGATGGTGCCCCTTAGCGCGGTCCTGAATCTCCGCCTGGAGCTTTGCCGTGGGGATACCGGCCGCGTGGTCGAACACCAGCTCACCGCCCTCCATGCCGGTGCTCACCAGCAGCACGAGTCCCACGATCATGAGCAGCTTGAGCACCCGGTCCTCGGCGGGGCGCAGCTGGAAGCGGCGCCACAGTTTCCACGCGAGCACGACGGTGAACAGACTCATCGTGATGAGAGCGAGCTTCTCGTGCACGCCCATGATCTCATGGACGGCGTCACCGTGTTCGACGGCGTCCTCGGCGAGCTCGCCCAGAATCACGGCCGCCCAGCCGCCGATGACGCCGGCCCAGAGGGTCCAGATGCCCGCCCAGATGAGAGAGTCACGTTTCAGCACCCAGCCCATGAGGTCGAACAGGACGGCTGCCAGCAGCAGGGCCGCGGGAAGATCGTTCACCGCCGCGTGCAGGCGCGGCAGGTCGTAGCTGAGCATGCGGGTGTGGCTCCTTGAAAGGACTACAGTCCGAGGCTCGAGACCACCGGCGGATTGGCCGAATAGTCGTAGAATCCCTTACCGCTCTTCTTCCCGTACATCCCCGCGAGCACCATCCGCTTGAGCAGCGGCGGGGGAGCGTACTTCTGCTCCTTGTACTCCGCAAACATGATCTCGGCGATCTTGTACGTGGTGTCGAGCCCCACGAAGTCGAGCAGGCTGAGCGGGCCCATAGGATACCCGCAGCCCAGCTGCATCGCCTTGTCGATGTCGGTCACGCTGCCCACGCCGTGCTCCAGCGCGCGGATCGCGTCCAGCAGATAGGGCACGAGCAGCAGGTTCACGATGAAGCCGGAGTTGTCCTTCGCCGCCACGGCCTCCTTGCCGAGCGAGCGGGCGAACGCGAAGGCCCGCTTGAAGGTCTCCTCGGACGTCGTGACGGTGCGGACGACTTCCACCAGCTGCATCAACGGCACCGGATTGAAGAAGTGGAGCCCTACGAACCGGTCGGCGCGCTTGGTGGCGGCGGCCATCGCCGCGATGGTGAGGCTCGAGGTGTTCGAGGCGAAGATCGTCCCGGCGCCGCACAGGGCGTCGAGCTCTTTCCAGAGCGCATTCTTGACGTCCAGGTCCTCGGTGACGGCCTCGACCACCACGTCACAGCGCTTCAGGTCGGCCGTGACCGTGGTGAACGAGAGGCGCTGCAGCGTCGCGTCGCGATCGGCGGCCTGGAGCTTCCCCTTTTCGACGAACTTGGCAAGCGACTTCTCGATCCCGGCCTTCGCCTTGTCGAGAATCGGCTGCGCCACGTCGCGCACGATCGTCTCGTACCCGGCGGCCGCGGCGACCTGCGCGATGCCGCTGCCCATCAGTCCGCACCCCAACACCCCGACGCGCTGAATGTCGCTCATGAAATCTCTCGCTAGAACTGGAATTGTTTGCGGATCTCGTCGGCGATCCGAACGAACGCGCTGGCCCGCGGTCCCGGCAACGCGTGCTCGGGCCGGATCTCTCCCCGCTCGAGGCGGTCGAGCACCTGCTCGAGCCCGACCTCGATCCGGTCGAGCTGCGCGCTGCGTCCCGCCACCAGCGTCGTGAGCGACAGCAGCCCGAATCCGGCGACCGGCAGCGCCGTGAACGGGAGCAGCACGCCGAGCGCCACCGCGACCGCCGATCCGGCGGCCCCGAGACCGGCGAGGACGGCGGCGCCCGCCACGCGGCCCTGCCGCAGGTTCCGGACGTCGGCGACGAGCCGCACGTGGCAGAACCCGGTCTCGAGCTGGGTCACGTGGCCCGCGATCTCCTCCGCCCGCGCGAGCGCGTACGTCTTCCCGCCGGCCCGCAGCCCCCGCTGCATCGACGCGATGAACCCGACCTGCGGCTCCCAGGTGGTGCGATCGGGATAGCGCCGCTTCACGCGCAGCAGCTCCTGATCC
>JBGPHP010000111.1:0-10152 GCA_041484445.1 Gemmatimonadota bacterium
AACAGCGCCTGGGTCGAGTCGGGCTGGTCGTAGCGCACCAGCGGGAACAGCTGATCGAACCCGGTGCGCACCCAGATCTTCCAGAAGAGACTCTGCTCGGGGGGCGTCGGCTCCCTGGTGCGACACCATTCGACGGCGGCGAGAAAGCCGTTGATGTTGCCGGCCGAGGCTCCGGCCATGGCTTTCAATTCGTAGTGCGGCAGGTTCCAGGCTCGGCGCAGCGAATCGCGGGCGGTGAGCTTGAACAGCTCCAGCAATCCCCAGTTCAGTCCGGCCTCGTAGGAGCCGAGGCTGATGCCGCCGCTGATGGTGAGCAGGGCGGAGACGTGTTGGGTGTCGCGGCGGACGACGGGCGACTGACCTGAGGCCGCGCGCCCGAGCAGGGAAAGGAAGAGGAGCGCAAGGACCGACCGCATGAGCGGAAGGTACTGCTGCCGCATCTCGGCTGCGTGTTCGTCGTTCTCTGGGCTCGGGCTACACGACCCCGCCTACGAAATCGACGCACGCCTTGAGGGCTTCGATGAACGGCTCCAGGTAGGCCTCCCCGCGGGACTTGTCGAGCTGCGGCAGCCGAATCACAGGATCGAGCGCGCGTCCGTGGGCGTCAACCAGATCGCGCGCCTCGGAGGCCAGTACGAAGCGAGAATCACCGGGCAATGCCAGCGACCACTGGTCGAGCGCCGCGACGAACGCGTACACCTGGGCCCAGGAGCGCCAGGCTGGAGGGTCACTCGGCTCGATCGCAAGCAGAGCGGCCCATTTGCGCGTGTCTGCCCGGTAAGAAATGGGAGCCGTGGGTCGAGTTTCAAGGAAATCGGCCGCAGCCAGATCCTCCAAGGCTCGCCGGACGGCTCTGCCGTAGTACGCGGTTGCCTTCGCAATGAGGATGACCGGCATCGCACCACCTGCGTGCCCGATAAGACAAGCGAGGACATCGGGCTTGATCCCGACGCCGAGCCCCAACCGCAAGCGAAGGATCAGCGCAGCAGCGCCTTCGATCCGCGGCGCGCCTTCCCGGGGCCGGCCGCGAGCACCCGTCTTGCCGGCCCCGCGGTGCGCGAGCGAACGCCAGCGCAGGTCTCCGCCATCGGTGACTGCCAACTGCGCGAACTCTCCAAGTCGCTCGCGCGTGGTCGGTGGAAATAGAGCGGCCAGGTTCTTGGCTCGTTGCACGCTCAGCAAACGGGAGCCGAACTGTGCCCATACGACCGCCGCACTCCAGAGCCGAGGCTCGTGGTCCCGCAGGGCCAGGGAGACGAGTAGCAGGGCCTCGGGGTCGACGATCGAGCGGGCGGGTCGACGGCTCGCCGCGACGGTGAAGATGGCGCTCCATTGGATCCACGCCGCCTGCGCCGTGGCTTCCCGCAGCGCACCGATCGCCTTAGCGACGCGTTGCGCGGACATGGGCGATTACCTGACGGACGGCATCGGCTACAGCGTATGAAGGATCCTGATTGGCGATCCAAGCCCGCGCAGCATCGAGGTCCTGCTCGGTGGGTTGGAGGGCTACGAGATCTTGGAAGTGGCGGCTCGATGGACCCACGTCGTCGGCAGCGGCATAGAGTTTCAAATGGATGAGATCGAATCGCCCGGCCAGACCGATCCACAATCCCCCGTGCTGTTCCCATATCACGCGCGATGCGAAGCCGGGCGGGAGGCCCGTCTGCCACTGACTACCGACCGTCGTGTTCAACCAATCGGGGGGGAGACGGAGATCTCGCGCGACCGTAGTGACAGCGTCGCGGAGCATGTCTGGGAGAGGGTCCGGGGCGCGGATTTCGGTGGGCGGCCTGTCCTCGTGCGGGGTCGCCAGCGCGATCACGTCCACATCCTCAGTGGCGCGACCGATCACTCCCAACAGGGTGAGGGCTGTGCCGCCGACCACTACAATGGCCGATTGCTGGCCTCTGCGCCGGAGGAGTTCGCCGGTGGCCTCGAGGGCCTGGTGAAGTAGCGTACTTGAGATGTCCATAATAGACCCTATAAGTGTCTATTATAGACTCTCACATTGATGGAGTCAAGTTCCGTTCGCGTCGAACACCTGTCCCAGGTCGAGCTCGCGCTGGCCCATGAGGAAGTGGTTGCGCGCTTCGGTCGAGCTGGTCGTAATCGGCAGTTTGATGATGCCGCTGGTCACGGCGTCGAGTGCGCCTTGATCGCGGGGGTGCGACATCGCTTGGGCGACGCAGGGGGCCTGCAACAGCAGCGCTGCGGCGGCGACTGCGAGTGCGGTACGGAGACTAGACAGATCCCGCCGGGCACCGTATAGGCGGCCGTCACATCGAGGCGACGCGGACTACTCGGGTCCTCACAGCGTCAGAATCAGGCCGAGTTGGAGTTTCAGGAATTCGGCATCGGCCGGCCCGGTGAACGTCCGGTGGTAGTTACCGGTCGCTTCCAAGTCGACGCGCGGGCTAATAGGCAGCCCCACGCCCACCCCGACGTTGAATCCGGCCTCCAGGTGATTCGGGGATACGTGGTAGATACCGAGCCCACCGTTGACGAAGGGGTACGGTGTGCTCAGCACGGGGATCACCTTGAGGTTGACCGACAGGTCCCAGACGTGCACGTCGTTGGCAAGGCCGCTGCCGTTGAGTCGGGAGTACCCGCCGCGAAGGTCGACCCCCAGTTTGGGCGTGATCGGGAAGATCACGTCGGCGTTGATCGTGGGACCGGGGTCAGTGGCGAGGTTCAAGGTTCCGAGCGGCACAGCTGCCCCCGCATGGAGGCTCCAGCCCACTCGCAAGCCGCGGCTCGGTGTGAAGCTAAAGAAGAACGGATCGACCGATGCCGCCACCGGGGTCACGTTGTCGAGCGCCAGCAGCGTGTTAGTGCCGAAGTTGGCGTTCCGCTGATAGCGCACCCCGCGCGGGAAATTCGCGCTGACGGGCATGTTCCAGCCGGAGAACACGCCGTAGAACGCCCTCCCCACGGCGATGACTTCGGCGTAGTCCCCCAGCGGTCCGGCGCCGCACGATCCGGAACAGACGTTGTCGGGAAAGTCCGCCAGCACGGCGTCGTCGCGCAGGGTGATGAAGGCGTCGTCGCTCAGCAGGAGGTGGGTGCGCCACCGTCCGGAGCCAAGCTGTTGGTACAAGAAGGCGACGGTCCCGTCGCGGTTCACCGCCAGGCTGGGGTTCGTAGCGCCGACCGGGGCGCGGAGGTCGCCGGACCACGTGACGCCGCGGTCGGTCGAGCGCCGCAGGTGAATGGTGTAGGCATTGGCATTCGCCCCGTCGGCCCAGGCGAGATACACCGTCCGGCTGTCGCGCGGATCGACGGCGATGGCGAGCGAGCTGCCGATTCGCTGGTTCCCGAGCGGCGTGCCGAGCGACGGCAGGGTGACGCCTGTCGCGACGCGCACGCCGGCGAGTCCGTCACCGACGTCGGTGAGCGCGGTGAAGGGAGTCGCCCCCGCGCCCCAGTTGTCATCCCGCACTACGACGACGTCCGTGGTATTGGTCGACGTGCCAAAGGTCCGCCACCCGAAGTAGGCGGCGTAGATCGTGCCGTCCGCGTGGACCGCCGGCCTGATCGACGGCCCATCCTGATTGCCGCTCCCGAAGGGGAGCGCGGCGGTTGCGCGCGGCTCGACACGGAGCGGGGCGAAGCCGGCCGGAGACGGAGCCGTGGCGGCGTCGAGCGATCCGTCCACCGTGGCCGTGTGCCCGCTGACCAACCGCTGCGAGATGTCGTTGTTCCCGATATACACGCGATCGAGCCCCAGGCCGGCGACGGTCGCGGCTTCCACGTAGGGTTGATCGTCGCTACTGCGACTGACGAGCACGGTCATCGCCGTCGGGCTCAGGTAGTTGCCGGTCCGGAGAATATTCAGCCGCAGAAACTGATCGCCGCGCAGGATTCCCGCGTAGAGGACGCCGCTGGTGCCGCCGAACCCAAGGGTGATGTCACCGGTGCCGTAGCTCGCGTTGTTGCCCGGTACGATCGGGTTGAGCAGCCAGGCGAGGCCGCCGTCGCTCGACACGTAGATCGGTGCGTTGAGGCCGCCCGTCGGGTTGGGCGTGAAGGCCGAGGCGGCAAGCTGGAACGGATTGGCCCAGTTGACGGCCAGATTCGGCTCGGCGTCCTGGTTGGTCTCGTTGCTGCGCGCCTGCGGCGTCATGTTGACGACGCGCACCTGCGCCCCGAGCGGGGACGCGACGAGCGCGGCGAGCAACGCGGCTCGCGGTAGTTGCCGGATGGATCGCATGGCTAGGCTCCCTCCTCGCCGCGACTAGCGTGGTGGCCCGAGGAGTGACCGGATGAGCGGCAACTCCTCGCGCGTGTGTGCGTCGAGGGGGTCGAGCGCGGTGAGGTATTGCTCGATCCCCAGGTCCTCGAGCCCCCGGGTGCGCAGCAGCCAGACGCCATCCTGGCCTTCACGAAACTTCGGCGCCCGGTCCCACATCACGTCCTGGCTGTTGGGGAAGAGCACGACGACCGAGTCACCCGGCGCGGACCCTTTCAACGGCGTGTCGACCGCGATGAGCGCTTCTCGCCAGTCGGGGTCGTGCTCCGACCCTCGCGCCTGCGCCAGACGGCCGGGGGCCGCTCGGACCGCGGCGACGCGGCCGGCGACGACCAGCTGCGCCGTGGCGAGGCGCCCGCGCAGCAGCTCGACCGCTTGCCGCGCCAGGGCGGCGTTGACCGCCGCGCGCAACCCTGCCGAGTCCTTTGGGGCAACGGCCGACGTGCGACTCAGCTCGCGGACCAGAATCGTCTCCCCGTAGAGCACCACTTCGGCCACGAACACCGCCGCGGTGCCTGCCCGCAGGGGAGACTGGAGGAGCACGGTGACATCCCGACCCGTGAAGTCGCCCAAGGAGCCCGGGGCGTGATAGACCGCGGTCACGGTGACGATCGCGGTGCTATCCGAGGCCGGGATGCTGCGAATACCTGAGGCGGCGGAGCGTCGGGCGGTGCCCTGGAAGACGAAGCTCGACTGCCCGATGCTGCCTTCCCAGGCTGCCTGCTGCGCGTGACCGGGCCGCGCTACCGCCGGAAGCAGGAGCGTTGCCACGACCGCGGCCGTCCCGCCGATGTGCTTCGACACGATTGGATTCATACGAGCCTCCGTTGCTCCTCAATCCATGAGCACCGTCGCCAGCGTCTGGCCGTGATCGGCGGAGCGCTCCACGGCTACGGCGAAGATGTACACGCCGGCTTTCCATGTTTGCGTGTTGATGGGCACGACGTTGATGTGGTAGAAGCCGGGCAGCCGGCCGGCCGAGACGCTCGTGATGTTCACCAGCGCTCCGCCCGGCCCGACGATCATCGGGTCGACTTTGAAGTTTCCCACGCCGAGGCCGGTCACCGGTGCGCCGTTGGCATCGGTCGCCGACACCACGATGTAGTTCGGCTGCCGGTTTCCCGGAGCGGCGATCGTGTCCTCGGAAAAGGCGGTGACGACGAGTCTGGCCATGGTTCCCTCCCGGTGATGCGCCGTGCGGGCCGTCTCACGGAGCGGCACCCTCCGCACGGAATGCCGTCGCTGACCGCGGAACGTCGAGAGACACTATCTAAGTGGGAGGCGGTCAATTCTTGGACAATCGCGGATCGCCAAACGCACCCATCGGACATCGACCGACGATGGTGAGCCGAAGGGCCAAACGTCAGCGCCACCTTCGCCGCTCTGGCCGTCAACGGTCACGCGGTCGTCACCTCAGGGGATGGGCTGCACCTGGATTCGTGAAACGGGATGGATCTCGTTCCATTTGTTGTGGTTCTTCTCTCGCACGAGCGTTCCCGTGATCGCGACATGCGAGCCGACCGGTGGGATGTGTGTGCGATCCGTAAACGTGGCGCATGTTGACTGTGCGTCGGTTTGTGTCACCGGATAGTGGCACACCAGCTCGAACACGAGGTTACCCTCTTCGTCCGAGGTGTTTCCCGGGTTGATCAGGTTGGCGAACTGCGGATCGACCTTGAGCCACCCGTGCGTGTCGCCGTCGCGCTCGTGGCGCACCCCATCGGGACGATGGCGCGACTGGTGTGCCGTGGCGTCGACGAGGACGCCCGTGATGGTGACACAGTCCTGCAGCACGAGGAGCCGCGACGGATGATAGACGTGCACCCACAGGCTGTCGCCACACCCGGCCATCGCAGCCGACCCGGGAATGCCGGGGCCAAGCTGGATCTCCGACGCGGAGACCGCCGGGACGACTGACAGCCGGAGGTTGTGGCTCCAGGCAAATCCTTCGGCTCCGGCGGTCGTTCTCACATGGTAGTAACCGTGCGCGGGCGTCGGCTCCAGCAGCGTCAGCGGCGGCTCCGACGACGTGAGCAGCCGGCTCGCGGGATTGGTGCTGGAAGGGTCGGGACGCAGGTTGACGCTGCGGATGACCGTGGCTGCTGTCGCTGGCAGCGACGGCGCGACGGACACCCGCACGTTGCGACCCCAGACATACCCCTCTTCGCCCGCGGCCGTTCGCACCCGGTAGTATCCGCTCTCCAGTGCCGGATCGAGCAGCGTGAGTGGCTGCTCGGATGGCTCGAGAAGACGTACGGGCGCGTATTCGCTGGAGGGGTCCGGGCGCAGGTTCACGTTCCGGATGACCGTCGCCGTCTGCGCGGCCAGCCCCGAGCCCCACAACGCCAGCGCGAAAGCGGCGATGGAGAATCTCATTTCAGGACACCGGCACGCCGTGGGCGACGATCGGCACGAGCGACAACGCCCAATTGTCCCGGGCAACCTCACGCTTGAGGCAGGCCGTGCGATACGTGGTGGCGCGCACCGCGGCGCGGGGATGCCGCGACAGCCACCGATGCCGCGCGGCGACATACTCACGGACCCAGGTGTGCTCGTCCCCGCCCTCGCTCGGCGGACTCTCGGCAAACATCCCGCGGATGATCCACAAGATGCCGCCGCTGTGGATGAACGAATCGTAGACGACGAGCCCGGATAGCGCCTCCACCAGGCCGTGCGCGTCGGCCCAGGCAATGGCCGGAACGAAATAGGCCTTATCGAAGAACTCGTCCTGAATCCGCCGCATCTCAGGATCTTCCCGCCCAGCTCGACGGATCAGCTGCTTGAAGCGGGCGTCGTCGACCAGCGGGACGGTGCCGACCTTGTCGGCGTAGGGCAGGAGATCGGCGCTGAACCGACCCGGGGCGCGCACGTACATCGCAATGAGGTCACGGAGTCGACCGTACTCCGTCGTTTGCGAGCGCCCGTAGGTGATCTGACGGATGTCGTGGGGGCCGTCGTGGAAGATCGCGATGGCGCCGTAATCGCCCTCGGGCCGGCCGGTCTCGAACACGTTCACGACCTGCACGATGAGGCGACGCTGTGTAGCAGTGAGGTTCATGTGGGCCCGCCGATCGTCGGCATCTGAGTCGGTCAACACATGCTCGCTACACACTTCCGGTCAATTCCCGGTCAACTCCTCGCGCGCATCGCGCCCGCGAGTAGGACTCCGTCTGACAAGGTCGGTTCGTCGATTGACCGCCGATTGACGGCGCCCGCGCAGAGTGGGGGCCCCGATCGGCTCCTATTGCTGCCGGCCGTCGTCCAATCACAGGAAGGGCGCGATGACATCCCACAAACCATCACTGCTGCTCGACAGCATCGAGACCATTTATCGACACGCCGCCGCGACCCGCGACGGGCAGTGTTGCATGATCGCTCCCAGTCCGGAATTGCGAGAGAGCATCAAGAAGGATCTCGCGCGACTCCGGGGGGCCGTAAAGGGACGAACGGCCAACCTGGTGCAGCTGCGGGATCGCATCGCGCCGGGGTTGAACGACGCGCTCATCTATCCGGGAGTGCGCTACCCGACGGGCACGCCGCTGCAGATCGCCCGCTCGGCGGCGGCCGATCGCGCCCCGCTGCGCGGCACCATCCGGGTCATCGTCGTGCTCGTGGAGTTCAGCGACAAAGCGATGGCCCAAACCCAGCAGCACTTCAACGACCTGTTCTTCTCCACCGGTGTGCTGACGCACGGCAGCGTGCGCGAGTATTACAAGGAAGTCACCAATGGCCTCGTCGACATCGTCGGCGGGGTCGTGGGACCCTACCAGCTGCCGAAGAAGCTGACCGAGTACGCCAATGGCGATTCGGGGATGGGCGGGACCGAGCCGAACGCCAGAACGATGGCCCGTGACGCGGCCACCGCGGCGGACCCCAACGTCGACTTCGCACCCTACGACAACGACGGCGACGGGTACGTGGACGCGTTCATCGTGATCCACGCCGGTGCCGGGGCGGAGGTGACGGGCAGCGTCAATGACATCTGGTCCCACAAATGGGTGCTGGCGGGCGGCGAATACGATGCGGACGGCACGAAGGTCTACGCCTACCTGACCGTGCCCGAGGATTCGAAGATCGGCGTCTGCGCGCACGAGCTGGGCCACCTGTTGTTCGGTTTCCCCGACCTCTATGACACCGATTACTCCGGGGAGGGAATCGGCAACTGGTGTCTGATGGCGGGCGGGAGTTGGAACGGCGGCGGGGACGTCCCGGCGCATCCCTCCGCCTGGTGCAAGGCGAACCAGGGCTGGGCGGCCGTCACGACACAAACGACCAACGCGGTCGTAAACGTCGCCGACGTCAAGGCGAGTCACATGGTGTATCGCCTGTGGAAGGACGGCGGCGGCGGCACCGAATACTTTCTGGTCGAGAATCGCCAACAGTCGCTGTACGACCAGCAGCTCCCCGGAGCAGGGCTCCTCGTCTGGCACGTCGACGAAACGATCTCCTCCAACTCCGACGAGAACCATCCGAAGGTCGCGCTGCTGCAAGCCGATGGAAAGCGCGACCTCGAGCTCGGCAACAACCGTGGGGACGGAGGGGACCCGTATCCCGGCGGCAGCGGCAACGTCACCCTGAACGCGACGACCACGCCCAATTCGAAGTCCTACGCGGGCGCCAATACCTGCGTGGCGGTTACGGAAGTCGGGGCATCCGGCCCGGTCATGACCGCTCGGCTCTCGGTGAAGTGCCTGGTGAAGAAGAAGGAAGTGAAGGACACGAAGGACGTCCACAAGGACATCAAGGACAAGGATCTCAAGGACGGACACAAGGACGTGAAGGACAAAGACCTGAAGGACTTCCACAAGGACGTCAAGGACAAGGAGATTCGGGAGAAGCCGTTGAAGGAGTTCAAGGAGTTCAAAGAGTCCAAGGAGTTCAAGGAGTTCAAGGAAAAGGACAAGGACTTCGAGAAGCCGTGGGATCGGCCCGGAGGTGGCCTACCGGGCTCGGAACCGTCGCCTGGAGGAGGCGACCTCGAGACCCGGGTACGGGCTCTCGAAGAGCGGCTGACGAGCATCGAACCCTTCATCGACGCGAGTCTCCGGCCGGATCTTGCGAAGAGCGCCTTGTCGGCGGAAGCGGACGCGCAAGATCTCGGAACGCGGATGCAGGAGGGCGCCGCCCAGGCGAAGCGGCTGTTCGATACCCCGCGCTAGGCGGTAGGGGCCATGGCGTTCCTGGTTCTGGCCCACCTGGGCGACGACACCGCGCTCGGCGTCTCCGCGGCGCTGCGCAGGAAACACGGACCGGAGCAAGTCAAGCTCGTGTCCGCGGAGGAACTGGTCCTCGCGCCCTTCTGGGCACACCGTCTGGACGAGTCGGGGGTGACGACCGAGGTGCGCTTGAGCGACGGCACCGCGGTGTCGCCACGTAGCGGCGACGTCGTGTTCAACCGCCTCGTGGCGCCGCCGCTGCCGCAGTACGCGAAGGCAAGTCCCGGTGATCGGGACTACGCCTCCTGCGAGATTACGGCCCTGTGGCTCAGCTGGCTGGCCAGCCTGAGGTGTCCGGTCGTGAATCCACCGGGCCCCGCTGGCCTCGGCGCACCCGCACTGAGCCAGTCCGAATGGCTGCATGCCGCGGGGGCAGCCGGCCTGCCGATCCAGGCCTACCAATTCACCACTGATCCCAGGTGGACCCCGGTGAGTAGCGATTATTCACCGAGCGAGCCGGGGGGGGATTCTGGGCCGGGGCGCCGCCGCCCGACCGTCTACGTGGAGAAGCTGGGAGGACCGCGAACAGTGGCTCTGGTCGCAGGTTCCACGGTCCACGGCCCCCTGGCGTTCCTGTTCAAAGAACAGCTGGCTCGGCTCGCCCTGGCCACACATTGCGATTTGTTGCGAGTGACCTTTGGGCGCTCCTCCACCCCGTCCGATGTCGGAGCGGCCGGCCGAGGGTGG
>JBGPHP010000112.1:0-10077 GCA_041484445.1 Gemmatimonadota bacterium
AGGAACGCGGGAAGCGCGCGGAAGTCCAAGCGTTCCATTAGATTCGCCCGCCTGTGAAGCAGGCCGACCTCACCCGGCAACGCCTCGTGCGCGCGGCCCTCGAGCTGTTCACCGCGCAGGGCTACCACCCGACCACGACGCCCGCGATCGCCCGCAGAGCCGGGATCGCCGAGGGCACGATCTACCGCCACTTCAAGGGGAAGCAACAGCTCCTGAACGAGCTGTATCGCGGCGCGGCGCGCTGGGCCACGAAGCTGGTGCGCGAGGCGGACGGCACGACAGCGCCACCCCGCGAGAAGCTGGCCCGACTCGGGGGCCTGCTCATGGATGGCGCGGTGCGCGAGCCGGCGGTGACGCGGCTGTTCTTCTTCCAGGATTACACGGCGCTGCTCGACGAGCCGTCGCGGGCGACGGCCCGCGAGTTCCGCGGCGCGCTCGAGAGTCTCCTCGCCCAGGGCAAGGCCGACGGGTCGGTCCGTTCGGGCGGCGTCGACGTGCTGGCGGCGGCCTGGCTCGGGGTGCTGCGCGTGGCGCTGGAGCGGATCCTGACCCGGGACTGGGGAGTGACGAGCGCCGGGGTGCAGGTATGCCAGGACTCCGCGTGGGAGGCGATCGCGGCGCGGAAGGCGACGGAGGCCTGATACATTGAGATCGATGCCGTCACGTCTCGGGTGGCTGTCATACGCCCTCCTCGCTGTGGCGCCGTTGAGCGCCCAACAGCTGGGGCCCGTCGAGCGAACGCGGGTAGCCGCCGCCCTGTGGTCGGAAGCGCGCTACAATGCACCCGCGTGGGACCGGATGCGGGCGTCGGGAGATTCTGCCCTCACCGCCCTGCTCGGCACGGCGTCCGAGCGCCAGAGCGATCTCGTGTTCTTCCGCCGGTTGCGCCGCTTCGTCGCTCTGCTGGCGGACGGCCAGGCGGCCATCCTCCCGCCCGCATCGGTCGCCGCCCGCTGGGGCCGGCCCCCGGTGGTGCTCCGCGGCGTCGAACGCCGGCCGTTTCTCGTGGACTATGTGGAGAACGACGAGCTGCGGGTGGCGCGGCCGGAGCGCAATGCGGAGATCATCGCCGTCCAGGGGATTCCGGCCGAGCAATGGATCCACGACTCCGTGCTGCCGGAGATCGCCGGCGCCACCGGCCCCGCCCGATGGGAGCTGGCAGTGTCCCGCATGCTCGATGGCGAGAAAGGCACCGCGGTCCATCTCCAGCTCCGGCTGCCCGGCGGCGAGGAGCGGGGCGCGAGCGTCACCCGCAGCGTCTCGCTCAGCGAGCGCTGGCCGCTCGCGCCTCCCCCGCTACAGATCGACACACTGTCGGACGGTATCGTCTGGGTGCGGATGTCGTCGTTCGCCGACCCGGATGTCGCGCGCCGATTCGACCGGGCATTCCCCGACTTCGCCCGCGTCCGCGGGGTGATTCTCGATCTCCGCGACCACGAAGGCACGGGCGGCGGCCGGGAAACCGGCTATCGGATACTGGGCCGCCTCGTCGCGCGCGCGCTGGTCACATCGCGCTGGCGCACGCCGCAATACCGTCCCGCGTACCGCGGCCAGGACATGCCGGATTCATCGGGAGCGTGGTTCGCGGCGCCGCCGGACACCGTCCCGGCCCGAACCGACCTTCCCGTGTTCACGGGACCCGTGGCCATCCTCGCCTCCCCGAGCACCGGGGGCACCGCGGAGGACATACTCGTCGCGTTCCGCGAAGCCGGGCGCGGACCGATCGTGGGCCGGCCCTCGGCCGGCAGTCCGGGGCAGGTCGGCGAGTTCCGTCTCTACAAGGACTGGCGCCTGCTACTCACCGTTACGCGCGACGCCTTTCCGGACGGGACGGACATCCAGGGAGCGGGCGTGGCCCCGGAGGTCCCGGTGACGGAAAAAGTGGCGGACTTCCTGTCGGGCCGGGACGCGACGCTCGATTGGGCACGCGACTACATCATCACCCGGGTGGTTCCCCACCCCTAGCTGCCGTACGACACGCGCCAGATTCGCCCGCCGGTATCGTCCGAGATGAGCAAGGACCCATCCGGCATCGCCAGCACCGCCACCGGCCGGCCCCAGCGCGAGCCGTTGCCGACCTGCCACCCGGTCACGAAGTCCTCGATGGAGACCGGCTTTCCGCCCTGCACCTTCACGTGTACCACCTTCGCCCCGGTGGGCACGCTGCGGTTCCAGGAGCCGTGATAGGTGAGGAACGCGTCGCCCTGGTACCCGGGAAACTTGGAGTCGGTGTAGAACGTGATCCCCAACGGCGCCGAGTGGGCCTGAAAGGTGATCGCCGGGGGCTCGACGTTGGCGCACGTCGCCGCCGGGTACTCGGGGTTCTTCTGCCCCGGGAGGTAGCACTGGGGCCAACCGTAGAACTTCCCGTCCTTCAGGATGTTCAGGTGCTCGGGCGGCACGTCGTCGCCCAGGTTGTCGCGGTCGTTGTTGATGGCCCAGAGCTCCCCGGTCGACGGGTTGAAGGCGAGCCCCACCGAGTTGCGCAAGCCCGTGGCGAAGCGATGCTCCCCGGAGCCGTCCGGGTTGAAGCGCGTCACCGCGGCGCGGCGCCCATCGGACTCGTCGCAGATGTTGCACGACGAGCCGACCGCGACGTACATCAAGCGGTCGGGCCCGAACACCACGGTGCGCGTGCTGTGTCCGCCCGAGGGGAGGCCTTTCACGACCGTATCGCGCGCGCCCCCCGGCGCGAAGCGGGTGACCTGGGTCATCTCCCCGACGTACATCGTATCGCCCCGGAACGCGACGCCGAATGGGCCGTTGAGTCCCGTCGCCGCGTCGGTGACGGAATCGGCGCTGCCATCGCCGTTCGCGTCCACCAGCCGCACCACCCTCCCGCTCCCCTGCAGCGCGGCATACACCGCGCCCCCGGGACCGAGCACGATGTTGCGGACCCCGCCGAGGTTGTCGGCGAAGATGCCGATCTTGAAGCCGGACCGCAGATACAGCGTGTGCCCCGCGATCTCCTGGGGCACCATGCCGGGCGCCTGGCCCGAGACCGGCTCGCCGCTGGTGCAGCCGAGCACGAGCAACACTCCCAGCATCATGCGTCGTTCCATAACGGACCTCCTCAAGGCGTCACGTTGGCCGTGACGAGCAGCCGGCCGTCGGGATCGATCCGGATCGCGGCGGGCGGCTCGTCCATCTCGATGAAGGCGATCATCGTGCGGCCGTCCATGCTGAACACCCGCCGCACGTGCTCACCGCTACCCGTCACCGCCTCGACCTCGAATCGCGGCAGGCGGAATGTCCCCCAGGCGTCGGGCTGCCCCTGCTCCACGTCCAGACGGACCCGGTGGTCGGCCGGCTCGTAGCGCCAGGTGACCGTGAGCCGCGGATGCCCGGGCTGCCAGAGCCATTGGCGGAAAAACCAGCCCAGGTCCCGGCCGGCGGCCCGCTCCATCACGTGTTGGAAATCCGCCGAGACCGCGGTGGAGTCTCGGTACACCCGATAGTACTCGCGGATCCCGCGGAAGAACGCCGAGTCGCCCACCGACCCCCGTAACATATGCAGCACCCAGGCGCCCTTCTGGTAGCTGTTTTCGTTCAGGAGTTTGTTCGGATCGTGCTCGGCCGTGTCGACGAGGGGCCGGGCCACCACCTGGGATGCGAAATAGGCGCGCGCGTCCCGCGCCATGCCCGCGGTGAGGACCGAATCGCCGTCCAGCACGGCGCCGATGACCAGATCGAAGTAGCTGGCGAACCCCTCGGAGAGCCAGAGGTGCGCCCATTCCCGCTCGGTGACCGCGTCGCCGAACCACTGGTGCGCCGTCTCGTGCCGGACCACACTCTCCCGCATGGTACGGTCCACGTAGGGTTTCTCGGGATAGAAGATGGCGCTCGAGTTCTCCATGCCGCCGTAGCGAGTGGAGGATTCGACGTGGGCCAGCTTCTCGTAGGGGAACGGACCGATGAGGCGTTCCATGGTCTCGACGATTTCGGTGGCGCGGCGGAACGGTCCGGAGTCGGCGAAGGCGGAGTCCTGGGGGTAAGTCCAGACATCCACCGGAATCCCGTGGGACGGCCGGTGGTGACTTATCGTGAACGCGGCCGCACCGAACACCATCGTGTAGGTCGGGATCGCCTTGCCTTCCATCCATTGCCAGAAGGAGACTCGCCGCCGGGGATCAGGCTGGTCGAGCAGCTGCCCGTTGCCGACGACTGACCAGTCGCGCGGGACGCGCGCGATGAACGCGACGGTCGCCTTGTGGCTCGGGTCATCCACGGTGGGCAGCCAGTAGCGCGCACGCTCGGGCCAGTTGTCCGCGAACGCGGTCCGCTGCCCGCGGGCGTTCGTCCCGATGATCAGGCCGTCCTGCGGGGCGCCGTGATAGAACACCCGAAGGTGCTGCAGCGCTTTGGCCCGCTGCGTGAGCACGATGACGAGGGTCCGCCCATCGTGCGCAAACGCCAGGGGCCATTGCCGCCCTTCGATCGCCACCGCCCGAACTGAGTCCACCGACATGCCGACGAGCGAGAGGCGCAGGGTGTCGTCCCCGGACGCGCTCGACCGAAGGCGCAGGTCCGCCGACGCCCGAATCACGTTTCCGGTATCGGCGATCGTGATGTCGAACAAGTAGCCGGCGACGGCAGTCGACTGGCAGACGACGGGAGCGGGCAGCAGCAACGGCACCCATGCCAGACTCATCAGCCAGGTCCTACCGCCCGTTCGCATAAACCCCTGTCGTGGCGCTCTCACCCGCCGGCATGTTCTCCCGGCTCCCCACCGCCTCCTGCTCGGCGCGCTCGATCTCCGCCGTCACTTCGGCTTCCACGGCGCCGAGCTGCTGCTCCGTCCAGCCCTCTTCTTTGAGGTATTCCTCGTACAGGCCGATCGGGTCGCGCTTCCCCCACTCCGCGAACAGGCTGGCTGGAAAGGTCTCGCGCGCTTCGCGCTCGTCGTGCGTCGCGTGGCCGCCCATTCGGAACGTCTCGGCGACGAGCAGTGCCGGCCCCTGACCGGCGCGACAGCGCTCGGCGGCGAGCCGCGTCGCCGCCCACGCGTCGAGTACGTTGTTGCCGTCGAACTCGAGTCCCCACACGCCGTAGGATGCCGCCCAATCCTTGAAGGTTCCCGGCAGGTGATGCTGCTCGAGCCGCGTCCCCAGGGCGATCTGGTTGTTCTGCACGATGAAGATCGCCGGCAGTCGCTGCACCGCGGCGAAGTTCGTCCCTTCGTGCGCCGCGGCGGTCTTGGTGGAGCCGTCGCCCACCCAGGTGAGCGCCACACGGGGCTCGTTGCGCATTTTAAAGGTGAGGGCGATTCCCGCGATGACGGGGACCACGTCGCCGACGTGAGAGATCGGCTGCAGCACACCGGCGCGCAGGTCACCGACGTGCAGGTCGCGCCCGGCCGAGGGCGAATCCGCCGTCGCGAGGTACGCGCGCAGCGCCTGGGCGAGCGGAATGCCCATCTCGACCACCGCCCCGGCGTTGCGGATCATGGGTGCGACGATGTCGGTGTCGCGCTGCAGCGCGTGTACCGGACCCACCGTCGTCGCCTCTTCACCGGTGCCCAGCCAGGCTTTGGAGATGACGCCGGTGCGGACCCAGCGCTTCAGCGTGACGTCGTGCAGCCGGGTGCGCACGAGACCCGCGTACAGGCCACGCTTTCCGTCGCGGGAGAGCCCGGCGACCAGGGCCGCCCGCTCGGGGTGCTGCTCGATCGTGTGACGGTACGCGCGGACGAGCGCGGGGTCGGGCTGCCAGGAGACGTATTCGGGTGGATCGAACGCAGGGAACCGCTTCATCCAGCGATCACGGCACGCCGGCCGCGCTCCGTCCCACTACGCCCTTCATCACGAACGCCGCGTGCTCGAGCACGGAGCCGCCTGCCACCCACGCCAGCAGGCCGCTGATCACTTCAGTCGCTCCTTGAGCTTGCCAAACAGCCCTCCCCCGCCGCCGGCGCTTTCCCCCTCCGTCAGCGCCTCGGCGAACGCGAGCGTGGTGGGGAACCGGTTGTCGGGATTGGTCTCCAGCGCCTTGCTGATCGCCTTCTCGAGGCCCGCCGGGAGGTCGGGGCGGACGGCCCGGATGGGCGTCGGGCTGCCGCGCAGCCGGGCGATCATCATCTCCTGGGCGTTACGGCCCTGGAACGGCAGCTTGCCGGTGAACATCTCGAACGCGACGATGCCGAGGGCGTACACGTCGGAGCGAGCGTCGAGGGCCTTGCCGCGAATCTGCTCCGGGCTCATGAACTCCGGCGTGCCGAGGATGATGCCGGTGGCCGTGAGCTTGGCAATCGAGGGATCCGCGCGCCGCTCCTTGGCCAGGCCGAAGTCCATCACCACCGCGCGATCCGAGCCGTCCGCGTTGGGGACGAGCATGATGTTCTCGGGCTTCAGGTCGCGATGCACGATCTGGAGGTCGTGGGCGTGATGCAATCCCGCGCACACCTGTCGCAGGATCGACAGCCCGGCGGCGAGGTCCATCGGGCCGCCCCGGACCTCGCGGTCGGACAGCAGCTCGCCGTGGAGGAACGGCATGACCAGGTAGATGAGGCCGTCCTCCGATTCCCCGAGCCGGAGAATGCGGCAGACGTTGGGGTGGTCGAGGCGCATCGCCAGACCGGCTTCCCGCCGCAGCCGCTCCACCGAGCTCTTGTCGCTGGCCAGTTTGGGCGAGAGGACCTTGATCGCGACTTCCTGGTCGCTGGAAATCTCCTTGGCGAGGTACACATAGGACATGCCGCCCTCGCCGAGCTTCTTCAATACCTGATAGCGGGCGTCGAGCAGCTGGTTGGACAAGGTCGAGGCGCGGTCCAGGCTGGGCGGCGGCTTGAGGGGCGGCGTCCGGACGGAAGTCGCGCTGCCCCCGGCCGGGGTCTTGGGCGTCGCCATCGGCGGGGACCCCTGCACGTCCACCAGCATCGAGCCGTCCTTGGGGCAGAAGCGGGCGGCATCGGAATACACGGTTTTGCACTTCGGACAGCGGCGCTGACTCATTCGCGTACCCGGTTGCGGCCTTCGTCCTTCGCACGGTAGAGGGCCTGGTCCGCCAGCGCGATGAAGCTGTCGGCGCTGGTGACGCGCTCGTTGGGGAAGCCCGCGAGCCCGATACTCACCGTCAGCTGCAGCGGCTCTTCGCCGACCGGAGCGAAGTCGCGCCCGGCGATCTTGTTGCGCACACGCTCGGCAAATACCTGGGCGCCGCGCACCGTGGTCTCGGGCATGACAACGACGAATTCTTCGCCACCGTAGCGTGCGACGATGTCCACGGACCGCGCCTCGTGCCGCAGCAACTCCCCAACTTGCCGCAACACCGCGTCGCCCGCCAGATGGCCGCGCCGGTCGTTGACCTGCTTGAACCGATCCAGGTCCGCCAGCATGATGCTGAGATAGAGGTTGTAGCGGCGGGCCCGGTCCAGCTCGGCCGCGAGTGCTTCGGCCAGCGCGCGACGGTTCAGCGTCCCGGTCAGCGCGTCGGTGGACGCGAGCTCCTCGAAGCGCCGCTTGTCGAGTACCGCCGTCTCGAAATCGTACGCCTTCTCGATCGCCGCGACCGCGGCACCGATGACCGACTCGGCGAACTGGGCGTCGGCCGGCGTGAGCGGGGCGTCCGCTTCGGTGGTGCGCAGGAAGAACACGCCCACCTGGCGGTCCCGCATGTTGAACGGCACGGCGACCGCCGAGCGGGTGGGGACGACGACGCTCTCGGCCTGCCAGCGGTGGCGCTCCGCTTCGTAGAGCGGATCCGTGCCGACGTCGGCCACCAGCACGGGTCGCCCGCTGCTCAGCGCGCGCTCGATCTCGGGGTAGCGCGCCAGCTCGATCTCGAGGTTGCGCAGCATGGGATTCTCGAAGGACGCCACGACCACGCCCAGGCGGTCGCCCGAGGCGCCGAGCACGATGGAGCACTTCGAAATGTTGAGCACCCGGGCCACCCGCCGCACCAGGATGTGGTAGATCTCGTCCGGCTTGAGCGAGTCGGTGATCTCGTGGAGGATCTCCACCATCGCGAGGCGGCTGCGGGCTTCGTCGCGCGCCTGCGCCAGAGCCCGGCCGAGCCGCAGCTGCGCTTCGATGCGGGCGAACAGCTCTTTGACTTTGAACGGTTTGGGAATGAAGTCGGCGGCGCCCAGACCGAGCGACTTGACCGCCGCCTCCTCGGGCGGCATCGAGGAGATCATGAGGACCGGGAGGTCCCGGAACCGCTGGTCTTCCTTCAGCTGCTCCAGCAGCGACAGCCCGTCCACCTTGGGCATCATGATGTCGAGCAGGAGGAGCTGCGGCTTTTCCTCGGCCACGAGCGCGATCAGGTTCTCACCGCCGGGGCTCACCACGACGTCGTAGCCCTTCTCCTTGAGGATGTAGCTCAGGGTGCGGACCAGCGAATCGTCGTCGTCGGCCAGCAGGATCTTGGGCGCGGCGGCGGCGCCGGAGGAGCGGCCGGGTCCGGCAACGGGCACGTCGCTCATGGGCGGCGCCGGTCCTCGAGGAGCGCGGGATCGACGTTACCGCCGCTCACGACCAACACCACCGGGGGCCGGCGATACTGCTCGAGCAGGCCGGCCCGCAGTGCGGCGGTCGTCGCGGCGCCCGAGGGCTCGACGGCGAGCCCGCAAGACTGATGCAGGAAGAACACAGCCTCCCGGATGGCGTCGTCGGTCACAGTCACGACCCCAGCCAGCCGGTCCTTGTGCTGCTGCAGCACTTCGAAGGGGAGGCCGCCGACCGACAGCGTGATGAGCCCATCGGCGATGCTCGCGGTGCGCTCGAGCGTCACCGGGCGGCCCGCCTCGAGGGAGCGAGTGAGCTTGGGCGCGCCGGCGGGTTCCACGCCGACGATGCGCGCCCGGCTCCCGGCCGCGGCGAGCCCGCGCGCCACCCCGGAGATGAGCCCGCCCCCGCCCACCGGGACCACCACGGTCGCCACGTCGGGCAGATCGTCCGCGATTTCGACTCCGACGGTGGCCTGTCCGGCGATGATGTCGGGATGGTCGAACGGAGGGATCACGGCGAGCCGGTCACGCTCGGCGATCTCGAGTGCCGCCACGCGCCGGTCTTCGGAGGTGCGGCCGGCGAACACCACCTCTCCCCCCCAACGCTTCACGCCTTCCACCTTCACCGCGGGCGCCGTTTCGGGCATGACGATGACGGCCCGCACCCCGAAGCGTCGTGCCGCGAAAGCGACCGCCTGGCCATGGTTGCCCGACGAGAACGTGATCACGCCGCGGGCGCGGGTCGCCTCGTCCAGCTTGCGGATCGCGTTGTAGGCGCCGCGAATCTTGAAGGCGCCCATCGGCTGCCGGCTCTCGAGCTTGAGCCAGGCGTCGAGCGGCTCCACCCACTGGAGCGGCGTGCGCACAGCGACGCCCTCCAGCGCCCGGGCCGCCTCGGCGACCTCCCGGTCCGCGATGTCGGCGATCACGCTACTTCTTCTTCTTCTTGCTGGCGGCCTTGTTGGCGGGCCGGCGCGGCGGCGCACCCTTGGCGGCCGGCGGCGGGGTTTCCTCGTCGCCCTCGTCGCCTTCGGTGTCGTCGTCTTCCTTAACGATGCGCGCCACGTCCACGACCAGGTCGCCCGGGGTCAGGTTCATCACCTTCACCCCCTGGGTGTTACGGCCGGTGATGCGGATGCCTTCGACCGGCACTCGGATCACGATACCCTTCTTGGTGATCATCATCAGCTCGTCGTCGGGGAGCACCTCCTTGAGCGCGATGATGTCTCCAGTCTTCTCGTTGCGCTTGAGGGTGATGATGCCGCGGCCGCCGCGGTGCTGGGTGCGGTACTCGTCGAGCTCGGAGCGCTTCCCCATGCCCTTTTCGGTGACGACGAGCAGGGTCGAGGCGCGCCGGATGATCACCACGTCGATCACCTTGTCTTTCTTGTCGAGGGCGATCCCCCACACCCCGGTCGCCGTGCGCCCCATGTCGCGCACGTCCTGCTCGTGGAACCGGATGCTCATGCCGTGCCGGGTGGCGAGCACGATATCGTTCTTGCCGTCGGTGACCTGCACGTCGATCAGCTCGTCGCCCTTCTCGACGTTGATCGCACGGATGCCCGACGAGCGCGGGTTGCCGAACTCCGACAACCGGGTCTTCTTGACGAGCCCCTCCCGGGTGGCGAAGA
>JBGPHP010000113.1:0-10064 GCA_041484445.1 Gemmatimonadota bacterium
ACCAGGCGCTTGACGGGCGAGCTGCTGTACGGCTTCGTCGATCACGGCCCGCACAGCCTGAATCTGGGCGCCAGCTACAACCTCAACAAAGACAATTACCAGAACACGGCGTTCGCCCAGGTGAACTCGGTGTTTGGCCGCATCCGGTACGTCTACGAACGGACGTGGGGATTGGACTTGCAGGTCGGCAAGACCGTGACCTACAAGTACACTGACGGCACGGCGGCGGCGCACACCGTCCCGAACAAGCTGTCCTACAACGCGTACGGGACGTTCCAGCCGGCCATGAACGTGCTGATCGCACTCAACTATGGGCGCTCGCAGACGCTGGCGCTCGACACCCCGGCGCTCACAGGGTGGAACTGGACCTTCAACATCGACTATCTGTTCTAGTCGAGACGCCCGCAGTCCGGGGCGAGCAGTCGACGCGCCGCACGGCTCCGCCGTGCGGCGCGTTCCCTTGCTGGCCCCCCCGGGCGCGGCGATACTTGATGCCATGAGCCGCCGTCCGCTTCGAACCCGAGGATGATCTCCCATGACCAGGCTGCTTCCTACTGGACGAGTGAGAGTGGTCGTCGCCGCCGCGCTCGTCGCGGGCTGTTTCCATCCCTACGGCAAGGTCAGCGAATTCCAGAGTCCCACTGTTCCCGGGACGCACTTCCGCACGTTGAGCGTGATCGCGGGCGAGAGCGATCATTCCTCGATTCAGATCGCGGCGCGCGTGCGGGATTCGCTGACGGCGTCGAAGCTCGTGAACGTGGTCAATCGAACCGGCCGGTGGGTGGATGAAGCGGGCGCGCTGAAAGGGATCTGCCCGGACCCATCCGACACGAGTGCCGCCACGGCGCCGAGCCGTGCGGCCATCGCCAGCGACTCGACCGGCATGCTCGCCTCGACGGCGCCGGTGGATGGGGTGGTGATCGTCTGGTGGAACCGCGTGTCGTTACGGGATTGCCGAACCCAGGTCGTGGCGTACGATGCGACTGGAGCGGCCGAGATCGGGATTGACGGGCTGACGCGGCAGCTGATCCGCTATCTGAAGACGGACGGGACACGCTGACGCGGGTGGCCGGCGCTGCTCACTTGTAGCGGTAGGTAATCCGGCCGCGGGTGAGGTCGTAGGGCGAGAGGTCGACCGCGACGCGGTCTCCCTGCAGAATGCGGATGTAGTTCTTCCGCATCTTGCCGCTCACGTAGGCCAGTACCTCATGGCCGTTCTCGAGCTTCACGCGGAAGGTCGTGTTGGGGAGCACTTCCGACACCGTCCCCATCATCTGAATCGCGTCGCCGGCCACGGACGGAAAACGGCTCCTTTCCCTGTCGTCCTGGCGCGGGCCGGTAATCCCGCGCCGCCTTTCGGCTTACCCAAGTTGCGACCGCCCCCAATCTAGCGCTCGACTCGCCGCCTTGACACTCCCCGCTCGGCGCGTATCTCTCGCCCGAACAGGAGGTTGCGGCATGGACGCCCCGGAGTTTCAGCGCCTGGCCGAGATCCAGGTCGATCTCGTAAAGCCCGAACGCAACGGGTTCACCCTCTCGGGGCAGGGTGCCGACCGCGCCGAGTACCGGCTCGACGTGCACTTCGACATGCCGCTGGATTCTCGGACGCGCGCGGTCTTGGGGGAGTTGCTCGCCCAGTCCGAGTTGTCGATCTTGCGTCGGCCACCCCCCCCGCTCGTGGCGGCACGTCCGCGCCGTGACCGGGCTCACCGGACCTCGCGTCGGCGGATCACGGCCGATTGACCGACCCCGGGGCTATGCTGCCCAGCCCATCCGGGCAGGCGGCACGTGGTTTGCTTTAGCCGAGAGGAGCCGATGATGACCTCCCGCTCGCGCGCGTTGGTCGTCGCCGTCGCGTGCGCGGTGCTTGCCGCGTGCGCCCCGGGCGGCGCTCGAACGGTGTCGCCCAGCCCCGAAGGGCTGGCGACGCTGGAAGCACAGCGCGCCCAGCACCCCACCGATCCCGATCTCAACCTGCGGCTCGCCAAGGCGTACTACGCGGCGAACCGCTTCGCCGAGGCGCGTGCCGCGCTTGCCACGGTGCTGTTGCAGCGGCCCGACAATCGCATCGCCCAGGCGTACCTCGGGTTTACCTACGAAGGGCTCGAGCAGTTCGACTCGGCTCGGGCCGTGTACGGCACGCTGCTCGCCGGCCGGCCGAGCGGTGAGGTGAGCCGTCTCCTCAACGGGCGGCTGGCGCTGCTCGCTCGCAAGGAGCTGCACGCCACCGCCCGGACGGCGCTGGCCCATGAAGCGGAGCTTGCCCGCACGCCGCCCGACCCGAGTACGGTCGCGGTGTTCCCGTTCCGCTATACCGGACAAGACTCGGCGCTGCGCCCACTGGAGCGCGGGCTGGCCGCGCTGGTGGTCAGCGATCTGTCCCATGTGCGGAGCCTGCGATTGGTCGAGCGCGAGCGGCTCCAGGCGCTGCTCGATGAGATGCAAATGAACACCACCGGCCGGGTCGATCCCGCCACCGGCGCGCGCTCCGGGCATCTCGTGGGCGCGGGACAGGTCGTGCAGGGGCAGTTCGAGGAGCTCCCGTCCGCCGGCGTACGGCTCGACGCCGCGATGGTGCGCGCCACCGACGCAAGCGTGGCCGCGACCGGCAGCGGCCGCGATCAGCTCAGTCTGCTGTTCGATCTCGAGAAATCGGTGGTGTTCCAGCTGCTCGGGAAGATGGGCGTGCCGCTGAGCCCCGCCGAGAGTCTCGCCATCAGTGAGCGCCCCACGCGCGATCTGCAGGCGTTTCTCCTCTACAGCCGCGGGCTCGAGGCGCAGGATCAGGGCGACTTCGGTGCCGCCAGCGCCAGTTTCCGGGCCGCGGCGCAGCGCGATCCCAGCTTCCAGGCCGCCGCGCAACAGGCCCAATCGAGTGATGCCGCGCAATCGGCGGGCGGCACGTCGGACGGCGACCTCGCCGGAGCGGTGGGCGGCGCCGGTCTGGGCGGACCCTCCGGGCCCACGACCGATGCCCTGACGCTCGCCATCAACGCCACCGTACCGAGCGGCGCTTCGATCGTCTCGGGGACGCAGACGACGACCGAGCTCAACCTGCCGGTGCGGAACGACCCGGTGTGCGAAGCCGCCGGTTGCGGTGGACCGACGCGGCCGCCTCCGCTCGCGGTCGGGACCATCATCATCATCATCAAACGGCCATAGGAGCCCGGACCATGCGCACGCGATTGACGCTCGGCGCGGTGCTCCTGCTGGCCGGTCCCCTTTCGGCCCAGGGCGCGACCGCCCTTTATACCCACTGGAACGCGCTCTCCGGGTTCGAATTCCAGCGATACGGCTTCAAACAGGGCCTCGGCATCGAGAGCGCTTCGCAGTGGAGCCTGCCCCTGGTCATCGTGGCTCCGCTCGGGCGGCAGATGTCCCTCGACCTCACGACGCACTTCGCCCACAGCGAGGTCGTCGACTCGGCGGGAGCCGCGCTGGACGTCTCAGGGCTCACCGACACGCAGCTCCGGCTGCTCTATACCGTGGGTCGCGACCGCGCGGTCGCGTCGCTCTCCCTGAACCTGCCGACCGGCAAGCACTCCTTCCCCGCCGCCCAATTCGGCGTGTCGAGCTCGATGAGCTCGAACTTCCTGTCGTTCCCGGTGGGCAGCCTCGGGACCAGCTTCGGGGTCACGGGCGGTCTCGCCTACGCGGTTCCCGCAGGGCGCTGGAACGTCGGGCTCGCGGGCTCGGTGCGCTATCAGGGCAACTACCAGCCGGTGCACGATTCGTCGTTCACACTGTCGTACAATCCGGGACTCGAGGGCCGGCTGCGCGTCGGGGCGGATCGCCTGATCGGGACGCGGGCACGGCTGCTGCTCGGACTCACCTACAGCACGTTCTCGACCGACCAGTTCTCCGGTGGCGCGGTGGTGAACGGCTTCTTCGACCCCGGCGGGCGGATCATCGGCGAGCTGGGCTACGCCTACAGCTGGGGTCGGACCACGCTGACCGTGGGGGCCTGGGATTTCTACCGCATGGCCGGGTCCTCCAACGGTGTCTCGACTCCGGACACCAAAGAGAGCGTCATCAACACGGAGCTGCGGCTGGGGCGGCAACTGTCGCCCCGGCTGGTGATCGAGCCGCTGGTGGGTTTTCGGCAATGGAGCCCGTCCAACTATCGCGGTGGCCGGCTCTACACATTCGGCCTGAACGGCCGCTTCGGCCTCAACGACCGGCTGTCGGGAGTCGCCAGCGCGCGGTTTGGACCGGGGTGGGTGTTCGATGCCACGCGCGGGCGCCGCGTGGACGTCTCCGCGACGGGCCTCTCGGTGTTCCTGCGGTACCAGCGCTAAGGAGGCGAGGAGCGCCTGAATTCTTGACGCTCCCGTGGGCGGGTGGTAGGTTGGCGCGACCTTCAACGTCGGAGTGTCGCACCAGATGCCAGCCGAGCTGGGCGGATCGCAAATCTCCTCGCTGCTCGAGGCCCTGCCGGGGATTGCGAGCGTCCTGCGCAGCCCGGTGGCGGACGCCCTCGTCAAGGCGATTCGGGCGGCGGCAGGTGTCGGCGAGTTCGAAGTCGCCGATGCGGAGGAGCTGGTGCGCTACGCGGTGCGTCGCGGCCTGATCGGGTCGGATGAAGGCGACCGCGTGTTGTCGGATGTCCAGGGCGCGTTGAAGACGAAGCGCAAGGTGACGCGCGGCGCCAAAACGAAGCCGGCGAAGAAGGCCGACAAGAGGAAGAAGTCTCGCCGCTGACCGTAGCCCGCTAGACCCGGAACCCCTTCACCAGCGATCGCAGCTTCTCGGCCGCCTGCAGCAACGTGCTGGCGCCGGCGGCGAGCTCCTGGGTCGAGGCCCCCTGCTCCTCGGCCGCGGCCGAGACTTCCTGGGCCCCGGCGGCGTGCGAACTCGCGCGTGCCGCGACCTGCTCGGTCTTCTGGGAGAGATCCTCGGCGATCATGCGGTTCTGCTGCGCGACGGCCGTCACGTGCGCCGCCGCCTGCTCGACCTGCTCGACGGCGCTGGCGATCTGGGCGAGCGCGGTGGCCGCGCCCTCGGCGACGGTTTCGATGCCCCGCACCCGGATCTGCCCGTCGCCCATCACCGCGGTCATGCTGTCCATCTGCAGCCGGATCGCCGTCGTGGCGTGCGCCACTTCTTCCGCCGCCCGGGCCGATTCGTCGGCGAGCTGGCGCACTTCCTCGGCCACTACGGCGAAGCCGCGGCCGTGCTCGCCCGCCCGCGCCGCTTCGATCGCAGCATTGAGGGCGAGCAGGTTCGTCTGGGAGGAGATGCGGCGGATCAGGTCCACGAAGTCGTCGATGGCGGCGCTCTGGTCCACCAGCTGCGTCACCTGTTGCGCGGTGGTCAGCACGACTTCCCGGACCCCCAGCAGCGACTCCCCGGCGGCGTGGATGTCGTCGCGATGCCGCGTGGCGGCGAATCGAATCTCCTCGCCGAGGTGAGATGCACGGGCCGACGCGTCCGCCATATCGACTGCGGCGCGGCGCAGCTTGTCCAGTCCGCCTTCGATCGCCGACAGCTCGTTGCGCTGCAGCTCGGCGCCGCTCGAGATGTCCACCATCGCCGTGGAGACTTCACTGGAAGACGCGGCGAGCTGCTCGCTCACGGCGGAGAGGTCCCCGGCGGACGTGGTGATCCGGTCCGATTCACCAATCACTTCCCGCACGATCCCCCGCAGTCGCTCGGCCATGTCCCGCAGCGCGTGCGCCAGCACCTGGAATTCCCGCGGCATGGCGCCCGTCGTCACCGGCCGCAGGTCCCCGGCGCCGAATCGCTCCGCCGCCGTCACGAGGCGCGAGAGCGGCCCTTCCACGGACCGCACCGTCAGCATGGACGCCACCGCCCCGAGGGCCACGAACACGGCCAGGACGAGCCACAGGAAGAGCTGGCGGCGTCCCGCCACCAGGGCCAGCCGCTCGGCCACCTGGGCGGCCTTCTCGGATTGCCGCGACGACAATCCCCGCACGAGCTGGAGCAGCTCGGCGACGGAGGCGTGCACCTGCGTGACCCGCGTCTGCGCCTCCTTGGCGCGCCCTAGGTCGCGCAGCGCGTGGGCGAAGGCGTAGTCGACCTGGATGGACGCCTGGAGCAGCTTGATCCGGCTCACCACGAGACGGTCTTCGACGGTCAGATCGCCGAGCTGCTCCAGGCGCTTCTCAAACTGGAACGCGCTGTCGGCGGCATCCTGGAACTCGGTGCGGGCGCGCTCCTCCGGGACGGCGAGGTACTGCTCGGCGGCGCGCAGCTCGGTGAACACGGTGGTCAGTATCCCCGTGCTGATGGCGGTCGCGGCTCGGACGGCGTTCATCTCCGAACCGATCCGCTGCCGGATCGTTCCCAGGGCTGCCGCTCCGGTCGCGGCGGTGATCACGAGCCCCAAGGCCAGGGCGCCGAGGCCCACGAGGATGCGGGCGCGGATCGTGTTGAGCCGGGGCCGGAGCCTCATTCGCTGGTCTCCGCCACCAGCCGCCCGTTGCGGACCACCGTGATGGTCAGGGGCTTGCCGGGCACATCACCGTTTCCGTCGAACGCAATGCGGCCCGTGACGCCGTCGAACGCCTGGCGGCGTCCGCCTACGCTCGCCACGAAATCGCGCAGCGCCCGCCGGTCGGGGCCGACCGCTTCCAGCGCGCTGGCGAGCAGCTGGATGCTGTCGTAGGTGAGGCCGGCGACGTCGTTGGGGCGCTGGCCCTGGGTGGCGCGGAAGAACTGGACCACGAAAGCGGCGTTCTTGTCTCCGCTCCGGTCCGGCATGTAAGCGGAAGAGACATGCACACCTTCGGCGAGCGCACCGTCGCCCTCGATACCGACCAGCGCGTCGCTGCCGATGACGGGCCAGCGCAAGCCTTGCCGCCGCAGCTCCCGCAGCGCCAGCTCCGCGCCGGGGACATCGGCCGCGAGCATCAGGACGTCCACGCCGGCGGCGCGCATGCGGGAGACGTACGGCTCGAGTGTCGGCGTCATTGGCAGGAACGGGTCCTGCTCGACCACCACTCCGCCCAAGCGGGTGAACTCCGCCGTAAACGCCCGGCGTACGCCTCGGCCGTAGTCGTCGTTGAGATATGCGATGCCGGCCCGGCGCGCCCGGAGGGTTTCGTAGGCGAACCGCGCGAGGGCCGGCCCGTGGGAGAGATCGCTGGGGCAGACGCGGAACACGAAGGGATTGATGCCCGAGAGCTCGGGGCTCGATGCCGTCGGGGAGATCACGGGCACGGGGGTGCTCCCGCCGCCGTAGATCCGGGCCGCGGCGAGCGTCGTCCCCGAGGTCACGTGTCCCACGACCGCCGCCACCGCGGGATCGTCGTATAGCGCCTGCGCGACGCGCAGGGCCCCGTTCTCCGTGCCGCTGTCGTCCATCACCCGCAGCCGGAGCGGCCGGCCGTGGATCCCCCCGCGCTGGTTGATCTGGTCCACCGCCAGGCGCGCCGCGCGCACCTCCGCGACGCCGAGGGCATCCTCCATCGGTCCGGCGACACCGATCACGATCGGCCCGGCCTCGCGAGCGCAGGCAGCGAGACAAAGCACCGCGACGGGCACGAGGCGCCACGGCGGGTGGCGAAGGACGGCGGGAAAGACGCGCATCGGGGGACGGGGGGCAAGGTTAAGCCGCGGCGCAGGGGAGCGCAATGCTGCGGGCCGCTGGTGTGGCTCGCCACGTGTCCGGGGTGGTCGTATGTTGGCAATGTGGAGGTGCGCGACCGGCTCTACGCGTTCACCGCGGCCCTCGGGCCGCTCCTCGATGCCCCGGACGACGCCGCGTTCGAGGCGACCTGGGAGCGCGAGCGCCTCGCCGAGGTGGGTTGGGATGCGCTGGCGGGTGCGCGGCGGACGGGAGCCGCGGCGCTCGCGCCGGCCCTGGCCGTTCTGGACCGGCGGCTCTTGGCGGTCCTGGAGCGAAGCCGGGCGTTTTCCGACCAGCATGTCCTCACGTTCCGCATCCCCGAGCTGGAGCGCTGGCAGCACGCGACGGCGGCCGTTCTCGTGGGGGCCCGCTGGGGCGTCGCAGGGTTGCGGACGGTGATCGACGATACCCGGGCACCATTCGCGCGACGCTACTTCGCATTCCTGGCGTTGGCCGAGCGGCATCCGCTCGAGGCCTGGCCGGTGTTCGAGCGCTACCTGCGGGCTCCCGGTGCGCATCACGCGTTCGTCGCGGTGGCGGCCGAGGCGGCTCGGTTCTACCCGGGCCAGACCCCGCTGCTGATCGAGCTGTTCGAGCGCGTGCGCGGTGATCAGCTGCTGCGGCGGTTTCTCGGGCCGCGGGTCCTCGAGTCGCTGTACCTGCTTGGGGACAACCGGGCCCTTCCGCTGTTCCAGGAGCTGCTGGTCACCGGACACACCGACCGCGACCCCGACCGGTGCGAGGTGACGCGCGCCCTGGTGGCCGTGCGGAAGTTGACGGGCCGCCTCGCGCCCAGCTCGAAGTTCCCCGACACCGATCACCCCGAGGTGAGCCGCGTCCTCGACGAGGCCGAGCGTCGCTTCGAGGCGGAGCGCGACCGGCTGGAGCCGGTGACGGTCATCTGAGGAACGCCCACAGCTTGTCGCGATACGCCCGCCCACCCACCGCGTAACCGTCGTTGTGACCCGCTCCCTCGATCAAGACGAGCTCGACGGGCCCCGCAGCAGCGGCGGCGACGCGTTGACCCATACGCATCGGGACCAGGCGATCCGCGGTGCCGTGAAACACGAGCACGGGACAGCGGACGCGCGGCATGGTCGCGAGGTTGTCGAGCCGCACCCGGATCAGGGCGGCGGGGAACAGCGGGTAATGGCGTCGAGCCATGTCGCGGGCACTCGTGAAGGGCGATTCGAGCACCAGCCCGGCCGGCGGGCGAGTCGTCGCGAGGTGCGACGCTACGGCGCTGCCCAGCGAGCGTCCATAGATGAAGACTCGTGACGCGTCGACGCCCGGCCGGGCCACGATCGCGTCATAGGCCCGCTCGGCGGCTTCGTAGAGACCGGGCTCGCTGGCGCGCCCCTCACTCGCGCCGTAACCCGGATAGTCCACTACCATCACCGCCACGTCCGGCGGCCGGAACTCGCGCAGCACCGGCGCGATCATCGCAATCGTTTCGCTGTTGCCGTACAACCAGAGCAGGGCGGGGAAACTCCAACCCCGGGTCTGCGGCGGGAGATACCAGCCGGCGAGACGCGTGCCGTCCCCGAGCGTCAGGCTGAATGTCTCGGCATCGGGCAACCCCGCCCGGGCGGGATCAGGGAGCGGGGCTCGCGGAGCGGGGAAGGCGAGCCGGTGCTGGATCAACCACAACAGTCCGGTCAGCAGCAGGTAGCCGGCCAATACTCCGAGCGCCAGGCGGACGACGAGCATGCAGAAAGGCGGTTGGGCAGTACGGGCCGATCAGTGTCGGGGGCGGGGAACGTAGCGGGCGATGCGGTTCATCAACGGCTCGTCCCAGAGGGCGACGTAGACCCAACGAGCCGGCCCACGTCCCCGCCATGTGAGCCGCACGACCTCGTGACCCGACCGCCACTCCCACATGCCCGCGCGTGAGGCGTGGGGCCTGCCGAACCGCCCTTCCAGGTCCCGCTGCAGGCGCTCCACCAGCGGTGCGGTTCCTGAATCGCCGAACGAGAGGAACGCGACCTGTCCCTCCAGCACGTACGCCGCGAGGTAGAAGCGGGCGCTGTCGGCCGGGTCGCGGATCGGGGCGCCGCATTCCATGAGCTGCGCGGTTCGGCGCGACGTATTGCAGACCAGGGGCGTCGTCTGTGGCTCGACCAGGAGCCGGGCGCGGGCCGTGAACTCGCCGTACGGCGCGGCCAGCACGAATCCCCGATACGCGAGCGGGATGGATTGCGAGCGGAGGGCCGGCGCGCCGAGCAGCAGCGGGAGGGTGAGGACTGTGAAGGTGCGCATCGGCGGAATATAGGCCGCCGGCCGTGGGGGGAAAACACGCGGGCCCGGGGTTTCCCCCGGGCCCGCGCTACTACCGCGACCCGACAGCGGTCACTGGACCTTGCGGACGTTCTGCGCCTGCAGACCCTTCGGACCCTGGGCGACATCGAATTCGACGGCGTCACCCTCGGCGAGGCTACGGAAGCCATCGGCCTGGATCGCCGTGAAGTGGACG
>JBGPHP010000114.1:0-9751 GCA_041484445.1 Gemmatimonadota bacterium
CTGCTCACGAGTGACGGCAAGAAGGTGCAAGCCGGTCAGCCGGTCGTGCGTGGAGCCAAGGTCACCGCTGAGGTCGTGCGGCACGGCAAGGGCGAGAAGATCCGCATCTACCGGTTTGCCCGGCGGGCGGGCTATCGGCGGCACGCCGGACACCGCCAGCCGTTCACCGAAGTGAAGATCGCCGACGTAACGGTCGGCTGAGGGCGCGATGGCACACAAGAAGGGTGTCGGCTCTTCCCGCAACGGCCGCGATTCGCAACCCAAGTATCTGGGCGTGAAGCGCTACGGCGGCGAGTTCGTGACGGCGGGCAGCATCATCGTGATGCAGCGCGGCACGAAGTTCCACCCCGGGCAGAACGTCCGGCGGGCTTCGAACGACTCGCTGTTCAGTGTGGTGGATGGCCACGTGAAGTTCGAGTACAAGGACAAGAAGCGGATGAAGGTGAGCGTCTATCCGGCGGCGACCTGAGCTGGACAAGTGACTGACGCGCGAAGGGCGGTGGCCAGACAGCCACCGCCCTTCGTCGTTATTCCCACCAGCCCTAGTATGCCGGCGGGAGGTGTCGATATCGCTCGAATAGCTCCTGTTGGCGACTGGAGAGCGGGATCTCCCGCCCGCGAATGTACACGTGCTCCACGCCCGTCGAGAACTCGAACGGATCTCCCGACCATACGACGACGTTCGCCACCTTGCCCACGTCCAGCGATCCATAGCGATCCGCCACCCCGAACACCTCGGCCGGGGTCAGTGTGACCGCGCGCAGCGCCTGGTCCCAGGGCAGGCCGTAGGAGACCGCGTTTCCCGACTGCTGCCGCAGGTTGCGGGAATTGTGAGTGTCGTTCTCGAGCAGCACGACCTTGATGCCGGCCCGGGCGAGCGTAGCCGCGTTTTCGTAGCGCACGCCGAGCGCGTCGTAGGAGGGAATGTTGTCGAGCGGCTCCACCAGCACGGGAACGCCGGCGGCGGCGATGTCGCCCGCGACCTCCCACCCTTCCTGGGCGCCGGCCAGGATCAATCGCAGCTTGAACTCCCGCGCCAGTCGCAACGCTGTAGCGATGTCGCTGCGTCGGTTCGCGATGGCGATGAGCGGCAGCTGGCCGTGCAACATGGGCAGCAGCGCCTCGAGATCCGCCTCCGAGGCGGCGAGGGGCTCGATCTGGCCGCGGCTGAAATCCACCCGGCGCCGCTCGTACTCCAGCGCGTCGCGGAACGCGGAGCGCAGCCGCTGGACGAGCGCGGCGCGCGAGCCGCCGCCTTCGTCCTTACCGCTCTCGGAGAGATCGACCACGATGCCGACCGGAGACTTGACGAGCATTTGCTCGATCGCGCCGCCGTCCAGGTCGATCAGCACCGCCTGACCGCTCACCAGGTGGCCCGACGGCGCGGCCAGCGTGGTCGTGATCCCCTCGACCCGGGTGACCGGGATCAGCTGCGAAGCGGGGTTGAGGCCCTCGGACACGTTGAACGCCGCGGCGATCGTGTCGCCGTCCATCCGGCCCTCGCGAGTCCCTCCCACCGCTCCGATTTCGACGAGCCCCATCTGGCCCCCGCCGTCGATGAAGCCGGGCGTGATCCATTTCCCGGCGGCGTCGATCCGGGTGGCGTCGGCCGGGATGGCGACGTCGGTGCCGACCGCGACGATGCGGCCGTCGCGCATCAGGACGGTGGCGTGCTCGATCTTGGGACCGGACACCGGGTACACGGTGCCGCCGGTGATGGCGATGGTCTGGGCCAGCAGGTACGCGATCATCGGTCACCTCCCGGCGCCGGCACCTGGCCGAGCTCGAAGTCGGTTCGCGGCTGGTGGGTGGGATCGCTGCGATCGTACACGAGCCACCCGTCGTTGTAGACCTGCAGCGCCTTGGCATAGACGGAGAACGGGTCGGTGGACCAGACCACCACGTCGGCCATCTTGCCGGGCTCGAGCGTTCCCACGATCGAATCGATGCCGAGCACCCAGGCCGGGTTCGCCGTAATCCAGCGTAGCGCCTGATCACGCGTGACCGGCACGCCGGCCCGGTTGCCCGCCTGCATGGCCTTTCCGGCTTCCTGGTTGAGCCGCTGGATGCCGCTCGGGCTGTCGGAGTGGATCACCACCCGGCCTCCCGCCGTCTGGACCAGCGCGGCGTTCTCGTGGATGCCGTCCATCGCTTCTTCCTTGAATCCCCACCAGTCGGCCCAGACCGAGACCGCCGTCCCTTCGCGCGCCAGGAGGTCGGCGATCTTGTACGCCTCCACGGCGTGGTGGAACGACCGGATCTTGAAGCCGAACTCGTGCGCGAGATCGAGCATCTGCGCCATTTCATCGGCGCGATAGCAGTGGTTCTGCACCAGCATGTTCCCCCGCAGCACCTCCGCCAGCGATTCGAGCCGCAGGTCGCGCTGGGGCGGGTCGCCCTGGTGCGTCCGGTTCCATTTGTCCCAGCGCTGGCGGTACCCCTCCGCCTGAATGAACGCCGCACGGTAGCCGGCCATGTTGCCCATCCGGGTGGACGGTCCCCGGCTCCGGTAGACGCGCTTGGGGTTCTCGCCGCAGGCCATCTTCAGGCCGTAGGGCGCTCCGGGAAACTTCATTTCCTGCACCGTCCGCGCGGGAATGAGCTTGAGCACCGCGCTGCGTCCGCCGATCAGGTTCGCCGATCCCGGCAACGCCTGGATCGTGGTGATGCCACCCGCGATGGCGAGTGGGATCTGCGGATCTTGCGGCCAGAACGAGTGCTCGGCCCAGACCTCAGCCGTCACCGGGTTGGTCGCTTCGTTCCCGTCGGATTCGGCGTCGGTACCCGGCGCCGCGTACACCCCGAGGTGCGAGTGGTCGTCGATGATGCCTGGCGTCACGTACCTGCCGGTCCCGTCGACCACGACGGCATCGGCGGGCGCCTCGACCGTGACACCGACGCTCACGATGCGCCCGTCGCGGAACAGGATTGAGCCGCCCGCGATCTCCTGTCCGGTGGCCGTCATGATCGTGGCGTTGCGAATCACCACGGGCGGGTTCTGGTGCCGCCGGTAGGTCGTCGGATACTGCGGCCGCTGCGCGCTGGTCGTCTCCGCCGCCGCCGGAGCGGGCGCCTGGACCGCCGGTCGGGCGCTCGCCGAGGCGCATGCCGCGGCGAGCGGCAGCGCCAGGATCCACGTGGGTCGCATCGGTGGGGTCTCCCGCCTGGGGGGAATCATTTCACGAGCTCGAAGACGAAGGGCGCGCCGACCAGCTCGATCTTCACGATGCGGCGAGGGGTGTCCTTGGTGACGTAGAACGCGGTCGGCACCTGTCCCCCGGTAATGTCGAGCCTGAAGACCTGGAACGTACCCGCGGGCACGGTCACGCTCCCTCCGTCGGACACCTTCACCTGCATCACCGCGATCACTCCCTTGCCCGACTCAAACACGTTCAGGGCCAGGCTCTGGCCGTCCGCCAGCGGCAGCGCGGGGATGATGAGGCTGAGCGCGTTGTCGTCGTAGGTGCCCGGCGTCACTGTGGTGTCGATGTCCAGGGTCTGCGACGCACCCCCCGGTTGCGGTGTGGTGGACTTACCCTTCACCCGGCCGGCGGCATAGGTGAGATGGATGTTCGCCGGCTGGCCCTGCACCCGCCCGGTCTGGTCGACCTGCGTGACGCTGAGATCCGCGGGGTTGAAGTGCACGGTCGTGCCTTGCTGCACCATCCCCCCGGCGATGACCGTCCGCTCCTGGTACACGATCGAGTCGGCGGACACGGTCGTCTGCGAAGCCAGGGACCCGTTAGGGGCTCCCTGGATGACGATCTGGAAGCTGTCCGCGCGTGTGACGATCTGGGCACGGTCGAGCGTGGGTGCGCCCGTCTTGGGATGGAGGTCGTCGGGCGTGAGCGGCTTGCCGTCCACGTCCACGATGCGGACCGGGGCGATCGCTTTGAGCCGGTCGTAGAGCTTCTCACCGTCGCCCACCACCACGATGCTCAGCGTCGAGCGATGGTAGGTCCGCGCGGCGGCGGTGCGCGCCCGCGCCGGAGTGACGGCGGCCAGGCGCTCCCGGTAGAGCCGGACATAGTCCGTCCCCAGTCCGAGCAGTCGGGCAGTCGCCACGGCGGACGCGATCTGCTCGGGCGTCTCGATCGTGAGCGGGAAGGAGCCGACGAGGAAGCCCTTCGTGTTGATGATCTCGCTGTCGGGCACGAGCTCCGTGCGCATCCGGTCGATCTGGTGCAGCATTTCGACCAGCGCGGAATCCACGACCTCGGTACGGCCCTCGAATGTCGCCTCCCAGTTTCCCAGGCCCCGCCGACGGGTGAGGCCGGCATACGAGCCGTACGTCCAGCTCTTCTGCTCGCGCAGGATGAGAAACAGCCGTGCGTCGGGACCGCCGCCCAGCACCTGCGTCGCGACGCGGGCCGCGTAGTAGCCCGAATCGGTCGGGGCGAAGGTCGTATTCCCGATCTGGACGTTGCCTTGCACCGAGCCGGGGCGATGGACGAGGAGAATGTCGGTGGCCCCCTTCACCGGCGGGGCCGGCGGCGCGGCGACGATCGCCGGCGTGCCGACCCAGCCCGCGAACGCCTTGATGGCGAGCGCCCGGGCGCGCGCCAGTGTGACGTCGCCCGCGACGACGAGCAGCGCCCCGGCGGGCCGGATGCGGGCGGCGGCGAATCGTTTGACGTCTTCCTGGGTGATCGCCCGGTACGACCCGGTTTCCGGGCTGCGCCCGTAGGGGTGCCGACCGTAGATCTCCTGGCGGAAGAAGCGGTCCGCCACGTTTTCCGGTTGCGACAGCGAGAGTGCCAGGGCGGACAGCGCCTGCGTGCGGGCCAGCTCCAGCTCGTCGGCGGGGAAGGTGGCCCGGCGCACGACGTCCCCCAACAGATCGAACGCGAGGTCCGCGTGATCACTCAACACATCGGCCGACACCGTGAGGAAGTCGTCGCCGGATGACGCGCTGAGGCTCCCGCCCACGCCCTCGATGGCGGCCGAAATCTGGTCGGCGGTCCGGGTAGGAGTGCCCTTGGTGAGCAGCTGCGCGACGAATTCGGCGGTGCCATCCTTGCCGGCCGGATCGTACACCGATCCGGCGCGGAAATTCAGGTTCACCGAAATTACCGGTTGTTCGTGGTTCTCGACGACCAGCAGGATCATGCCCCCGGGCAGGACCGCTTCCTGGAACGGCGGAAAACGGACCGGCGCGAGTGGCGTGGGAGCCGGCGGCTTCGCCGGAAAGGAATCCTGAGCGGACAGGCGGATGGCCGGAGCGGCGGACAGCAGGGCCGCGAGCCCGAGCATGCCGGTGAGTCGATTCGCGTTCATTGTCCACCTCCCGCCGTCGGCTTGATCACCAGGATGACGGCGTTGGCGGGATCGAGATACCTGGCCGCGACCCGGCGGATGTCGTCGTTGGTCACCGCCAGGTAGCGGTCCAGGTCGCTGTTCATGTCGGCGAGCGATGCATGGAACATGGCGTAATGATGCAGCTCCTCGGCCTTGTTGAGGACCGTTTCCCGATTCTCGATGAAGCGCGCGCGAAACGTGTTCTTGGCCTTCGTGAGCTCGTCGGCCGTCACCCCGCTGCCGCGGATGGTGTCCACCTGGGCTGCGAGCAGGCTGTCGAGATAGTTGATCTCGATACCCTGGTTGGCGATGCCGAACACGAACATCGTCCCGGGCCCGCGGTGCGTCCCGGGACTGCCGGCGCCGGCGCCCAGTGCCGCTTTGGCGCGGCGCACGATGGCGATGTTGAGCCGGGAGCTCTCGCCCTGGCCGAGAATGATGTTCATGAGCTCGATCGCCGGGGTGTCCGCGTCGCCGTGCGGCGGAACCCGGTACAGCCGGATCACAGCCGGAAGGTTGGCGTGCTCGTCGGGGAACTCACGCCGGACCAGGCCCGGGCTCAGGCGATAGTCGCAGCTCACCGCCGCGGGTGCCGGATGGCTCGGGATATTGGCGTAGTATTGGGTGATGAGCCGTCGCAGCTCCGCGGGATTGAAGTCCCCCACCACGGCCATGGTCGCGTTGTTCGGCGCGTAGTAGGTGTCGAAGAACGCCTGCACGTCGGGCAGCGTCGCCGCGTTCAGGTCGGCCATGTCGCCGATCACCGAATGCGCGTATGCGAAGCAGCCGGTGCTGTCGAAGGGCAGGGTGAGGCCGTCGACGAACGCGCGGGCGTAGGGCTGATTGTCCACCCGCAGCCGGCGCTCTTCCTTCACGGTCTCACGCTGGTTCTCGAAGTTGTCCTGGGTGATCGCCAGGGAGCGCATCCGGTCAGCCTCGAGCCACAGGGCCAGGTTGAGGCGGTTGGAGGGCAGCACCTCGAAGTAGTTGGTGCGGTCTTCCTGCGTGCTCCCGTTTTCGTTCCCGCCGGCCCGCTCCACCAGCTGGAAGTGCTCCGCCTTCTTCACGTGAGCCGAGCCCTGAAACATCATGTGCTCGAACAGGTGTGCGAAGCCGGAGCGGCCCGGACGCTCGTTGCGCGAGCCGGTGCTGTACCACACATCCACGGCCACGACCGGCGTCGAATGATCTTCGGAAGTGATGACGCGCAGGCCGTTAGCGAGGGAAAACGTATCGAAGCTGATGCGGCCCGCCTGGGCGTCGAGAGGCGGGGGGGCCGCGGCCGCCGCGGCGCAGCATCCGAGGGCGGCCAGGAGAAGCACACGCATGCACGGTACTCCGGACGTAAGGGTCGTGGTGCCGTCGCTAGGGAGCGGGAAACAGCCCCAGCGCGTTCGTCTCGAGAATGGCCCGCCGCAAGCCCTCGGCGAGCGGCAGCGTGAGGAACTGGTCGATGTTCCCCCTCAGGTCCTTCACGCCGGGACTCGGCCAATCGGTGCCCCACAGCACTCTGTCGCCGATCTCGGCCAGGCGGGGAAAGTAGTCCAGCAATTTGAGCGGCGGAATGCCGGATACGTCGAGCCGGACATTGCGATGACGCCGCAAGATGAAGAAAGCCTCTTCCATATACAGGGGGCGGCCGCCGTGGGCCATGACGAGGCGGAGGTCCGGAAAATCGATCGCCACGTCATCCAGCTCCATGGGGTTGCCCCACTTGGAGCGGGCGCCGGGGAAGATCGACGTGCCGGTATGGACCAGAACCGGGAGCCCGCGCTCCTCGCAGCGCCGGTAGATCCGGGCCAGGGCATCCAACCCGTCGGTGTAGGCATTGGCGGGGAACGCCTGGTGGTTGGGGTGGATCTTGAGCATGCGGATGCCCAGCTCGAGCAGCCGATCCACGCCCGCCGCGCCATCGGTGGTGAAGCGGGGATGGACGCCCCCGTACGGCAGGAGCCGTGCGGGATCGGCCTGGGCGTAGCGGGCGGCGAACTCGTTGGTCGAATCGGTGAACCCCATGATGTCGGGGCTCGGGTAGTTCACGAGGCCCACCCGCCATACGCCGGCGCGGTCCATGACGTCGAGCAGCGCCCGGGGGTCGTCCATCAGGGACAGCAGGAAGTCCCAGTGATCTTCCTTGCCGGCGCGCATCACGGCCTGGACGCTCGGCTTCAGGTCCCGCCACGGCTGGATATGGATGTGGACGTCGGTGATGCGGGTCAGTCGCTCCAGGTGTAGAACCCCTTTCCCGTTTTCCTGCCGAGCTCTCCCTTCGCCACTTTGTCCTTGAGGATCTGGGGCGGCGCGTAGTGCGGCATCCGCAGCTGCTGGTGGAGGTACTCGGCGATCGCGAGCCGGACGTCCAGCCCCACGAGATCCGTGAGCTTCAACGGCCCCATCGGGTGGTTGTAGCCCAGCTCCATCGCCTTGTCGATGTCCTCGGCCGTGGCCACGCCCTGTTCGAGCATCCGCATCGCTTCGAGGCCCAGCACGACGCCGAGCCGGCTCGAGGCGAAGCCGGGCGAGTCCTGCACCACGATCGGCTCCTTGCCGAGCCGTCGCGCGAAAGCGATGGCGCGATCCACGGTTTCGATCGGCGTCCGGCCGTGGCGCACGATTTCCACCAGGCGCATGAGGTGCACCGGGTTGAAAAAGTGCAGGCCGATGAGGCGTGCGGGCTCGCGGACCGCCGCGGCGATTTGCCCGACCGAGAGCGACGACGTGTTGGTCGTCAGCAGCGCGTCCTTGGGGGCCTGCCGCTCGACGGCGGCGAACAGCAGCTGCTTCGTATTCAACCGCTCGACCACCGCCTCCACGACGATGTCCGCGTCCATCACCGCGTCGTCCAGCTCCTTGGTGTAGCGCAGCCGCTGGTGCACTGCGGCGCGGTCGGTCTCAGTGATCTTGCCGCGCTGCAGGCCGCCGGCCGCGAGCGACTCGATGCGGTGCTGGGCGTCGGCGAGGGCATCGGCCGCGCTGTCGCACAGCGATACGCGGCAGCCGGCGATAGCGGCGACGTAGGCGATGCCGTGGCCCATCGTGCCGGCGCCGATCACCGCGACCCGCGGCGGTGCGGGAGACGGGGGAGTGCTCATGCGCGCAGGGCGTCCACGGTGCGCCGGCCGACGTCCGGCCGGTTGGTGCACAGCCCATCGGCGCCCAGGCCGGCCAGCCGGCGCATCTCGGATGGCTCGTCCACGGTCCACACGATCAGCTGGGCGCCGGCGAGGTGGAGCGTCGCCGACAGCTCGAGGTCCACGAGGGAGCGTTCCTGCCAGAACGCCACCGCCCCGACATCGGTGAGCGGGACGAGCGGCCGGATCGGATAGCTCGCGCTCAGCACGCCTCGCGGCAACGTGGGCCGCGCGCGGCCGAGCCGCGCCAGGATGCGGTGATCGAAGCCGTGCACGGCATAACCGGCCGGGTTCGGACCGGCGTCCAGGACGGCGAGCAGATGAGCGTCCGAGCTGGCTGGCAGGGTCTTGACCTCCACGTAGACGCGCAGCCGGGGATCCACGGCGGCTAGGGCTTCCTCGAGCAACGGGGGCGGCTCGCCATTGGGGAGACGCTGTGCCCGCACCTGGTCGGCGGAGGCACCCGGAATGTACAGCCCGGCGATCGAGGCGTCGTGGTGAACGACGAGGGCGCCGTCCTGAGTGGCGTGGACGTCCAGCTCCACGCCATCCGCGCCGAGCCGGGCCGCGGCGCGGAAGGCGGCGAGGGAATTCTCGTACTCGACCGCCGAGGCGCCGCGGTGCGCGATGACGAACGGCCTGCTCACTGGAGCAGGCTGTCCGCCTTCTTCGGCTCGATCCAGCCCTCTTCTTTCTCGATGTTGTGCACCAGGGCGATGTCCTCGGGGCGGGGGAGCACCGTCTCCAGGTAGGCGGGGTAGCGCTCCGGGCTCACCGGCTGTCCGTCCACCGCGAAATGCTGGTGGGCGTACATGCCGATCTTGCGGTTGAACGTGAGCTCGGGCACCCGCAGCCAGCGCTCGCGCTCCGGGATGAATAGGTTGAGGCGCTCGATGAGTTTGACGATCTCCTGGCGGTACAGACTGCGGGACATCTCGTTCAACTTGCTCTTGTCCGGCTCGATCTCGCTCTCCCGCTCGTCATAGCGCCCCTTCAGGCCCCACACGTATGCCCAGTGAGCGGACGAGGAATTGTCGGTGCCGAAGAGGTCGAACGCGGTCGGAATCCACTTGTAGAAGAAGCGCTGGATCACCTCGGGAGGCATCTTCCCGGCCTTCACGATCCGCAGCAGCCCGTTGTTCCCGGTCCCCAGGTGGAACGACTCCTCCTTGAGCATCGGTCCCATCGAGCGCGACAGCGGGTCGAAGGCGCTCACCGACAGCATCTTGAGCTGGAACTTGCCGTCCCGGTCGATGAACTGGGTGTAGGTGAAGAAATCGAGCCAGTTGTCCACGATCTCGTTGAAGCTGCCGAGCAGCCGC
>JBGPHP010000115.1:0-9672 GCA_041484445.1 Gemmatimonadota bacterium
ACCCGATGAGCTGGATCAGGTGCACCACCAGCCACACGACCCAGGCCGGGAACCCCGTGAACGACACCCCATGAATACGCGCGACCGCCGCGTTTCGTCCGATGGTCGCCAGCGTCCCGGGATCGCGGTAGCGGAATGGGCGGGGCGGCGCTCCGTCCAACGCCCGGCGGATGTTGCCCGCGGCGGTCTCGCCCATTTGGATCGCCACGGGCGCCATCATCGGCAGCGAGGGCCCCTGCGCTTCGAGGAACGCCGAGTCCCCGATCACGAAGACCTCCGGATGGCCCGCGAGCTGGAGCGTCGGCTCGACCACCACGCGGCCCAGGTGGGCCGTGGGAACGCCCAGCTGTCCGGCCAATGGCGCCGCGCGGACTCCGGCCGCCCAGATCAACGTGCGTGACGGGATCACTTCCCCGCTCATCAGGCGGGCCGCGGCGCCGTCGTAGTCGGCGACCATGGCGCCGTGACGGACCTCGACGTGTTTGCGCCACAAGGTGGCGGCCGCAGCCTCCGACAACCGCGTCGGAAACCCGGCGAGCACACGGTCGCCGGCCTCGAGCAGCAGGATGCGCACGTCCTTGAGGTTCAACCGGGGGTAGTCCTTGACCAGCACCAGCCGGATCAGCTCCGAGAGCGCCCCGGCCATCTCGACCCCGGTCGGCCCGCCTCCCACCACGGCGAAGGTGAGCAGGGCGCGGCGCCGCTCGGCATCGGGCTCAAACATCGCTTCCTCGAAGCACGACAGCACGTGGTTGCGGATGCGCACCGCATCGGGGATGTCCTTGAGCACGAAGCCGTGCTGCTCGACCCCGGTCATCCCGAAGAAGTTCGTCTGGGCGCCGCACGCGAGCACCAGGAAGTCATAGGCGATCGGCCCGTCACCGGTGTGCAGGCGCCGCTCGACAAAATCGACTCCCGTCACCGTGACCATGCGAAAATCGAAATTCGGGGAGCGGCGCAGGATCGCCCGCACCGGCTTGGCAATCTCCTCCGGCTCGAGGCCGGCGGTGGCCACTTGGTAGAGCAGCGGCTGAAACAGGTGGTAGTTGTGCCGGTCCACCAGCAGCACGTCCACCGGCGCGCGCCGCAGCGCCCGGGCGGTGCGCAACCCGCCGAACCCGGCGCCCACGATCACCACCGTCGGACGCGCCGCCGTCGCCGTCAACTCGCCGCTCACCATGCCTTGGTACTCCCGGATCGTGCGTCCCTGGATCTCGAACGTGGTGGAGACGATGCGTCGCGCGGCGATAGCCATGCGGTCGCCCGGCTGAGAGTCGATGGCGCCGTAATCTGTATCGGGCTCAGACTCCGCGCCTCCCGCTCGGCTTTACCGGCCTCGCCTCCCTGAGTATCATGCGCACGACCTTCCACCCCGTCCCGGAGTCGCGGATGTCCCGCGTGACCACCCTCACGCAATCGCTCATCGGCAAGAAGGTGGTCATGGCTGTCTCAGGCGTCGTCCTCTTGGGCTTCGTCCTGGGACATATGATCGGCAATCTCAAGGTCTTTCAGGGTCCGGGACACTTCAATGCATACGCCGAGGGACTGCGCACCGTTGGCGCCCCGTTCTTCGGCCGCGGCCAGCTGCTCTGGCTGGTGCGGCTGTTCCTCGTCGCCGCCGCGGGGTTGCACGTCTGGGCCGCCTACGTCGTCACCCGGGCCAGCTGGGCGGCGCGCCCCGTGGGCTACCACGCCCTCCGGCTCGTCGAAACGACGTACGCCGCGCGCACGCTGCGCTGGGGCGCGGTGATCATCCTGTTGTTCGTCGTCTACCACCTGCTCGACCTGACGTTCGGCCCGGCCAACCCGGCGTTTTCCCCGGGCGATCCCTACCACAACGTGGTCGCGAGCTTCGGGCGCGCCCCCGTCGCCGCGGCCTACCTGGTCGCGATGGGCGCCCTGAGCCTGCACGTGTACCACGGCATCTACAGTGCGTGCCAGACGCTCGGGCTGAACCACCCCAGATACAACGCGACGCGCCGCGGGTTCGCCCTGGTGTTCAGCCTCGTCGTGGCCGGCGGCTTCGCCGCCGTGCCCCTCGCCGTTCTCACCGGGGGTGTCCGATGACCGTGGAGCTGCGCGCCCGGATCCCCGACGGGCCGATCGAGCAGAAGTGGGAGCGCCACCGCTTCGAGATGAAGCTCGTGAACCCGGCTAACAAGCGGAAGTTCGAGGTCATCGTGGTCGGCTCCGGGCTGGCGGGCGCCTCGGCCGCCGCCTCGCTCGCCGATCTGGGGTACCGCGTGTCGTGCTTCTGCTTCCAGGATTCGCCGCGGCGCGCGCACTCGATCGCCGCGCAGGGCGGGATCAACGCCGCCAAGAACTACCAGAACGACGGCGATTCGGTCTGGCGTCTCTTCTACGATACCGTGAAGGGGGGCGACTTCCGCTCGCGCGAAGCGAACGTGCATCGCCTCGCCCAGATCAGCGTCGACATCATCGATCAATGCGTGGCGCAGGGGGTGCCGTTCGCCCGCGAGTACGGCGGTCTCCTGGCCAACCGCTCTTTCGGCGGCGCGCAGGTTTCGCGCACGTTCTACGCCCGCGGCCAGACCGGCCAGCAGCTGCTGCTCGGTGCCTACCAGGCGCTGTCCCGCCAGATCGGGTTGGGCCAGGTCACCATGCATCCGCGCACCGAGATGCTCGACCTCGTCCTCGTCGATGGGAAAGCGCGCGGCATCGTAGTGCGGGATCTCGTGAGCGGCCGGATCCGCTCGCACGCGGCCGACGCGGTGGTGCTCGCCACGGGCGGCTATGCGAACGTGTACTTCCTCTCGACCAACGCCAAGGGGTGCAACGTCACGGCGACCTGGCGGGCGGCCAAGCGGGGCGCCCTGTTCGCCAATCCCTGCTTCACCCAGATCCACCCGACCTGCATCCCGGCGCACGGACCGCATCAGTCGAAGCTGACTCTGATGAGCGAATCGTTGCGCAACGACGGCCGCATCTGGGTCCCCAGACAGCAGGGCGATGCGCGGCGCCCCGGCGAGATCGCCGATGCCGAGCGGGACTACTACCTCGAGCGGCTCTACCCGAGCTTCGGCAACCTGGTGCCGCGCGACGTCGCGTCGCGGCGCGCCAAGGACATGTGCGACGCGGGCCACAGCGTCGTCCCCCAGGGGCACGGCGTCTATCTCGACTTCCGCGACGCGATCCAGCGGTTGGGGCAGCCGGCGATCGCCGAGCGCTACGGCAACCTGTTCGAGATGTACGAGCGCATCACGGGGGAGAACCCCTACGAAGTCCCGATGCGCATCTATCCGGCGCCGCACTACACCATGGGCGGCCTGTGGGTGGACTACAACCTGATGTCCAACCTCGACGGGTTGCACGTGATCGGTGAGGCCAACTTCTCCGATCACGGCGCCAACCGGCTCGGCGCCTCGGCGCTGATGCAGGGACTGGCCGACGGCTACTTCATCTTGCCCTACACCATCGGTGACTATCTCGCCCAGGCGAACCTGCCACCGGTGGATGAGACCCACCCGGCGTTCCGCCAGGTCGAAGCAGCAGTGGCCGATCGCACCTCCCGGCTGCTCGGCGTGCAGGGCGCGACGAGCGTGGATGCGTTTCACCGCGAGCTGGGACGCATTCTGTGGGACCGCTGCGGCATGTCGCGCAATCGTGCAGGCCTCGAGCAGGCGATCGGAGCCATCCAGGAGCTGCGCGGTCGGTTCTGGAAGGACGTGTACGTGAGCGGCAAGGGCGAAGATCTCAACCAGGCGCTCGAGAAGGCGGGCCGGGTGGCTGATTTTCTGGAATTTGCCGAGCTGCTGTGCGAGGACGCCCTGCAGCGCGAGGAATCCTGCGGCGGCCATTTCCGCGAGGAGTTCCAGACCCCCGACGGTGAAGCAAAACGGGACGACGCCCGTTTCTCCTACGTCGCCGCGTGGGAATGGAAGGGCGCGGGCACCGCGCCCGCGCTGCACAAGGAGCCGCTCGCGTTCGAGCACGTCCACCTGGCCCAGCGGAGCTACAAGTGATGCGCCTCGTGCTGCACGTGTGGCGGCAGGCCGGTCCGGCGACCGCCGGCCGCTTCGTCCGCTACGAGGCGACCGATGTCTCGCCCGACATGTCCTTCCTCGAGATGCTGGACGTGTTGAACGAAGTGCTCGTGACCCGGAAGGAGGAGCCGGTCGCGTTCGACCACGATTGCCGCGAGGGCATCTGCGGCTCCTGCGGGATCGTGATCAACGGGCGGCCGCACGGACCACAACGCGCCACCACCGCCTGCCAGCTGCACCTGCGCCAGTTCGCCGACGGCGACGAGATCTGGATCGAGCCGTGGCGCGCCCGCGCCTTCCCCGTGCTCAAGGACCTGGTGGTGGACCGCACCGCGTTCGATCGCGTCATCCAAGCGGGCGGGTTCATCACTGCCCGTACGGGGAGTGCTCCCGAGGCGAACGGCCTGCCGGTGCCGAAACGCGACGCCGACCGCGCCATGGACGCCGCGGCGTGCATCGGCTGCGGCGCGTGCGTAGCCGCCTGCCCCAACGCCAGCGCCATGCTGTTCGTGGCCGCCAAGGTGTCGCACCTGGGGAGCCTGCCGCAGGGACAGCCGGAGCGCTACAGCCGGGTGGTCAGGATGGTGGACGTGATGGACGAGGCGGGGTTCGGGGCGTGCACCAACCACGGCGAGTGCATGGCGGCCTGCCCCAAGGAGATTTCGGTGGACGTCATCGCGCAGCTGAATCGCGACCTGCTGCACGCCACACTGCGGCCGCAGCCCGAAGGGAAAGCCTGGTCGGGGGCCGCCTAGAGCTTCACCGCTGCCATCGTCTCCTTCACGGCACCGGCCGACTTCGTGAGCGCGGCCCGCTCGGTCGCCGTGAGCTGCACTTCGAGAATCCGCTCCACCCCCTTCGACCCGAGCTTGCAGGGCACGCCGCAGTAGATCCCCGAAAGGTCGTACTCACCCTCGAGCCAGGCCGCGCACGGCAGGATTCGCTTCTTGTCGAGCACGATCGACTCGACCATTTGCACCGCCGCCGCCGAGGGGGCGTAGTAGGCCGACCCGGTTTTCAAGAGCGCCACGATCTCCGCGCCCCCGCTGCGGGTGCGCTCCACGATCTTGTCGAGCGTCGCCTGGTCCAGGAGCTGGCTCACCGGGATCCCGGAGACGGTGGTGCAGGACACCAGAGGCACCATCGTATCCCCGTGTCCGCCCAGCACCATCGCCTGGATGTCTTCGACCGAGACGTTCAACGCCTCGGCCAGGAAGCTGCGGTAGCGGGCCGTGTCGAGCACGCCGGCCATGCCGACGACCCGCTCGCGCGGGAAGCCGGTGACCTCTTTCGCCACCCAGCACATGACGTCGAGCGGGTTCGAAACCATCACGACGATCGCCTGCGGCGCGACCTGTTTGATCTGGAGGGAGACCTGTTTGACGATCTCGGCGTTGGTGCGCACCAGGTCGTCCCGGCTCATGCCCGGTTTGCGCGCGATGCCGGCCGTGACGATGAACAGGTCGCTGCCCTCGGCCGGGGCATAGGTATTCGCCCCCACGATCCGCGTATCGAACCCCTCGATCGGCGCCGATTCCCACTGGTCGAGCGCTTTCCCCTGGGGGACGCCCTCCACCACGTCGACCATGACCACCGTGCGCGCGAGGTTCTTCTCCGCCAGGCGCTGGGCCGCCGTGGCGCCGACGTTGCCGGCGCCGACTACCGTGATTTTTCCGAACATGGAGCGAGTGCCGATGGTCGAGGACGCGGAGAATATACTTCTTAGCCGCCCCGCGTATGCATCTCCCGGTGGGGATCGGCCCGCAGGCCGTTCACCTGATACAGCGGCTGGCGCTCCGCCAGTGCCAGACGCTCCTCCGCGCCGCGATCGGTCCGTCCCAGCCATGCATCGCGCAGCAGGACGGCCAGCTCGGCGTCGGTCGCACCCTCGCGCAGCGGTGCCCGCAGATCGATGCCCCGCTCGGCATACAGGCACAACAGCCATTGCCCGTCGGCGGTGAGCCGGCTGCGATCGCACGCCCGGCAGAACGGTGCCGTGGTGGAGGCGATGATGCCGAACGTCGTGCCGTCCGGCAACGCGAATCGCTCGGCGGGCGCACGGGGATCGTCGCCGGTGATCGGCGTGATCGCCCCATACCGGTGCCCCAGCCGATCGAGCATCTCCCGCTGCGAGACCACGCGGTCGAGCGACCACCGGGTGGCCCCGCCCACGTCCATGTACTCGATGAAGCGGACCTCGGCGTCGCGGGCGCGGGCGAACTCGATCAGATCCGCCAGCTCGTCGTCGTTGAAGCCGCGCAGCACCACGCTGTTGAGCTTGAGGCGCTCGAACCCCACCGCCTGCGCGGCGCCGATCCCCGCGAGCACGTCGGCGTGGCGCGCGCTGCGGGCAAAGCGCTCCATCCGGTCGGGGCGCAGCGTGTCGAGACTGACGGTGACGCGCCGCAGGCCCGCCGCGCGCAGCGCCGGAGCGTGCTTGGCGAGCAGCACACCGTTGGTGGTGAGCGCCAGGTCGCGCACCCGCGACTCGCCGGCGATCATCCGGACCAGCGTCGACAGGTCGTGGCGCAGCAACGGCTCCCCGCCGGTGAGCCGGACCTTCGCGGCGCCGAGCCCCGCGAACACGCCGACGAGGCGCGCGATTTCCTCGAACGTGAGGATCTGATCGCGCGGCAGCCAGACGTACTCCGCCTCCGGCATGCAGTAGTTGCAGCGCATGTTGCAGCGGTCGGTCACCGACACCCGCACGCTGCCGAGCGGGCGCCCCAGCCGGTCAAGCGGAGTGGTCACTCGGGTCCCACCACGGCGGGACGACCCTGCGGATCCACCCACAACACCGAGCCGTCGGCGCGCAGCTCTTTCTTCCAGATCGGCAGCCGCTGCTTCACTTCCTCGATCACGTAGCGGCAGGTGGCGAACGCGTCGGCGCGGTGGGGTGCCGCCGCGGCGATGCCGATGCTCGCCTCTTCCGTGGGCACGAGTCCCAGGCGGTGCCGCAGCGCCACCCGCACGGCCGGCCACCGGCGGCGCGCCTCCGCGATGATCCGGTCGAGCTCCGCCCCGACCATCGCCTCGTAGGCACTGTATTCGATGCCCGTGACGCCGCCGTCCTCAGGTCCGTCACGCACCGTGCCGAGGAAAAGGCAGGTCGCGCCGCAGTCGGGGCCCGCGACGAGGGCGAGCAGGGCCGCGGGCGAGATCGGCTCGCGCGTCGTGTATCCCCCCTGCACCGCTAGCCGCCCGCCAGCGGCGGCAGAAAGGCGACTTCATCACCGTCTCGGACCTGAGCGTCGGAACGCACGTGCCGCAGATTCACCGCCGTGAGCGGCTGCTCGGGGAGAGCGCCCGCGCCGGGCACACTTGCTCGGACGCGGCGCACGACCTCCGCCACCGTCGTGGGCACCGGCACGGCCAGCTCGAGGTCTTCCTGGCCGACCAGCTCGGCGTAGCGGGCGAGGAACTTCAATCGGACCACTGGCTCAGTTCCCCACCGTCCCCGTCGCCAGGCCGTGCCAGATGCGCGCCGCCTTGGGGTCCGGGCTCACCGCCTTCGACAGGATGAACGTATTCACGGTCCGCTCGGACACCGTCGCGTTGAGCGTCAGCGTCTTGCCGTCGCGCCGCACCACGATGGGCAGCGCGGCACCCGCCTTGCCCCGGTAGTGGTCGCGGAACGTCGGGCCCCAATCCTGGGCGGGCGTGGCCGGGACGTCGCCCACCGACACGATGGTGTCTCCCGTCATGAGGCCGGCCGCTTCCGCCGGGCCGCCGGGCACGATGCCCACGACGACGTTCGCCACGCTGCCGGTCTGGACGCCCAGCAGCGGCGACGTGGTGCTGTGTCGCATGACGGCGATGCCGCCTTTGGGGAGGATCTGCTCGTAGGGCAATTCGTCGCGCCCGTTGATGTACTTCTGATAGAAGCCCGGGGCGTCGGGCAGGCCGGCTTCCGTGAGCAGCGCGAGCAGGTCGGCGGTCCGAAATCCCTTGCCTTGCTTGGAGAACCGGGTGTAGAGGTTGCGCGCGACTTCGTCCAGGCCATGCCGGTTGTCGGTCGCGTCGCGGATCGAGATGTCGAGCAGCAGTCCCGTGAGCGACCCCTTGGGATAGTAGAGCTGGGAGCTGTTCACGAACACTTCGTTGATCCAGGTGGCGGCGCTGCCGTCTTCCTCACTCCAGGGCTCGGGTGCTGACTGCACCTGCTCCACGTTGGACTGCATGCTCTCGAGCCACTGATCGTCGGTCCACAGCCCAGCGCGCCGGTTGGTGGCGTCGCCGTAGTAATCGGTCACGCCTTCCGACCACCACAGGAGCGGCGTGTACTGCTCCTCGTGGTAGTCGTACGGCCACATTTCCGCCGGCCGGATACGTTTCACGTTCCACAGATGGAAGAACTCGTGTGACGTGAGCGGCCGCATGAACGACCCCAGCGTCCCGTCTCCGTCGGCGAAGCCGTTGGCCGGCATGATGTCGAATTGCGAGGCGGCGTGCTCCAGCCCGCCGCCGAACTGGATTGGCTCGTGGTAGACGTTGAAGAACACCGTGTAGACGTCGTAGGGGGCGCCCGCCATCATCGCGTTCTGCACCGCGGCCTGCTTGGCGATGCCGTCCCGGAGATTGCGCGCCACGGCCGGTGTGTAGTCGGCCGCCGGCCAGAGCGCGATCCGGATCCACTTCCCGTCCACCGGCAGCGAATCGAGGCTGAAATGTCCAACGAAGGTCTGGGCATCGGCCAGCTCGTGGTAGTCGGCGGCTCGATAGGCGTCGGCGGCGCGGGACAACGCCGTCGCGACCACCCACCCCGGCGGCAGCGCGAAGCGTACTTCGGCGGGGCGGTCCAGATGCCCTTCCTGGTAGAGGAACAGGTTCGTGCCGAGGAACTCACCGAAGTCCGCGCCGAGGCGCGCCCGGGAGAGATCGATCTCGTCCGCCAGGAAATCGAAGGCGATGGTGATGCTCGCGCTCTTGCCCGTGCCGATGCGCCAGGTGTCTTTGTCGAGCCGGTCCCAGAACAGCGACTTGCCCGACGCGTCCTGCGCCGCGAAGTGGCGCACGAAGCGCGCGTAGTTCTGGATCTCGTAGTTCCCGGGACTCCACGCCGGCAGCGACACGAGCAGCGTGTCGGTGCCGGCGGCCGGGAATTCGGCCTTCACGTGAAAGAGGTGCGCCGCGGGGGAAGCGACCGATACCTCGTAGCGCACCGCCTGCGCGCTGCCCGATCGGGCGAAGGACGTGAGCAGGACGGCGACGGCGAGTGATCGACGCAAGCGCATGGGAGCCCTCGTGTTGGAAATGGGATGGTCGCTCAGCCCTCGAATGATACCCAGGGCCGGCGGCACCGGACCTCCGGGGCCCAAACGCGACGCGGCCCCGCCGCCTGACGGTCGGGGCCGCGCCAAGTTCCGGAGGAACTGGCGGTTAGGGAGAGACGTTCGCGTTGTGGTCCGCGACCATCGCTCGCAACTCCTTGCTGGGCTTGAAGACCGGAACCGGCCGGGCGGCGACTTCGACGGGGTCACCGGTGCGCGGGTTGCGGGCCATCCGCGTCTTGCGCTGCCGGATCTTGAATGTCCCAAACCCGCGTATCTCAATGTTATGCTGCTCGGCTAGCGCGGCTTTCACGGCATCCAGGAATGAATCCACGACTCGCGCGCAGTCCTTTTTGGAGATTAAAGGACCGGCCGTGCGCGCGATTTGTGCGGTGACC
>JBGPHP010000116.1:0-9600 GCA_041484445.1 Gemmatimonadota bacterium
CAACATCAACGGATTTCTCGCCGCCGTCGAATGGTGTCGCACCAGGGAGCCGACGCCCCCCGAGCAGAGTCTCTTCTGGAAGATCTGGGTGCGCACCGGGTTCGATCAGCTGTTCCCGCTGGAGCGCTACGACCAGCCCGACTCGACCCAGGCGCTGTTCAGCCGGCGCTACTTCCAGCGCGTGCTGTTCGATACCGTGCGCGCCGCGATGCGGGACGCGCCCCCAGCGGATGCCCTGGATGGTTGCACCATTCCCGTCGGCGTGACGATCACCAAGCTCACCCCGGGCGAGATCTCGATATCGCGCGGCATCACCGCGGTGACGCAGCGCTACGCGACGGCGGTGCTGGTGAGCCGGCAGGGAAGCACCCTGCGGTTCCGAGCGCCTCCGCCCGAGCTCGAGGCCGATGGCCGGCTCGGCGCGCTGCTGCTGCTGCCCGATTGCGCGGGCGCCATCGAGCCGGACGACGTCTTCTCGCTGATCGAAGCGTCCTCCGCGTTTCCCGGTGCCTTCTCGCCAGTGTCGCTGCGCCACGAATCGCGGCCGGGGTCGGGGTGCGCCTCTGAGTCTGCTGCGGACACCAGCGCGCTGTTCTCCGACGGCGGCCTGTTCGACAACAACCCGATCGATCTCGTGGCCGGGATCTACGCCGACGCCGTGTGGAAGAACCCCGATCGGCCCGACCCCAACGCCCTGCTGCTGTTCGTCGACCCCGAAGCACTGCGCGGCCGGCTCGCGACGGTCGAGAAGCAGCGCAAACGCGAGCCACCCGCAACCGGGGGCATCTCCGCCTTGCTGGACCTGTTCGCGGGGGCGGTGCCCGCCGCCAGGCAGTACGAGCTGCAAGCCTTCGGACGGCTGCTCGCCCGCGCTCCCCAGGTGTTCCGGCGCGACAACATCCAGGTGACCAATCGCCGCTTCGTGGTGGTGGGGCAACAGCTGGGCGCGTTCGCCGCGTTCCTGGGACAGCCGTTCCGCGAATACGACTTCTACGTTGGCGTCTACGACGCCCTCTCCTTCATCGCGGGCGAAGGCTGCCGCCGAGTCGATCAAGGCGTGGATTCCACCTGCCTCGCCGACCACCTGCGCACGCTCGTGGCAGCGCCGCAGCTCGATCTCGGCTCCTCCGCGCTGCCCCGCGCGCTGTTGCGCGCGTTGTACGAACGCGAGCATGCGGACAGCGCGGCTGCGGCGCGCTTGCACGTCGATTCCACCGCGCCATCGCGCGAGCTCTTCCTAAACGCGCTGCTGCACGCGCACCTCGAGCTCGATAGTGAAAAGCCGTTCGACAACCTGCGCTGCCTGGGCGACGCGGTCACTCGGCTGCTGTGCCGCGACGGCTTTCGCGAGATGCTGCGTCGCGTCGCGGCCGATTCAGGAGTTCACGCCTTGCTCGACTCGATACCGCGGCGGCCGGAGTGCGCGCCGGAGAATTGGCTCGAGTCGCCGGCCCGGTGTGACGCCAGCCAGAGCCTCGTGGCCTTCCTCGACAACCCGGAATGGTTCATGGCGGGCAAGATCGGCCTCATGCTGCACCAGATGTGGCGGGTGGAGCAGGCCCGCCGGGAGGCGGGCGAGCCGGCGTGGACCAACGTCGCGACGCTGAGCGAGGCGCTGTACCAGTCGGGCATCGGCTACCGCTACCGCCGCGGTCTCGAACCCAACACCTCGTCGGTGCCGCGGGGCTCGGGCCGAGGGTGGTTCGCGACCTTCCTGCCCAACTACGCGACGGTCAGTCTCTTCAACACGGCCTTCGAGGTGGGCTACCGGCCGACCGTGCACCTGGGCCGATCGTTCGCCGTCGGCCTGACCGCCGCTCCGCTCCACGTGACGGGCGGCGCCGCCACGCGGATCGACCGACTCCACTGGGTGGTCGGACCGACGCTCCACTGGAAGCGCTCGAGCGCCGTCTTCTCGGGGCTGGAGACCGGGGTCGAGTACTTCGGGAACTGGCGTCGCCGCCCGCCCGGCAACCCCGAACCTACGGTCTGGGCGGTGCCCGTCACCGGCTACCTGCTCGCCGACAAGCTGCGCATCGGGTTACGCGTGCTGCCCGGCAACAAATCCGCCGTGCATGGCGGCAAGAAGATCGCGCTGACGTTCGGGCTCTCGGATTTGAACGGCCTGGTCTACTGGATGCTGCGCAAGTCGTAAGTCGATTTGCTGGGCGCCCCGCAAGCGGATACCATAGACGGCGCAGCGTGAACGTTAGGCGCGAAAGGCAAGCACATGCAGGCTGACGCTCTGGGCGAGCGTGTCGTCTGGTCAGGGCTTGCGTATCTCCTCGTGGTGCTCCCACCCGCCGCCGCGCAAGTGGCTGCCCGGTTCGATGTCTCCACCAGCACCCGCTACGTCTGGCACGGTATCTCCCGCGCGGCAGGCGCGACCGCGCAGCCGTCACTGGCTGCTGGGCTGCGCGTCGGCCGGCTCTCTGTGGAAGGGGGCGCCGTCCGCCACTACGAGCTGGACCGCGTCACAGCCGGCGAGATATCGGAGATCGGGGCGGGCGCGGGACACCGCGGTGAAGACGACCTCTGGGGACGCGCGGCGCTGGAAGTCGGTCCGGCGCGCCTCGACGGCGGCGTGGTGCGTTACCTGTTCCACGGCGACTCGACGCGCGGCGGCCTCGGCGCCGGCCGGAACACGACGGAGCTCTACGCCGCCCTGTCGATCTCGGGCACCTACTTCAACCCGAGCCTCGAGGCGTGGTGGGACGTCGATCGCGTGCACGGCGCCTACCTCCGGGCTGCCGTCAGCGGACCGCTGCTCGGATGGCCGTTTCCCCCGTACGTCTTCACGTTCTTCGACGGTGACATCGGGCTGAACCTGGGCCAGGGCCCCGACGTGAGCCGGCCTGGCAAGCCCGCCAACTTCGCCGACCGCGGCATCACCCACGTCGGGATCGGTGCGGAAATGCAGCTGCGGGGCGGGCCCGGGCCCGGGGCGGGATCGCTCACGTTCTCCGTCGGCTTCCGCTCGCAGATCAATATCGACGACGCCACTCGCTTCAACGGGCTCGGCAAGACCAATGACATCGTCGTGTGGGCGTGGACGGGCGTGACGCTGGTCCTGGGCGGGGAAAGGCAATCCCGATGAAGTGGGCCCTGCGTGCTCTGGCGGCGGCCGCTGCCGCTGTCGCGGCTGCCTGCGGGCCGGCGCGCCTGCAGCTGCCCGCTGCGCTCAGTCCGGTCCCCAGGCCGGATGCCGCTACACCGCTCCAAGCCGGGTTTGCGCGGGTGGACATCACTCCGCCGCCGGGCGTCGGCCTCGCGGGCAACGGCCCGGAGAGTGGTCGGGCGCGGGGCTATCGCCTCCGTCTGTACGCCCGCGTCCTCGTCCTGGCCGACGGCGGGGGAAATCGGCTCGCGATCGTCGTCGCCGACCTGCCGCTCGGCTCCGCCCTGCTGCAGCGGCGTGTCGCCGCCGTCACCGCGCCACGTGACGGGATCGGGGTGGATCGCCTCGTGATCGCCGTGACCCACACGCACGCCGGCCCCGGCCACTACTTCGATGCCACGGCATACAACGACCAGGGCAGCTCCGTGGTCGGATACGACCCCGTAATGGTCGACTCCCTCGCCGCGCGCATCGCGCGGGCGGTGCACGCCGCGGTCGCCGACCTGCGCCCGGCCCGCGTGGCGTGGGGCAGCCGGCGCGTCTGGGGCTACACGCGGATCCGCAGCCTGCCGGCGATGCTGCGCAACATTCCGCCGCCCACCGCGGCCGCGGATGCGCCACCCGGCCTCTTTCCGGAGTACCGGCTGGTGGATCCGGAGCTGTCGATGCTGCGTGTGGACCAGCTCGATCCCGCTGATGGCCGCTACCACCCCGGCGGCGCGTTCAGCATTTTCGCCATGCACGGGACCGGGAATTCACCGGTGAACGACCTGCTCGATGCCGACATCCATGGCATCGTGGAGCGACGGCTGGAGCGGCATATCGACCGCGATCTCAATCAGCGTGGCGACACGCCCTTCGTGCCGCGCGCCTTCTACTTATTCGCCAACGGAGCCGAAGGCGACGTCTCCCCGGCTTGGCCGCCCCAAAGCCGGTGCAGCGTGCCCGAGCTCACGGTGCTCCACGTGCTGGATGGACCGTTTACACGACCGCAATGGACATGGCGCTCCCCCACGGCCGCGCGCGTCGCCGCCTGCCAGCACGCGGCGCGTCAGGCGATCGAGTGGATCGGAGCCGCGCTGGGAGACAGCGCCGTACGACTGTTCGACGCGCTCGGGGACGCCGTGTCGGACCGCATGGAGCTGGCCCGCGCGTTCGTCACCGTGCCGCTGCGTGACAGCGCGCTGGCGCTGGGCATCTGCCCGACGCCGGCGCTCGGCATGTCCGCCTTGGCCGGCGCGGACGACTCCCACTCGCGCGTGGAGGGGTGGAAGCTCCTGGGCGTGTTCGATGTGGGGCTGGAACAGGGATCGAACAACTCGTCGGGCAGCGGCTGCCACGGACAGAAGCGCACCATGCTGCAGCAGTTGTTCGGCGATCTCCCCAATCGGATGCTCGTCGCCGGACAACTCCCGGCGTATGCGCAGTTCACCGTCCTCCGTCTGGGGAGCCGGCTCATCGGCACCCTCCCGGCGGAGGCCACCACCACCGCCGGTCGGGAGATGCGATCACGGATGCTGGCGGCGGCGTCGGCACGCGGGCTCCCGGTGACGGCGGCGCTGATCCTGGGCCTCACCAACGGATACATGGAGTACATCACGACTCCCGAGGAATACACGGCGCAGTACTACGAAGGCGGATCGATGCTGTACGGACCCGGCGAGGCCGCGATGGTCTCCCGCACCCTGGTCCGGCTCGTCACGCAGCTCTCGGGCGGAGACAGCCTGCCATCCGCGAGGGTGCCGCCGCTGCGGCTGGAGGTGGGTACCCGGCGCAAGATCGTGCCGCGGCGGCGGTCCGGGCCGGAGCCCGTCCCCGCGTTTCTGAAAGCGTGGTGCTCGGGCGACACGCTGTACGCGCGGCTGCGCCTGGGCTCGGTGGGAGACTGGGCGGTCCCCACGGGCGATGTCTCCCCGCAACCGCGCGTCGCGATCGTGGGAGACGGCGCCGATCGGCCGGTGTTGAGCTGGGACGACGATCCGCTGTTCGAGCTGCGCCTCGAGGACGGGCGCCATGGTATCGCGACGTGGGAGCTGCGCTGGTCCGGCGCGGTGCGGGGGCGATATCGCGTCAGGGTCGGTGATCGAGAGAGTGATGCGATCGCGTGTCAGGGTGGTCGCTTGTCCGACAATTGACTCCATGATCGGATCTTGCCTCCCGAACGCAATTGCGCGTCAATTTGTCGGAAAAGGCCCTAGCCTAGTGAGCGACCGGTATGAGTGGTTTCCCGATACTCGACGTCGTGATCGGTTTGTCCTTCATCTACCTCCTCCTGGCGCTCGTCTGTACGACCCTCATGGAGTGGATCGCACAGATCAAGAATCTGCGCGGTGAAATGCTGGAACAGGCCACGCGCCGGATCCTGGGTGAGGAAACAGCTCCCAATGCGTCCGTCACGACCGCTTACTTGGAGCACCCGCTGATCCGCGGCTTGAAGGACGGGTCCCGCAAGCCGTCGTATATCCCGGCCACGGTATTCGCCAAAGCGTTGCGCGACGTCCTGGGTGGACCACCAGGACGTTCGGTGACTGCTCCAGCGCCCTCCGCTGACTTGCAGCAATCCTTCAACGCATTGGCGGCAGCCGTCACCCCGCCGCCCGCGGGCAAGAAGGTACGCGGCGCGCAGCCGGTACCCAGCGAACAGTCGCTGGCCGACTGGTATGACATGTTCATGGAGCGAGTGTCGGGTACCTACCGGCGGCAAACGAGAATCACCGTGCTGTTGCTGGCCATCGGTGTGACGATCGTGATGAATGCCGACAGCGTCACTCTGATCAGGAATCTCTGGCAGGACCCGACGCTGCGGGCGTATGTCGTGGAACGAGCGAAGGTCCGTCTGGAGCAGGGGCCGCCGCTGGAGACCGTGGAGTACACCGATCCAACCACACCCGTACCGACGGCGCCGATCGCTTCGGATTCGACCAGGTCCCCGGACCGTCTCCTGGTGGAGGAGCAAGACCTTCTCGGGATGCTGTTCGGCTGGACCAACGAACGTGCCTCGCTGCAGAGCGACCAGGCTAGATGGGGCGGGCCCTTCTGGGGTGCGGTGGTCTGGTCCGTGCGTCATCTGATCGGCTGGGTACTGACTGCGTTGGCGGTCTCGTTGGGCGCTCCGTTCTGGTTCGACACCCTGAATCGCTTCATGAAACTGCGGGCGACCGGCGACCCACAGCCCAAGCCAGCCACGAAGAAGGCGTGAGGAGACCCCATGCCGAGCACCTTCGCCGTCGCAGCGTCATGTGTTCTCGCGGGGTCCTTGCTTGCCACGACCACGCCGCTCCGCGCGCAAGACCCGAAGTTCGAGGTCCGGCTGAAACGAGCCTGGGTGCAGGCGTTCGCCGATCGCACCTCCATCGTCGCGTCCATGGACGTGCGCCACTCCCACACCAAGGCCAATCCGGTCGGCCATGGGGGCGACGATGGCGACATGCACTTCTCCGGTGTGTCCCACGATGTCGGATTGCCGTTCGTTGCGGAGGTCGTCAATGCCGGGCTTCCGCCACAGAAGCCCCAGGTCTCGCGGATCGTCGCCGCGCAGCAAAGTGGGACCGCCGTCGCCATCACCGGTGCGTGGCGGTTGTGGTTCGAGCATCCCGCCACGCGACAGACGCAGGGGGGCGCCAACAAGTTCTACCCGGACCACACCAACCCCGACCATTCCTTCGAGATCCACCCGATCAGCCGGGTGAATCAGGACGATGTCGGCGGGTCGTTCATCCCGATCGCCGGCTATCAGGCGTACACCGCCGCCGAGGCCTTTGCCTACTTCGATCAGTGCGTGGTCACGATCAAAGCCTCGAGCTCCGGCATCTCCATCCGCTCCAAGAAGCTCAAGTACAACTACGTCGAATTCGAGATCCAGCTGGAGCAGGATCCGAAACAGGTTCAGGATGGCTGGATCGCGCTGGCGAGGGTTCTGACGGATCAGGACAATGAAGCCGCCAACGGACAGCGGCGCATGATATTCGTACAAGGGACGCGGGCGGCTCAAGCGATCCAGAACGCATCCGCCGGAGACCGGTTCCGGGTCCTCGGCATTCCGCGCATCAATCTCAACGCCGTGCTCTTCCTGGTGAATCAGAACGGGACGAAGCAGTTCAACGCCCCGTTGCCCTATGAGATGATCATCGTCGGGGTGCTCTGATCGGGCGGCGCGGCCCCATGTTCGTCGTCACCCTTCGAGTATTCGATCGATCTTCGCCAGATCGCCGCCGGAGAACGGCGCGCTCGAGAGCGCCGCGACCGCCTCCGTCACCTGCGCCGGTGTGCTCGCCCCGATCACCGCCGAGGTGACGGTCGGGTGGCGCAGCGTCCAGGCCAGCGCCATCTGGGCGAGAGTCTGACCCCGCGTTTTGGCGATGTCGTTCAAACGGAGCACCTTTGCCCGCACCGCCTCCGTCACCTGCTCCTTCTTGAGGAAGCCGTGTGGCTTGGCGGCGCGCGAACCCGGCGGCACCCCCTTGAAATAGCGATCGGTCAGGAGCCCTTGGGCGAGCGGTGAAAAGACGATGCAGCCGACGCCGAGCGCCTGCAGGGTGGTGAGCAGCCCGCGCTCGATGTCGCGCACCAGCATGCTGTACTTGGGTTGATGGATCAGACACCGGATCCCGAGCCCGGCGAGGATCTGGACGGCGCGACGCGTCTCGTCCGGCGCATAGGACGAAATGCCGGCGTACAGCGCCTTGCCCGCGCGCACCGCGTCCGCCAGCGCCCCCATCGTCTCTTCCAGCGGGGTGTTGGGGTCGGGCCGGTGATGATAGAAGAGGTCGACGTAGTCGAGCTGCATCCGGGCCAGGCTCTGATCGAGGCTCGCCAGCAGATACTTCCGCGATCCCCAGTCGCCGTACGGACCGGGCCACATGAGATAGCCCGCCTTGGTGGACACGATCAGCTCGTCGCGATGGGCCGCCAGGTCGCGCCGCAGGATCTTCCCGAAGGTCGTCTCCGCCGACCCAGGCGGCGGGCCGTAGTTGTTGGCGAGATCGAAATGGGTGATTCCCAGATCGAACGCTCGGCGCACGGTGGCGCGCGCGGTGGCGAAGGGATCGACCGCACCGAAGTTGTGCCACAGGCCGAGGCTGACCGCGGGGAGTAGCACGCCGCTCGACCCGCAGCGGCGGTAGGTCATCGAGTCGTAGCGGGCGGAGCTGGGGCGATAGGGAGGCATGGGGGACAAATCTATCCGCGGGTTCTGACTCGCGTTCCTGCCGCCCACGCCGGCGCGATTTCGATGACGACGTCCAGACCGTGGGACGCGATCGTGCCGCATGCCGAGTTGCGTCCCGTCGCCGAGAGAATCCAGATTATGGGCATGCCTGCCATGTCGTCACCGGTCACGACCATCGCCGAGCTGCTGGCGCTACCCGAAGACGGCATGCGCCACGAGCTGCTGGACGGCGTGCACGCCGTGACGCCGTCTCCCGTGCTGCTCCATCAAGCCGTATTGCGCGAAATGGAGGCAGCGGTTGCCGAGGTGCTGAAGGGCCAGGATCGACTCCAGCTGTTCTGGAGTCCTGCCGACGTGGTGCTGGGGCCGCGCACCCTCGTTCAGCCGGACCTGTTCATCGTGGAGCAGCGACCGGGAGAGCGGCTTCGCAGCTGGGCGGATGTGGGCGTGCCCGTACTTGCCCTGGAGGTCTTGTCGCCCGGTACCGCGGTGCGCGATCGCGGCGTGAAGCGGCGCATCTACCAGCAGGCGGGGGTGTCCGAATATTGGATCGTGGACCTCGACGCGCGCCTCGTGGAGCGCTGGCGTCCCGAAGACGTGAGACCGGAGGTCTTGAGTGAAACGCTCGTGTGGGACCTCCCGCTCGGATCGGGTCGCCTGAGCATCGATCTGCCGAATCTCTTCGAAAAGGTCCTGGGGGCCTAGCCCCTCGGCTACGGGCCCTGATCGCGGGCGTAGCACACGTCCCCGACCCCCTCGAGCAACAAACACAGCCGGTCCGTCCACGTCGCTCCGTCCTTGCTGTCTTGCTCGACGCGAATCCATCCGCGCTTCGGGTTGGCGCGGTCCCCGTCCGAAGTCAGGGTGATCGTATTCCCCTGGACCCTGTACGCTCCGTCCCCGAAATAGGCGTTCGTGGTCTGCAGGATCTCGGTCTGGGAGATCCGGCTCCGGGTCATCGCGGCCGCGGCGCTGGCGTAGCGGCCGTTGGGGGCAAAAGTGTAGCGGTCGGCGACGCTCGCCGTCGCGGTGGTCCAGGTCCCCGCGATGCGCCGCGGCAGCGCGCTGTCCTGGGGCGCCGGCGTCCAGCTCTTGAAACGGATACTGAAGAAGAACGCCGGCCACTCGTCGTGCACCATTTCGCCGAAGCACATGCTGACCAGGGGATCCTTACCGGTGCTCGTGATGACGGCGATCTGGTTGCCGAGCTGCACCGCCATGAGCCGCGTGCCGAGCAGCGTGCCGTAGTCGCCCGACTGGCCGTGGATCGACTTCCGGATCATGAAGTAGTTCCACCCGTCGGCCGAGATCCCCC
>JBGPHP010000117.1:0-9580 GCA_041484445.1 Gemmatimonadota bacterium
TCACGGTGATGGGCCACGTGGACCACGGCAAAACGTCGCTGCTCGACTACGTCCGCAAGACCAACGTCGTGGCGGGAGAAGCCGGCGGCATCACGCAGCACATCGGCGCCTATCACGTCACGCTGAGGGACGGGCGGCAGATCACCTTCCTCGACACGCCCGGCCACGAAGCGTTCACCGCCATGCGTGCCCGCGGCGCCCAGGTCACCGACCTCGTGGTGCTGGTCGTCGCCGCCGACGACGCGATCATGCCGCAGACGATCGAAGCGATCTCGCACGCCAAGAACGCCGGCGTGCCGCTGGTCGTGGCCATCAACAAGATCGATCTGCCGTCGGCCAACGTGCAGAAGGTCAAGCAGGATCTGCTGTCCCACGGCGTCGTGCTCGAGGAGTTCGGCGGGACGACCCTCGCCACGCCCATCTCGGCGAAGAAGGGCACCGCCGTCGAGACGTTGCTCGACCAGATCCTGTTGCAGGCCGAGCTGCTCGACTTGAAGGCCAATCCCGATCGCCTGGCCGAGGGGACCGTGCTCGAAGCGACCCTCGACCCGGGCAAGGGCCCAGTCGCGACGATCCTGGTACGCACCGGGACGCTGAAGGTCGGGGACGATTTCATCTGCGGCCAGTTCTCGGGCCGCGTCCGCGCCATGTTCGACGAGCGCGGCCAGACCGTCCCCGCCGCCGGGCCGTCGATTCCGGTGCAAATCCTCGGGTTCGAGGGCGTGCCGGAGGCGGGGGACAACTTCCAGGCGGTGAAGGACGCGAGCGTGGCGCGCGACATCGCGCAGAAGCGCCAGCGGCTCGAGCGCGAGGCGCAGCATCGACGCACCAGTCGCGTGAAGACGCTCGAGGACTTCATGTCCGAGCGCGCGGCCGGCGGAGCCGCCGCCCTGCGCGTCATCATCAAGGCGGACCAGGGCGGCCCGGCCGAAGCTCTGGCCGACGCCCTCGGCCAGCTCTCCACCGCCGAAGTGAAAGTGGAAGTCGTGCACCGGGGCGTCGGATCGATCACCGATTCCGACGTCCTGCTCGCCAAGGCGTCCGGCGCGATCATCATCGGCTTCCATGTCCGGCCCGACTCCAACGCGCGAGCCTCGGCAGAGCGGGAGCGGGTGGAGATCCGCACCTATCGCATCATCTACGAGGCGGTGGACGAAGTGAAGGCGGCGATGGAAGGGCTGCTCACACCCGAGAAGAAGGAAGTCGTGCTGGGCGAAGCTGAGGTCCGTCAGTTGTTCAAGGTGGCCAAGGTCGGCACCATCGCGGGCAGTTTTGTGCGCAGCGGCATCATTCCGCGCACCGGACGCGTTCGAGTGATCCGGAGCGGGGTCGAGGTGTACGACGGCACGCTGGCGTCGCTCAAACGGTTCAAGGACGACGTCCGCGAGGTGCGCGAAGGGTTCGAGTGCGGTATGGGCATCGAGAACTTCAACGACCTCAAGGTCGGCGACCTGATCGAAGCATATCGCATCGAGGAGATCGCGCGCTCGCTCGACACCGGGGCCGGGGCGGGAGGGGCGGCCCGGGGGGCGTGAGCCGTGATCGTCGGTCTCATCACCTGGGAGCTCCATCTGGCGGCCTGCCACTCCTTGAAGGAGAAGCGGCACATCGTGAAGAGTCTGAAAGATCGGTTGCACCAGCGCTTCAACGTGTCCGCGGCGGAAACGGACCATCATGACCTGTGGCAACGGGCCGAGTTGTCGGTCGTCGTGGTGAGCACCGACCGGCTGCACGCCGAGCAGGTGCTGCGGGAAGCCGACCGGTTGGTGGAGGGCGCCGACGGGGCGCGCATCGTGGACTCGAGTCTGAGCTACCTCTGAAATGCGGACCCCGAGTCATCGTCCCGAGCGCCTCGCCGAGCTGATCCGCCACACCGTGGCGGGGTTCCTCACGGGAGACGTGCGCGATCCCCGCATCGGGTTCGTGACCGTCACCGGGGTGGAGGTGACGGCGGATCTCTCGCACGCCACGATCAGCGTCAGCGTGATGGGGACGGACGAGGAGAAGGCGAAGAGTCTCGAAGGGCTCGGGAGTGCCGCCGGATTCCTGCGCGCCGCGGTGTCGCGAGACCTGCGCCTGCGGACCAGCCCGGAGCTGCACTTCCGGCTCGACCGCGGTCTGGAGCATGCGCAACGCATCGACCGGGTACTGAAGGAGCTGAAGGAGTCGGACGACTGATCGACGGCGTGCTGCTCGTCGCGAAGTCCGCCGGCCCGACCTCGCACGATGTGGTGGACGTCGTGCGGCGCGTCCTCGGGGTGCGCCGGGTGGGTCACTTGGGCACGCTCGATCCCTTCGCCGACGGGCTCCTCGTGCTGGTCGTGGGCCGGGCGACGCGACTGGCGGCGTTCGCCGCGGGGTGGCGCAAAGAGTACCGGGGCACGATGCGGCTGGGCATGGTGACGACGACGGACGATGCGACCGGTGCGCCGCTGGCCACGAGTGACGCCTGGCGCGGGCTCGATCGGGCGGCGGTCGAAGCGGCGCTGGTCCGCCATCGCGGAGCCGCATGGCAACGGCCACCGGCGCATTCGGCGGTGAAAGTGGCGGGCGAGCGGGCCTATCGAAAGGCGCGGCGGGGGGAGGCGGTGGAGCTCGCCCCCCGGCAGGTCGAGATCGCGGCACTCGAGCTGGAATCGTGGGTGCCGCCCGATGCGCGCTTCCGCGCCACGGTGAGCGGCGGCACATATGTGCGCAGCCTGGCGCGGGACGTGGGGGAAACGCTCGGCTGTGGCGCGCATCTGGTGGCTCTGACGCGCACCGCCGTGGGGCCGTTTCGGCTGGAGCAGGCGGTGCCGCCGGAGCGCGTGAGCGCGGCCGATCTGCGCCCCGCGACGCTGCTCGTGGGGGAGTTGCCCACGCGGGAGCTCCTGGCGGGCGAGCGGGACGCCGTGATTCATGGGCGCACGATCGCCGCCGCGGCCGCGGACGGCGACGGTCGCGTGGCGCTGCTGCATGACGGCGGACTCGTGGCCGTCGCCGAGGTGGCGGGGGGCGTGCTCAAGCCGCGGGTGGTGGTGGCGGAGTGACGGCGGGCGCGGTCGTCACGGTCGGGACGTTCGATGGGGTGCACCGCGGTCACCAGGCGGTGCTCGCCGAGATCGTCCGGCGGGCGGAGCGGAGTGGCAGCGCGAGCGTGGTGGTCACGTTCGACCCGCACCCGCTCGCGGTCGTGAATCCGGCGGCCGCACCGCGCCTGCTCACGTTGCCGGCCGAGCGGCAGCGCCTCCTCGCGGCGAGCAGCGTGGGCCGCGTCGTGACGCTGCCGTTCACGCCCGAGCTGGCGCGAATGGCGCCCGAAGCGTTCGTGCGCGATGTGCTGCGGGCGCAGATCGGAATGGTTGAGCTGGTGCTGGGCTACGACCACGGATTCGGGCGGGGCCGCTCGGGGGACGTGGACGCGGTGCGCCGCATCGGTGCCGCGGATGGCTTCGCGGTGGACGTGGTGGACGCGGTGCGTGACGACGGGCAGCCGATTTCGTCTACGCTGATCCGCACCGCGGTGGCGCATGGCGATCTGGTCCTGGCGGGGCGGTGGTTGGGTCGATTGTACGGGGCCCTGGGTGTCGTGGCGCGAGGGGCCGGTCGGGGGCGGACGATCGGCGTGCCGACGATCAACCTCCCCGTGCCGGATGCGCGCAAGCTCCTTCCCCCCGATGGGGTGTACGCCGTGTGGGTGACGATCGAGGGACGGGGGCGCCTCGGCGGCATGATGAATCAAGGGCCGCGGCCCACGTTCGGTGTCACCGAGCGCGGACTCGAGGTGCACCTGTTCGACTTCGCCGGCGACGTATACGGCGAGACGGTGTTGGTGGAGTGGGTGCGTCGCCTGCGCGACGTGCAGTCGTTCCCCTCGCGCGAAGCGCTGGTGGAGCAGCTGGCCCGTGACGCAGCGGCGGCGCGCGACAGTCTCAAGCAAGTGAGTGTCGGATGAGCACGATTCGGGGTCGCATCATCATCATCGCCCTGCTGCTGTTGGGCTCGGTGTGGAAGTTGCTGCCGACGCACGTCACGCAGCGGGTGCCTGATCAGCTGACCGGGCGGATGAAGGACACGTCCGTCCGCCGGGTCCCCATCAACCTGGGGCTCGACCTCCAGGGCGGGATCCATCTGGCGCTGGAAGTTGATCAGTCCAAGGGCCCGGTCGCCGACTGCGCCGACGCGATCCGGCGCGCCGAGCGCGTGGTCCGTACGCGGGTGGACGAATTCGGCACGACCGAGCCGGTGGTGCAGGTGGTCGGCAACTGCCGTCTGGTCGTCGAGCTGGCGGGTGAGAAGGACCCCACCCGTGCCAAGCAGATCGTGATGCAGACGGCATTCCTCGAATTCCGCATCACCGACATGAAGAACCAGTTCCGCGACGCGCTGCCCGCGATCGACGCCGCGTTGCGCCAGGCCGGCGTGAAGGCCCCGGCGGGCGCGCCGGTCAGCGCGGTCAGCCAGCTGTTCGGCCAGGACACGACGAAGCAGGGCGCGGCCAAGGACACGACCCCGGACGCGAACGCCCCGGGCGCGTTGTCGGCGCTGCTGTTCCAGGGACAGCTGCCGGGCGAGTTCCTGGTGCCCGAGGAGCAGGTGGCCCGGGCCGAGAGCCTGCTGGCGCGGCCCGAAGTGCAGGCGACCGTGCCGCGTGGGCTGGAGCTGCGCTGGGGCACGGCGTCCGAAGTGCGCAACGCGCGCGCCTACCGCCCGCTCTATGCCGTGGAGAACCGGGCGATCATCACCGGCGAAGAGCTGACCAAAGCGAGCGCGCGGCGCGATCAGCTCAACAACCATTCGGTGGTGGTGTTCGACTTGAGCCGGCGCGGCTCGCGCAAGTTCTGCGAAGAGACCGGTCGACACGTGCACGACTACATGGCCATCATCCTCGACAGTCGTGTGCAGGGCCAGCCGCCGATCATCAACGACCAGATCTGCGGCACGGGCCAGATCGACCTGCAGAGCAAGCCGCTGACCGAAGCGCAGGACTTGGCGCTGGTGCTGCGGGCGGGTGCGCTGCCCGCCCCGCTCCAGATCGTCGAGGAGCGGACCATCGGTCCGAGCCTCGGGCAGGACTCGATCCACGACGGGATCCGCGCCGGCGTCGTGGGGGTGGTGCTCATCATCCTCATCATGGTGATCTATTACCGGCTCTCCGGCGTGCTGGCGGTGTCGGCCCTCGGGCTCTATGTCCTGATGACCCTCGCGGGGTTGTCGATGTTCGGCTTCACCCTCACCCTGCCGGGGCTCGCCGGCCTCGTACTGTCGGTGGGCATCGCGGTGGACGCCAACGTGCTGATCTTCGAGCGCATCCGCGAGGAGCTGCAGCACGGCAAGACCGTGCGCCTGGCGGTGGATGAAGGATTCAAGCACGCCATGAGCGCCATCGTCGATTCCAACGTCTCGACCGCCCTCACCGCGTTCATCCTGTACCTCGTGGGGACCGGCCCGGTGCAGGGCTTCGCCATCACCCTGATCATCGGCATCGCGGCGTCGATGATCACCGCCATCTTCGTGGTCCGCACCTTCTACTTCATCTGGCTGTGGCGGCGGCCCGACATGCAAACCCTGAGCGTCTGATGATCCGACTCTTTGCCAACGCGAACTACGACTTCATCAAGTGGCGCCGCTGGGCCTACAGCCTGACGGCCGCGGTCATCGTCCCCGGCATCATTCTGCTGGCGGCGAAGGGCCTGAACTACAGCATCGAGTTCACCGGCGGGACGCTGATCCAGATCGAGACGGCACATCCCGTCCCGACCTCCGAGCTGCGAGCCGACCTGGACGCGGCGGGAATTCCGGGAGCGGAGATCCAGTCGTTCGGGTCCGACACCTCCTACGTCATCCGCGCGCGTCTGGGCGCGCAGGCGACGGGCCCCGGCGGCGGCGCCGAAGAGACGACGGCGGCCGTGCAGCGCGTCCTGGATACGAAGCTCGGTGCCGGTACCTACAGGGTCGAGCGCCACGAAGCGGTCGGCCCCAAGGTCGGCCGGGAGCTCCAGGGGAAGGCGTTTCTCGCCATCCTCTTCTCATTTGTCGTGACGCTGATCTACCTCGCGATCCGCTTCGAATGGCGCTTCGGGCTCGCCGCCGTGCTCGCCACCTTCCACGACATTCTCACGACGATCGCGTTCATCCGCTACACGAACCTCGAAGTGAGCCTCGTCGTGGTGGGGGCGGTGCTGACGATGGTCGGCTATTCGCTGAACGACACGATCATCATCTTCGATCGCGTCCGCGAGAACCTGCGCAAATTCCGGCGCCAGAACCTCTACGAGATCCTGAACCTGTCGATCAACGAGACGCTGCCGCGCTCGATCCTGACGCACGGGACGACGATGGGAGCGACGCTCGCCCTGGTCATCTTCGGTGGCGAGGTGATACGCCCGTTCGCCCTCGTGATGACCTTCGCGATCTTCACCGGCACCTTCTCGTCCATCTACATCGCCGCGCCGGTGCTGATGTACATCGAGAAGCGCTGGCCGGGGCAGGATGCGCGCGGCGCCCGCGCCTTTTCGGGCCGGGCCCCCGTGGTGACCGCCCCGGCCGTTCCCCCGGCGCCCACGCCGAGCGGCGGAGGCCGTTCCAAGGCCGCGGTCTGAGCGTGCTGGTCGACGCCCACTGCCACCTGGCGGACGGGGCGTTCGACGCCGACCGCCTGGACGTCCTGGCGCGCGCCCGCCACGCCGGCGTGGGTCACGTGGTCGTGATCGGGGAATCCGTGGCGGGCAGTGAGCGCGCGCTCGCCCTGGCCCGGGACTCGGCGGGCCTCTCGGCCACCGCGGGCGTTCATCCGCATGAGGCCGCCACCTGGAGCCCGGACGCGGCGCGGCGGCTGCGCCAGCTCCTGGCCGACGCGGCGGCGGTCGCGGTGGGGGAAACCGGTCTCGACTATCACTACGATCATGCTCCCCGCGACGCCCAACGCGCCGCGTTCGAGGCGCAGCTCGCCCTCGCGGCCGAGCTCGGCCTGCCCGTCGTGGTCCATGCCCGGGCGGCGGACGACGACATCGCCGCCCTGCTGCGGGCCTGGGGCCGCCGCGTGCCGGCCGTCGTGCTGCATTCCTTCAGCGGCGGGGATGGGCTGTTCGCCGCGGGGATGGAGGTCGGCGCGTATTTTTCGTTCAGTGGCATGATCACGTTCAAGAACTGGACGCACGCCGAGGCCGTCACCGGCTGCCCGCCCGACCGTCTGCTGGTCGAGACCGACGCGCCGTTTCTCGCGCCGGTGCCGCATCGGGGACGCCGCAACGAGCCCGCGTTCGTGCGCGCCACCGCCGAGGCGCTCGCCCAGCGCCGCGGAGAGCCCTTCGCCGAGCTGGCGCACCGTACCACTGCCAACGCCCGCCGTGTCTTTGGAGATCGCATCGCCACCACGTTCGAGCCAATGGAGGAGACTGCGTGACGACCGCTGTGAAAGTCCCGACCGACATCGAGATCGCCCAGGCTGCCAAGCTGCGGCCCATCGCCGACGTCGCGGCCGAGCTGGGCCTCGCCGACGACGAGGTCGAGTTCTACGGCCGCTACAAGGCGAAGATCGCGTTGCAGGCGATCGAGCGGCGCAAGCCCACCGGGCGGCTGGTACTGGTGACGGGGATCAACCCGACCCCGGCGGGGGAAGGGAAGTCCACGGTCACCGTCGGGGTCGCTCAGGCGTTGCGCAAGCTCGGGAAGCGGGCCCTGCTGTGTATCCGCGAGCCGTCACTCGGTCCGGTGTTCGGCGTGAAGGGCGGGGCCGCGGGCGGCGGCTATGCGCAGGTGGTCCCGATGGAAGACATCAATCTCCACTTCACCGGGGACTTCCACGCCATCTCCAGTGCGCACAACCTGCTCTCCGCGATGCTCGACGCGCACCTCCACCACGGCAACGCGAGCGGTCTGGACACGCGCCGCATCACCTGGCCGCGCACCATCGACATGAACGACCGCGCTCTGCGGCAGATCATCGTCGGGCTGGGCGGCACGAACGGCGGCCCCACGCGCGAAGAGCGGTTCGTCATCATCCCGGGCTCGGAGGTCATGGCCATCATGGCGCTGGCCACGAGCCTCGCCGACCTCGAGGCGCGGCTGGCGCGCATCGTCGTCGGGCTCACCGCCGCCAAGACGGCCGTGCGCGCGTCGGACCTGAAGGCTCAGGGAGCGATGGCGCTGTTGCTCAAGGACGCCCTCAAGCCCAACCTCGTGCAGACGCTCGAGGGCGGCCCGGCGCTGGTCCACTGTGGCCCGTTCGGGAACATCGCCCACGGCTGCAACTCCGTCATGGCGACGCAGCTCGGATTACGGCTCGCCGACGTCGTGCTCACCGAAGCCGGATTCGGCGCCGATCTGGGGGCCGAGAAGTTCTTCGATATCAAGTGCCGCATGGCGGGTCTGAAGCCCGAGGCCGCCATCGTGGTCGCCACCGTGCGGGCGCTCAAGATGCACGGCGGCAAGAAGAAGGATCAGCTCGGCACGCCCGACGTCGCGGCGGTGCAGCGCGGTGTCGAGAACCTCACGCGGCACGTGCGGAACGTGAAGAAGTTCGGCGTACCCTGCGTCGTCGCCCTGAACCGCTTCATCACCGACACCGACGAGGAGATCGAAGCGGTCCGCGCCGCCTGCGCCGCCGAGGGCGTCGACGCGGTGCGCTGCGAGGTGTGGGAGAAGGGCGGCGCGGGCGGCACGGAGGTGGCGCAGGCGGTGCTCAAGCTGCTCGACCAGGGGAAAGCCGCTTTCAAGCCGCTCTACGACGAGCGCCGTCCCATTGCCGAGAAGATCGAAACGATCGCCAAGGAGATCTATGGCGCGGCGGCCGTTTCGTACGCGCCGGCTGCGCAACGGGCGCTGGAGCTCCTGCCCAAGCTCGGCCTGGGGGAGACGCCGGTCTGTATGGCCAAGACACAGTACTCGTTCAGCGATGACCCGACGAAGCTCGGCGCACCGTCCGGGTACACGCTGCAGGTGCGCGAGATTCTCCCGTCCGCCGGCGCCGGGTTCGTGGTGGCGCTGGCGGGCGAGATCATGACCATGCCGGGGCTGGGCAAGAGTCCCGCCGCCGAGCGGATCCGGCTCCATCCCGACGGGACGATCGAGGGCCTGTTCTGATGAGGACTATCAATACCGTAGCGACCGAGCACGCCCCGAAGGCGATCGGCCCCTACAGCCAGGCCATCGTGGCCGACAACGTCGTGTATACGGCCGGGCAGGTAGCGCTCGACCCTGCGAGTGGAGAGCTGGTGGGGAAAACCGTGGCCGAGCAGACGGAGCAGGCGTTGAAGAACATTGCAGCCGTGCTCGCCGCGTCGGGATCTTCGCTCGGACAGGTGGTCAAGACCACCGTCTTTCTCGCGGATATGGCCGATTTCGCGGCGATGAACGAGGTGTACGCGAAGCACTTCGGCGGGCACCGCCCGGCACGCTCTACGGTACAAGCGGCGGGGTTGCCCAAGGGGGCCCGTGTGGAGATCGACGCGATCGCGATTCGTTGACGCTTCGCGCCTGACGAAAACACAACGGGAGTGGGGAACAGCTTTCCCCACTCCCGTTGCGCAGCCGGCCCTGGCGGAGTCGAGCTAGTTCAGGGTCCGGCCTTGATCTCGATCGCGAGGATCGCCGCGTTGAA
>JBGPHP010000118.1:0-9571 GCA_041484445.1 Gemmatimonadota bacterium
CACCGCCAGCGTCACGCCGATGTGCAGCACGGCCCCGATGCCCACCATGGCGGTGAGCCCGGCCGCCAGCAGCTGCCCGAACGGGTCGCGGGCGGAGCGCGCGATGCGGAAGCCCTGCCAGATGAAGAGTCCGAACCCCACCACGAGCAGCAGCACGCCGAGGAAGCCCCATTCCTCGCCGAGCGTCGAGAAGATGAAATCGGAATAGGCGTAGGGCAGATAGCCGAGCTTTTGCTGGCCGTGGCCGATCCCGACGCCCAGCAGGCGGCCGGCGCCGATGCCGACGAGCGACTGGTGCACCTGCCAGGTCGCCTCGGTGGGCGCGCTCCCCGAATTCAGGAACGTGAGCACGCGCGCCAGCCGGTACTGCGCGGTGGCGACCGCCCCGAAGACGAGCGGGGCCGCCGCGACGGCGAGCAGGAGGAAATGGCCGATCTTCGCCCCCGCCGAGAACATCACCACCCCGGCGAGCAGCGTCACGAGCAGCGCCATCGAGAGATTGGGCTCGAGGAAGATCAGCCCCACGAGTGGAGCGACGATCACCAGAATGGGGACCACGCCGCGGCGGAAGCTGCGCATCTCGGCCCCCTTCTTGGCGGCGAGCATCGCCGTCCAGATCACCACGGCGATCTTGGCGAGCTCGGACGGCTGCATGGAGAGCCCCGCGATCTCCACCCAGCGGCGCGCGCCGTTGCGCATCGGCGCGATGGCGTGCGTGAAGGGCAACAGGGGCACGAGCAGCAGCAGGCCGACGACGCCCAGGATCGGCCACGCCCAGCGCTCCCACAGGTGGTAGTCGAGCCGGGCGACGATCGTCGCCATCAGCCCGCCGACCAGGAGCCCCACGGCCTGGTTCAAGGCGAAGCTCGAGCCGACGACGCCGCCCCCGCGCGCCGTGACGAGGCTCGAGGCGCCGTAGACGGCGATGATCCCGACCATCGAGAGTCCCATCGCGACAACCGCGAGGAGCCGCGTTTCCCAGCGCCGTTCGGTCATGCGGCGGTCGCGAGCCGCCGGAATGTGGCGCCGCGCTCCTCGTAGTTGGCGAACATGTCGTAGCTCGAGCAGGCGGGCGACAACAACACGGCGTCCCCGGGACGGGCGGCGCGCCGGGCGCGGGCGATGACGTCGGCGAAATCGCCGCCCCGCTCGAGCGGGATCTGGCCGGCGAGATCGCGTTCCACCACCGGCCCCGCCTCTCCGAAGGCCACCACCAGCCGGCACCGCTCCCGCAGGAGCGGCGCGAGACGCGTATACGGCTCGCCCTTGTGCCGCCCGCCGAGCAGCAGCACGAACGGCCGGTCCATCGCCTCGATCGCCACGACGGTGGACGCGACGTTGGTCGCCTTGGAGTCGTTGATCCAGCGGACACCGTTCTCCTCCGCCACCGGCTCGAGCCGGTGGGGCAACGGCTGAAACGTGCGCAGCCCTTCGGCGATCGCCGCCGGACCGATGCCGGCCTCCTGCACCGCGAGCCCCGCCGCCAGCGCGTTGGCCACGTTGTGCAGGCCCAACAGCGGCAGCGCCTCACGGCGCATCAGCTCACCACCTCCCAGACGCAAGGACCGTTCCGCCGCATCGTACCACCCGTCGCTTGGCCCGCGCAGCGAGAAGCGCAGCTGTCGCCCGCGTGCTCCAGCCGCGAGCTCGAGCGCCATGGGGTCGTCGCCGTTGACGACCCACACGCTCGCGTCGGTCGCGTTGCGGAACAGCAGCTGTTTGTCGCCGTAGTAGGCGGCGACATCGGCATAGCGGTCGAGGTGGTCGGGCGCGAGGTTGGTCAGGACACCGATCTCCGGCGCGAACCGGGGGCTGTCGTGCAGCTGGAACGACGACACCTCGACCGCCAGCCACTGCGGCGGATCGGAGGCGAGCGCGACGTCGGACAGCGGCCGCCCGATGTTGCCCGCCGTCTCGGCGCGCAGCCCGGCGTGACCGAGCAGGTGGGCGATCAGCGCCGTGGTCGTCGTCTTGCCGTTCGTCCCCGTGACGGCGATGCAGCGGACGCCGCTCAGGGCGCGGAAGCCCAGATCGAGCTCGGCGACGACCGGCACGCCGGCCGCACGCGCCGCGGCGAGCGGCGCGGCATCGGGCGGGACGCCGGGCGAGACGACGACCCCGGCGGCGGCGCGGATCTTCGTCAGATCGTGGCGGCCCAGCTCCACCTCGACCCCCTGCAGCGACCGCAACGCCTCGGCCGCCGCTCCCGCGTACGGCGCGGGACTCGCGTCGCTCGCATAGACGCGCACCCCCTCCCGTACCAGCAGCCGCGTCGCCGCCGTGCCGCTCTTCCCGAGGCCGATCACCGCCACGAAGCCGGGGGGGGCGCGCCAGGCGTCCGGCAGGATCATCGGACCTTGAGCGTCGCGAGCGCCAGCATGGCGCAAAAGAACCCGAGAATGTAGAACCGTATCACGACCTGCGGCTCCGCCCAGCCGAGCTTCTCGAAGTGGTGATGCAGCGGTGCCATCCGGAACACCCGGTGCGCGTCCGCATACGCTTTCCCGCTTCTTCTCTTGTGCCACCGATAGACCGAAATCTGAATCAGGACCGAGAGGGCTTCGGCGACGAACACGCCCCCCGCGATGAGCAACAGAAACTCTGCCTTGAGCAGGATCGACACGGTGCCCAGGGCGCCGCCGATCGCCAGCGCCCCGGTGTCGCCCATGAAGACCTTGGCCGGGTGGGCGTTGAACCAAAGGAAGCCGAGGGAGGCACCCATCAGCGCGCCGCAGAAGATCGCCAGCTCTCCGGCGCCAGGCAGATAGTAGACCAGCAGCCAATGCGCGGCGTCGAAGCGTCCGAACAGATAGGCGAAGATCGCAAAGCATCCAGCTACGATCCCGGTGAGGCCGGTGGCAAGCCCGTCGAGACCGTCGGTGAGATTGACCGCGTTGGAGCTACCGGTGACAACGATGGTCACGAACAGCAGATAGAGCCACCACGGCAGACCGAGCAGGATGTACTTGAAGAACGGCAGCTGCGTCGTAGCCGCGCCGAGCTGCGGAGCGAGGGGAGCAACCACGAGATAGATGCCGAGCGCGAGCCCAAAGCTCACCTGCCCGACCAGCTTCCACCGGGCCACAAGCCCCTGCGATTTCCCGCGGACGATCTTCAGGTAGTCGTCCAGGAACCCGATCGCCCCCATCCACAAGGTGGCGGCCACGGCGACGAGCACGTAGCGCGTGTCGAGCCGGGCCCACAACAGGGTCGGGACCACCGTCGCCAGAATGATGATGATGCCGCCCATGGTGGGCGTGCCGCGCTTCTCCTGGTGCGCCGGTCCGTCGGCGCGGATCACCTGCCCTACGCCGCGCTGCCGCAACCGTCCAATGATCCACGGGCCCATCGCGAAGGCGAGGATCAACGCCGTCACCGTCGCCCCGGCGGTCCGGAAGGTGATGTAGTTGAACAGATTGAAGAGGATGTGGTGCTTGCCGAGCGGCGCCAGCAGGTGATATAGCACGGTGTCCGGTGTCTCCTAGCTGAGATGGCGCAGCACCCGCTCCAGGGCGACGCCGCGCGACGCCTTGAGCAGGACCACTTCGTTCCCGTGCAGCACGGCTTTGAGCGCCGGACCCAGCGCCTCAGCATCCGCGGCGAGGAGCAACCGGTCGCCCAACCGTTCCCGATACGGCCCGAAGGCCGGAACGAATTCCCCGACGGCGGCCACCAGCGCCGGCTCGCGTCGCACGATGTCGGCCGCCGCAGCCGCGTGCAATCTGGCACTTTCCGGCCCGAGCTCCAACATCGTCCCGACCACGACCGCCAGCGGACGCCCCCGCTCGCGCGCGAGCCAGGCCGCCGACTCCACCGCGCGGGCGAGCGATCCGGGGTTCGCATTGTAGGTGTCGTCGATGATCGTGAGATCCCCCTGGTGGACGACGCGCCCGCGCCCCCCGGGGACGGACGCTCCGGCCAAGGCGGCCAGCGCCACGGCCGGATCGACCCCGGCCTCCTGCGCCACCGCCAGCGCCACCATCGCGTTGTCGCCCTGGTGCAAGCCGAAGAGCGGGAGCCGGACCTCCTGGCCGAGCCAGCGCAGGACGCAGCGGCCGTCCTCGTCCAGCCCGACCGCTTCAGCCTGAACGTCGGCCGGCGGGGCCGTACCCGCCACGATGGTCCGGGTGCGGCGCCGGGCCTCCTGCGCCAGCTCGGGCGGCTCGAGTCCCACGACCGCGACGGGAACGCCGTCCAGGAGCGAGAGTTTCTCCCGCAGCACGCCCGCCAGCGAGCCGAATCCCGCCACGTGCGCGTGAGCCACGTTGGTGATCACGGCAATCGTCGGCTCGATGATGGCGCGCAGGCGCCCGATTTCCCCGGGGACGCTCGCACCGGCCTCGACGACGAGCGCTCCCGCGTCCTCGGGGGCGCCCAGGATCGTGAGCGGAACGCCGATTTCGTTGTTGCGGTTGGCGGCGGTGGCGTGCACGCGGTATCGCGGAGCAAGGGCCGCCCGCACCAGCTCTTTGGTAGTGGTCTTTCCGCTCGAGCCGGTGATCGCGACCACCGGACTCCCCACGCCGAGCGCGCGACGGCGCGTGCGCGCGAGCGCCCCGAGGGCCACGAGCGGATCCTCCACCGCGATCAACGGCAGGCCCGGTACGGGTGGCGTACCACGCCGCACCACGGCGGCGGCCGCGCCCCGCGCGCGGGCCTCGGCCAGGAATTCGTGGGCGTCGAACCGCTCCCCTTTCAGCGCGACGAACAGGTCGCCGGGGACGAGCGCCCGAGTGTCCGTGGAAACATGGGGGAACGCGGCGACCACGGGCGCTGCCGTCCCGAGGGCGTCCGCGACTCGCGCGCCGGTCCAGAAGGTCACGAAGCGCCCAGCTCGCGGATGATCGCCCCTTCATCGAAAGGCTGCTTCTCCTTGCCGATGACCTGATAGGTCTCGTGGCCCTTGCCGGCCAGGAGAATGGTGTCCCCCGTCCCTCCCCCGTCCCGGGCCAGCGAAAGGGCGAGCGCGAGTGCCTGACGGCGGTCCGTCACGCGATGGTGCGGCTTCGCGCTCATCCCCGCTTCTACCTCGTCCAGGATCCGCTCCGGATCCTCGGTGCGGGGATTGTCGGAGGTCGCCACGGCGATGTCGGCGAGACGCACGGCGATTTCACCCATCGGGGCGCGCTTTCCCCGGTCGCGATCGCCGCCGGCCCCGAACACGACGATCAGGCGCCCCGTGGTGACGGGCCGCAGCGCCTCGAGGGCGCGTTCCATCGCGTCCGGCGTGTGCGCGTAGTCGCGCAGCACGGTACACGGCCGCGAGGCGATCCGCTCCATGCGCCCGGGCACCTGCGGAGCCGACGTGAGCCGCTCGGCGATCGTCTCGACCGGGAGGCCCATCCCCCAGCCCACCGCCGCCACGCCCAGCGCGTTGACGACGTTGAAGCGGCCGAGCAGCGGGAGCCGCACCGGCGCGGAGCCAAGCGGCGTGGTCAGCTCGAAGCGCGATCCCGTGCCGTCGCTCGTGACGTGCCGGGCGGTGACTTCTCCGCCGTGCTCGCCGAACGTGATGCGGCGGTGCGCGCTGCGCAGCCGCTGCCAGGCGGGGTCGTCGGCATTCACGACCAGGAGCCCGTTGGCGGCCAGGTGGTCGGCGAGCCGAGCTTTGGCGCGGAAGTAGTCGTCGAAGGTGCGATGGTAGTCGAGATGGTCCCGGGTCAGGTTGGTGAACACCGCGGCGCGGAACACGAGGCCGTCCACCCGGCCCTGGTCGAGGCTGTGGGAAGACACCTCCATCGCCGCCCCCCGGGCGCCGCGCGTCACCAGGGCAGCGAGGGTCGCCTGGAGATCGATCGGCCCCGGCGTCGTCAGGTTGCCGGCTTCGCTCGCGACGGCCGCGCCGTCCGGAGCGAACGCGCCGAGCGTTCCGATCGAGCCCATCGGCTGGAGCGCGCCCAGGACGTGGCGCAGCAGCGTCACGGTGGTCGTCTTCCCGTTCGTGCCGGTGACCCCGACGAGGTCGAGCCGTGCGGCCGGCCGCCCGTACCACGTCTCCGCGGCCAGCGCAGCGGCGCGCCGGCCATCCTTGACAACGATCTGGGGCAGCGCCGCCTCTACCGGGCTCTCCACGAGCGCAGCCGCGGCACCGGCGCGCGCCGCCGCCGCCACAAAGCGGTGACCGTCTTCAACGGCGCCGCGTACGGCGCAGAACAGCATGCCGGGCGCGAGCCGGCGGGTGTCGGCGGTGAGTCCGGTGATGTCCGGCAGGTCCGGAGGAGCGGCCGCGAGCAGGCCGGCACCGCCCAGCCCGGTCACGATATCGGCCAGGGTCGTCACGGCCGGGAGGGGGAAGCCGCGAACAGCGTCACGACCGACCCCGCGCGCGCCGAGGTCCCGGCGGCGGGCCAGGTGTGCTCCGCGTTGCCCCAGCCGCGCAGCACGACGCGGAACCCGCGGCGGTGCAGCGCGCGCACCGCCTCGCGCAGCGGGCGCCCGTCCACATCGGGGACGAGGCGGTCGGCGCGGCCGGCGGCGGTGTCGGGGTGAAACGGCCAGGGCACGACGTAGGGCACGAGCCCGTCATCGTCTTCGAGCGGGGGCGGCGTCGCGGCGGCCGGCGCGGTCGCGAGCCGCGCCTGATTCAGCGTCACGGTACGCGACGCCAGCGCCTGCTCGATGAGCGACCGCGTGACGGGCGCGGCGGTCTGCGCCGAGAAATACCCCTTCTTGCGCGGGTCGGGGTCGTCGATCTTCACGACCACCACGACCTGGGGCGAGTCGGCGGGAAACAGCGCGGCGAACGACGCGGTGTATTCGTCCGGTGCGTACTTGCCGTGCACCACGCGCCGGGCGGTTCCCGTCTTGGCCGCGAGCTCAAAGTGAGCGATCGTGGCGCCGGTGCCGGTGCCGCGCCGCACCACCCCCTGCAAGAGGTCGCGCAGCTGCCGGGCGATCCGGGCCGTGACGACCCGGCGCACCGGCTCGGGACGATGGCGGTACAGCACCTCGCCCGCGGGACTGCGAATCTCGCGTACGAGGGTCGGGGCGAGGAGAATGCCGTCATTGGCGATGGCGCCATAGGCCACGGCGATTTGCAGCGGGGTCACCGCCACCTCGTAGCCGATGGCGAGGCTGACCTGGCTGGTGCCCGACCATTCCGCCGGCAATCGCAGCCGGCCCGGCGACTCGGTCGGGAACTCGATACCCGTCTGGGTGCCGAGACCGAAGGCGCGCAGGATGGCGAACTGCTCCTGGGGCGTGAGGCGCCGGGCGAACTTCGCCATCGCGATGTTGCTGGAGACGGCGATCGCATCGGCCAGGGTCAGCGACGGGAGCGGGTGCTCGTCGCTGAGCACGGGTCGGCCGGGGAGCTTGTAGTGCCCGCCCTCGCCCGACACGTGGTCGCTGTCCCGCACACGCGCGTGCACGAGCAGCGCCGCGGCGGCGAAGATCTTGGCGATCGAGCCGGGCTCGTAGGTCTCCGTGAACGCGCTGGGGGGCGTGCTGCCGTCGCGCCGCTGTGACGCGACCGCGAGCAGCTCACCCGTCTTGGGATCGAGGATCACCACGTCGCCCCCGGCGGCGTCCGTCTGGCGCACGGCCTCTCCCAGCGCGCGCTGCGCGATCTCCTGCAGCTCCGCGTCGAGCGTGAGGATGACGTCCGCGCCCGCGACCGGTGCGGCGATCAGCCGGGACGGAGATTCGTACTCCCGGCCGGCCCGGTCCTTGAGCGCGACGGCGGCCCCCGCTCGGCCCGTCAGGAGACTGTCGAAGTCGCGCTCCAGCCCGGAGGTCCCCCCGTCCGTGCTCACCCGGCCCACCACGGCCCCGGCGAAGTTCGGTGAGGGATAGAAGCGTTTCAGCACCGCATCCAGATGCACGCCCCGCAATCCGCGGATGCGCTGGACTTCGAGCGCACTGAACGGCCCTCCGAAATACGCGTATCGCTTCCGCAGCGCCGCGCGCACCTCCTGAGCCGGCAGGTGCAGCGCCCCGGCGATCGCCGCGGCATCGCGCGTGGGGTCCCGCAACTCGTTCGGGGCGACGCCCACGTGGTAGCTCTCCTGGGTCAACGCGATGGCGGTGCCGTCGCGGTCGAACAGGCCGCCGCGCCGCGCCTCGAGCGTGAGGCGCACGGTGCGTTGCGCCCGCGCCTCCTCGGAGTACCGGCCCCCTTGGAGGATCTGAACCTGCGCGGCGCGCAGCACGACGGCCCCGAGGCCGGCAAGCAGCGCCACTTCCAGCGCCTGCAGACGAACCGCGGGTTTCGCCACGGCTCAGGGTGGGGGCGCGGGCGGCGGGACGGTGATGCGGAAGATCTCGGAGTCCTTCGCTTCGCGCAGCCCGAGCCGGGCGGCGGCGCGCGGGATCAGCTGATCGCGACTCGTGGCGACGCGGATGCGGCGCTGCAGATCGCCGGCGCGGCCCTGGAGCAGGCCGCGCTGGTTCCGCGTCTCGTTCAGGGCGCGCGCCAGGCGGAAGCTGTCGGTCTGCCGCCAGATCACGAGCCACAGGGCGGCGCACGCCGCGAGCAGCCACAGGAAGAACAGGTGGCGACCCCTAAGCGTCACGGGGATCCTCCGCGGTCTGGAACACGCGGAAATGCGCCGAGCGCGCCCGCGGGTTCTCCGTGACCTCTTCCGGGCCGGCGGTCAGCGCTTTCTTCGTGAGCACGACGCCCAGCGAACGGCCCCGGCAGGTGCAGACCGGTTGGCGCGGCGGGCAGATACACGCGCGCGCCCAGTCACGGAACGCCTGCTTCACCACGCGGTCCTCGCCCGAGTGGTACGTGATCGCGCCCAGCCGGCCGCCCGGGACGAGTGCGTCCCGGAACAGGGGCAGCGCGCGCTCGAGCTCCCGACGCTCGTCGTTCACGGCGATCCGCACGGCCTGAAACAGGCGGGCGAAGTCCGAAGGTCCGGCGCGCGGCCCCAAGACCTCGCGGATCGCGTTGACGAGATCGTCGCTGGTCCGAAACGGCGCCCGCAGCCGGCGGCGCACGATGGCGCGCGCCAGCGCCCGCGCCCGCGGCTCGTCGGCTCCATCCGCGAAGGCCTCGGCCAGCCGGTCGGCGGGCGCGCTATTGAGGACATCGGCGGCGCTCGCCCCCTGCCCGGGCGTCATCCGCATGTCGAGCGGGGCGCCCGGCCGGAAGGTGAACCCGCGGGCGGCGTCGTCGAGCTGGGGCGAGGACACACCCAGGTCGAGGAGGATGCGCTCGGGCCGGAAGGCAGCCACCGCCGCCGCCGCTTCGGGCGAGGCGAAGGACGCGAGGAGATAGGTGATGCCGTCGTCGCCGAGACGGGCCCGAGCCGCCGCGAGCGCGGCGGGGTCGCGGTCGATCGCGAGTACCCGTGCCCCCGCGGCGCGCAGCAGCGCGGCGTGGCCGCCGCCGCCGGCCGTCGCATCGACGGCGCGCGCGGCGCCCACCGCCCAGTCGCGTACGGCGCCGGCCAACACGGGGTGATGATGGAATGGAGCGGTCTCTGCCATGGTCCCCGCGTCCGAAAAAAGGACGGCCCCGCCTGAGCGGGCAGGCGGAGCCGGACACTTCGTCCCGCGACGCGGGTTCAGGCGGGGCTGACGGGGATCGAACCCGCGACCTCCGGTGTGACAGACCGGCACTCTA
>JBGPHP010000119.1:0-9518 GCA_041484445.1 Gemmatimonadota bacterium
CCCCCAGCTGCGCCATGAGCGCCGATTCGATGTTGCGCACGACCTGCTTGGGCGGCACGTCGGGCTGGGCCAGGACATGGATCTCGCTGATCTCCCCCTGCGGTGTCACCACGATGCTCGCCGAGAGCACCCCGGTGAGGCCGGCGATCAGGTTCTCCGCCCGTTTCACCCCCCAGGGATCGGGAGCGGGCGGCGTGGAGGAGCGGGCCACCGGCTCGCGGTCGGCCGGCTCGTTTATGTCCCGAATCGGTCTCGGTGTGGTCACTTAGCGCTCTCCCGTAGCTACTCGGTTGCGGCCGGCCGCCTTGGCGCGATACAACGCGCGATCCGCCGCTACCAGGACGTCTTCATGATTGCTCTCGCGCGGCGCGAACGCCGCGACGCCGATGCTCGTGGTCACCCCCAGCCGTTCCACGCGGGCCCGTAGCTTCTCCGCCACAACCCGCGCCCCTTCCCGGCCGGTGCGCACCAATAGTACTACGAATTCATCGCCGCCGTAACGAGCGGCAAGATCGGTGGTCCGGAGGAGTCCCGCAAGCTCGCCCGCGGCCCCCCGCAGCAGGGCGTCCCCCGCCGCCACCCCATACTGATCGTTCACCTGCTGGAAATTGTCCAGGTCCATGAACAGCAGGGCGAACGGCTCGCCGCTGCGCTTGGAGCGCGCCACCTCGCTCGCCAGCCGCTCCCGCAGCAGCTCCACCGTGGCGAGCCCCGTCAACCGGTCCTGGGCCGCCTGGGCCGCCTGGATCTGGACCCCCACCGCCTGGCGCTCCAGATGGGGCGGGCATGCCTTCAGACTGGTCAGCCCGCGCACGACGGCGGCCGCGAACTCCCGGCAGGTGGCGTAACCGCAGGCGCCGCAATCCCATGGACGACCGTTCGGAGCTTGCCCCACCTGGGTGAGCACGGCGTCCACCTGGCGGGCCTCCGGCGGCGGTCTCCGGCGCTCCAGCGCGAACGCAGCGGCGAGCTGCACCCGCTCGGCCGCGCGCTGGTCCACGACAGGCGCCGCCGCCCGGGCCGGCTCGGTGGCCTCGACGATCTGGCGCCGCCTGAACAGCCCCGCCTCGGGCCCCATGAGGGGGTGGTCGAGGCACGCATCGCACGGCAGGATGTCCACGAACCCGAGGTCGATCCGGTCCACTGCCACCGCCTGGGCGATCGATTCCAGGTCCTCGAGCCCCCGTACGGTGCGCCACCGGCGTCCCTCCCCCCCGCCGGCGCGTCGCTCGTCGACGAGCGACTCGAGCGGCATCCCTCCGGCGGTGCTGAAGTGGCGGCGGCGCTCTTCGGGGATACGGGTGAAGAAGGCGGCCTGGTCGGCCAGGCGCACGCCGCGCCGGGCGAGCAGGGCGGCCAGGTCCTGGAAGGTGATCGCGGCGTCCACCTCCGGCGCACCGCTGCCCAGACAGACGCCGGCGGCCACGACCGGCAGCTCGGCGCCGTACAGCGCCCGCAGGTAGCGCGCCTCCGCGGCGAGCGGCGTCGTCACCGGGGCCAGGTAGGGGACGAGCTCGGGAAAACGATGCTCCACCTGCCGCACGACGACGGGGCAGGTGCTCCGGATCAGCGTCCCCCAGCCGGTATCCTCCCAGAGGCGCAGGTACTCCCGCGCGACGAGCTCGTCGCCCACCACGCCGCGCTGCACCACCCAGAACCCCGCCGCGTAACACGCATTGACCACCTGCTCGGGCGCCGCCGGATGAAAGAATGCTGCCGACTCGATCCCCAGCATCAGGGCCGCCCGGCCGCCCTGCGCCAGCTCGAGCGCCCGCTCCAGGTCGCCCGAGGCCAGGACCGCCTCGTGCGGGCAGGCCGGCAGGCAGGCCCCGCAGCGGGTGCACGCCTCGTCCACGATCCGCACCGATTCGCCCGCGACGGCCACCGCCCCCGACGGGCACACGCGGGCGCACGCCAGGCAGGCGACGCAGCGCTCGGGCTCGATGCGGTAGTCGACGCTCACGCCAGGGCGTATGCCTTGAGCTTGCGGTACAGGGTGCGCTCGCCGATGCCCAGCACCTCGGCGGCCTTGCGGCGGTTGCCCCTGGTCTCCTTGAGCGCCGCCTCGATGGCGGCCCGCTCGACGTCGGCCATGGACATCCCGGACCGGTACAGGACGAGCTCGTCGGCGAGCGGCGCCGCTTCCACCGCCGCCAGCGGTCCCCCGTGCTGATCCACCTCGATCACCTCGACCCGGTGGGCACCGGGACGCTCGTCCAGGCGGCGCCGCAGATCCTCCACCTGGAGCTTCAGCTCCACCAGGCTCCGGAAGATGAACTCCAGCTCCTTGCCGACCACTTCCCGGGTGGCTCCGACGATGCGCACCGGCAGGCCGCGGCCGCGCTCGCGGATGTCGCGCGGGATGTCGGTCGCCCGGATCTCCCCCTCGGGGGCCAGCACGACCATCGACTCGATCAGGTTGCGCAGCTGGCGGGCGTTGCCGGGCCAGTCGGCGTCGACGATGATCTGCAGGGCTTCTGGGGTGATGCCGTGAAAACGGCGGTCGTGCTGCTTCGCGAATTCCGCGATGAATTGCCGCACCAGCAGCGGGATGTCGCCTTTGCGCTCGCGCAACGGCGGGAGATAGATGCTGAGGACGTTGAGCCGGTAGTAGAGGTCGTCGCGGAACTCGCCCACCGCCACGGCTTCTTTCAGGGGACGGTTGGTCGCGGCCACCACGCGCAGGTCCACCTTGATCGGCTGCGTGCCCCCGACGCGGAAGAAGGTGCGGTCCTCGAGCACCCGCAGCAGCTTGACCTGCGTCGGCGGCGGCATCTCCCCGACTTCGTCGAGGAAGATCGTCCCGCCGTCGGCCAGCTCGAAGCGGCCCAGCCGCCGCTCGGCGGCGCCGGTGAACGACCCTTTTTCGTGTCCGAACAGCTCGCTCTCGAGCAGCGTTTCCGGGAGGGCGGCGCAGTTGACCGTGATGAACGGCCGCCCGTGGCGCGGCGACAGATCATGGATGGCGCGGGCGACGAGCTCCTTGCCGGTGCCGGATTCGCCCTCCACCAGCACGGTCGAAGTGACCGGGGCCATCTGCTCGATCTTCACCAGCACTTCCTGGATGGCGGGCGATTCCCCGATGATCCCGGTGCGCTGCTGCAGCCGGCGGCGATCGACCAGGCGCCGCACGACGCGGGCGACTTCGGCGGCATCGGCCGGCTTCTCCAGATATCCGGTCAGGCCCAGCTCGGCGGCGAGCTCCTTGGGCTCGGGCTCGGTCTCCTCGACGAGGCCCAGCGTCGAGACGGCGCGGTCGCGCGCGGCCATGAGCAGCCGGGCGATGGACGGCTCGTGCAGCGCGCCGGTCACGACGAGGCAGTCGGGCTCGCGCGCGGTGAGCGCGTCGCGGGCGTCGTCGAACGAGGTGACCATCGATGTCGCGAACCCCGCCGCTTCGAGCTGCGCGTTGACGCGCACGGCGTGCTCGAGATCGTCGGTGGTGACCAGGACGCGATCAGGCATCAGCCGTCGACCATCAGCGGTGGGCGGTGGGGTCGCCACGCATCAGGGCGACCGCGTGGTCCAGCAGCTCGCCCAGCATGGCGAGTCCGTCCTTCACGCCGTTGGGGGACCCAGGGAGATTGACGATCAAGGTCTTGGCGCGGGTCCCCGCGACGCCGCGCGACAGCCACGCGTGAGGAAACGTCGGCGCCGAGCGGGCACGCAGCGCTTCGGCGATCCCGGGCGCCGGTCGGTCGAGGACCGCGGTCGTCGCTTCGGGCGTCACGTCGCGCGCCGCGAGGCCGGTGCCGCCCGTCGTGAGGATCACATCCACTTCGCCGGAATCCGCCCAGCGCGACAGCTTCCCCGCGATGAGGGCGGTCTCGTCGGGTACGATGCTGCGCACCGTGACATCGTAACCTCTTGCTGCAGACCAACTTACAATGGCATCCCCGGAGGTGTCGGCACGTCGTCCCTGGGCGCCGAGATCCGACACGGTCAGGATCCCGATGCGCAGCGGCGCCGCGCCGGTCACCGCTTGGTCCGATGCGGCACGAACGGCAGCTTCACGACCTCCGCGGGCGCGGGCCGGCCGCGGACGTCGATCGTGATCGTCGTGCCCGGCTTGGCCTGGGCGATGGGCAGATACGTCGTGCCGATCGCCGCGTTCACGGTGGGGGTGACGGTGCCGCTGCGCACGATGTCCACCTTCCGTCCGTCGAGCGAGACATCGAAGCCGTGCCGGGCCACGAGCCTCGGCTCGGTGACGCGAAACCCCACCAGGCGGCGCTTCAGGCCTTCGAGCTTCTGCCGCTTCAAGGTCGCCTGTCCGGTGAACGGCGCCGCCTTGTCCAGCTTGACGATGAAGCTCAATCCCGCTTCGAGCGGTGTGGTCGTGTCGTCGATGTCGTTGCCGTACAGCGGCAACCCGGCCTCGAGCCGCAGCGTGTCGCGCGCCCCGAGGCCACAGGGCTCGGCACCGCGGCCGGTGATCGCCGCCCAGAGCTTGGTCGCGTCGGCGGCGCGGCTGTACAGCTCGAACCCGTCCTCCCCGGTGTATCCCGTGCGGGAGATGAAGCATTGCGACCCCGCGACGGTGCCGGAGGTGAAGTGGTAGTAGGGGATGTCGTCCACCGCGACCGGGGTCAGGGCGGCGAGCAGGGCGAGGGCGTTGGGTCCCTGGATCGCGAGCAGCGCCGTCTCGTCGGAGATGTCGCGCAGGCGGACGTTGGCCCCGCCCTTTTGCGCGACGATATGCTCCCAGTCCCTGGTGATGTTCGACGCGTTGACGACGAGCATCACCTTGTCGTCGAAGCGGTACACGAGACAGTCGTCCACGAACGTCCCCTGCTCGGTGAGCAGCCCCGAGTACTGCGCCTGGCCGGTCTTGAGCGCCGCCACGTCGTTGCAGGTGACGCGCTGCACGAACGCGTTGCGATCGGGCCCGGTGACCTCGAACTCACCCATGTGCGACACGTCGAACACGCCCACGCGCTCGCGCACGGCCTTGTGCTCGGCGCCGATGCCCGCGGGATAGGTCACCGGCATCTCGAAGCCGGCGAAAGGCACCATCTTCGCGCCCAGGGCCACGTGGACGTCGTGGAGCGGGGTACGCTTGAGCGCGGGTGACGGCGTTGAGTCGGTCATTGGTCCGGTCATCATCCCATCAAGGTGGCCAGCAGCGCTTTCTGCACGTGCAATCGGTTCTCGGCTTCGTCCCACACCCGCGACTGCCGCCCTTCGATCACCTCGGCGGACACCTCCTCGCCCCGGTGGGCGGGGAGACAGTGGAGGAAGATGGCGTTCGGGGCGGCGAGCTTCATGAGGTCGGCATCCACCGTGTAGCCGCGGAATGCGTTGCGGCGGGCCTCCGCCTCGGTCTCCTGGCCCATCGACGCCCACACGTCGGTATTCACGACGTGGGCGCCCTCGACCGCCTCCTCGGGCACCTCGGTCACGGCGACGCGGGCGTGCCGCGCGGCGCGCTCGAACTTCTCGCGGTTGGGCTCGTAGCCTTCGGGACAGGCGAGGCGCAGCTCGAACCCCAGCACCTCGGCGGCCTCGAGCCAGCTGTTCGCCATGTTGTTGCCGTCGCCGATCCAGGCGACCCGCTTCCCCTCCCAGCCGCCGAGCGCCTCTCGGACGGTGAACAGGTCGGCCAGCACCTGACAGGGGTGGGAGAGATCCGTGAGCCCGTTGATCACGGGGATCGTGGCGCAGCGCGCCAGCTCCTCCACCTCGGCGTGATCGAAGGTGCGGATCATGATGCCGTCCACGTAGCGCGACAGCACGCGGGCCGTGTCGGGAATCGGCTCGCCGCGGCCGATCTGGATGTCGCGGGAGGAGAGGAACAGCGCGTGCCCGCCCAGCTGGAAGGCGCCGGCTTCGAAGGAGACGCGCGTGCGGGTGCTCGACTTGGCGAAGATCATCGCCAGCGTCTTCCCGGCGAGCGGCGTCTCGCGATACTGACGCCGCTTCATCCGCTCGGCCAGCTCGAACAACCGGCCGATCTCGTCTCGTGTGAAGTCGGTGACAGCCAGAAAGTCGCGTTTCTGCATGGCTTCCTGAGGTAGGTCAAAATGACAGTTGGCCCTGCACACTTTACCTCAAGCGTACGAGGCTCGTCAAGGCGAGGCCGGCTCGGAGAAATAGTCGTGCAGCGCGGGATCGATCCGGCGCGGGCGGCCGGTGTGAGCGTTGAGCGGACACCACACGCTGCGGGCCTGGGCCAGGACGTCGTCGCCCGTGGCGCGGACGAACTCCGTGAAGCGCTCGAAGCGGGAGCCGGTCGCGTCTCCCACCCAGGTCCGGCCGATGACCTGATCGCCGGCGCGGGCCGGGCGCTTGTAGTCGATTTCGTGCCGCAGCACGACCCAGACCACGTCCGCCTGCAGCTCCACCGGCGCGGCGGCGCGCCAGTGGGCCACGGCGATCTCCTGCACCCAGCGCAGGTATACGACGTTATTCACGTGGCCCAGCTCATCGATGTCGGTGTGAGCGACCGGAAACACGCGCTCGAAGCGCACCGGCCGCCGCGGAGCGGCGGCGGTCACAGGACGTAGCGCCGCAGGTCCTCGTCGTCGACGATCTTCTCGAGGCGGGTCCGCACGGCCGGGCCGTCGAACACGATCTGCTTGGTGGGATAGTCGGGGAGCTCGAACAGCACCGTTTCGAGCAGCGTGCTCATGACGGTGTGCAGCCGGCGCGCGCCGATGTTTTCCATGCGCTCGTTCACCTTGGCCGCGATGCGGGCGATCTCCTGGATCCCGTCCGGCGTGAAGGTCAGCGTGGCGCCTTCCACCTGGCACAGCGCCGCGTACTGCTTGGTGAGCGCGTTCTCGGGCTCGGTCATGATGCGCACGAAGTCCGCTTCGCCGAGCGGCGAGAGCTCGACCCGGATCGGAAATCGTCCCTGCAGCTCCGGAATCAGGTCGGACGGCTTGGAGACGTGAAACGCCCCGGCCGCGATGAAGAGCACGTGGTCGGTGCGGACGTAGCCGTAGCGGGTCTGGACGGTGGAGCCTTCGACGATGGGCAGCAGGTCGCGCTGCACTCCTTCGCGCGACACGTCGGGGCCGGCGGTGTTGCGCTCGCCCGCGATCTTGTCGATCTCGTCGATGAAGATGATCCCATGGTTCTCGACGCGGTCGAGCGCCTCGCTCACGACGTCGTCCATGTCCACCAGCTTCTTCAGCTCCTCGTCCACCAGGATGCGCCGCGCCTCGTGCAGGTGGACGGTGCGCCGCTTCTTCTTCTTCGGCATCATCTCCTGCAGCATCTCGGAGAAGTTGACGTCCTGCCCCTCCATCCCGGGCGGCGGCTGCATCCACTCGAGCATCGGGTACGACTGCTGCTGCACCTCGATCTCGACGTCCCGCTCCTCCAGCTTTCCTTCCTTGAGCTGCTGCCGCAGCTTCTCGCGGGTGCGGCGGCGCCGCTCCTGCGCCTCGAGATCGGCCTCGGGCGCCTTGGGCGTCACGTCTCCCTTGGACGACACGACGAACAGGGGGCGTCCGCCGCTCCCCGCGCCCTCCTCCCCGGCGGGCGGCGTGCGGGGCGCGGTGGGCGGCGGCGGGAGGAGGATGTCGAGCAGCCGCTCCTCGGCGCGCTCCTCGGCCTGCGGAAACACTTCGTCCTCGCGCTCGGTCCGCACCATGTTGATCGACACGTCCGCCAGCTCGCGCACCATCGACTCCACGTCGCGCCCCACGTAGCCCACCTCGGTGAATTTCGAAGCCTCGACCTTGAGGAACGGTGCGCCCGCGAGCCGCGCGAGGCGGCGCGCGATTTCCGTCTTCCCCACGCCCGTCGGCCCGATCATGATGATGTTGTTGGGCATGATCTCGTCGCGGATGTCCTCGGGCGCCTGCGAGCGGCGCCAGCGGTTGCGGATCGCGATCGCCACGGCCTTCTTCGCTTCGTCCTGCCCCACGATGTAGCGATCCAGCTCCGCCACGATCTTCTTGGGCGGCAGCTCTTCGAGCCACGGCAGCGGATCTTCTTCCGGCGTGGCCGGGGTCGGTGGCGGCACCCGGTCGGCGGGTGGCGTGGGGGGAGGCGTCGCGGTCGGATCAGCCATCAGGGCAGCTCGAGAATCGTGATGTTGGTGTTCGTGTAGATGCAGATCTCGGCGGCGATCAGCAGCGCCTGCTGCACGATCTCGCGCGGCGACAGCGCCGAGGACGCGAGCAACGCGCGCGCCGCGGCGAGGGCGTAGCTGCCGCCCGATCCGATCGCCAGCACCCCGTCGTCCGGCTCGATCAGCTCTCCGGTGCCCGACAGGACGTACCCGTGCTCCTTGTCGGCCACGGCGAGCAGGGCCTCGAGGCGGCGCAGCACCCGGTCGGAGCGCCAATCCTTCGCCAGCTCGACCGACGCGCGCGCCAGGTTGCCGGGATAGCGCTCCAGCTTCTCCTCGAACTTCTCGAACAGGGTGAACGCGTCGGCCGCGGCGCCCGCGAATCCCGCCAGGATCTTGCCGCCCTTCAGGGCCCGGACTTTGGTGGCGTGCGCCTTCATGACGGTGTCGCCGACGGTGATCTGGCCATCGCCGCCCATCGCGACCTGGCCGTCCTTGCGGACGCACAACACCGTCGTGGCGTGAAACTGCAGGAGCGACAACGCCGGCACCGACCCTTTCCCTACGCCCGTGGATGGGCCTTGTGGTACACCTGCTTCAAGCGCTCGACCGAGGTATGAGTATACACCTGTGTCGTGCTGAGCGAGGCATGGCCGAGCAATTCCTGCACCGCCCGCAGGTCCGCACCCGCGTCCAGCAGGTGGCTCGCGAACGAGTGACGCAGGGAATGCACGTGCAGCTCCCGGCCGCGCGGCAGCGTGTCGAGCAGGCCGCGCACGGCGAGCTGCACCCCGCGCGCGCTCAGCCGGCCACCCCGCGCGTTGAGAAAGACGGCGCGCCGCTCGCCCGAGACGGCCGCGAGCAACGCATCGCGCTCGCGAAAGTAGGCGCGCAGGGCGCGGGCGGCGTGCGTCCCTACCGGCACGATGCGCTCTTTGCGTCCCTTGCCGCGCACCTTCACCTGATCGGACACGAGGTCCAGGTCGGGATCGGAGAGGCCGGCGAGCTCGCTCAGCCGCATGCCGGTCGCGTAGAACAGCTCGAGCATCGCCAGGTCGCGCGCGCCGCGGAATCCACCCTCAGCGGCCCGTCGCTCGGCTTCCGCGAACAGCAGCTCCGTCTCGGCACGGTCGAGGTAGGTGGGCAGGCGGCGCTCGAGCTTCGGGGTGCGGGCGGCGCGCGCCGGGTTCACATCCGCGCCGTGTGTGACGCCCAGGAACCGATAGAACGTCCGCAGCGCCGAGAGCGCCCGGGCCGCCGAGCGCCGGGCGAGCCGTCGCTCGTCCAGCGATCCGAGCCAGCCCCGGATCGCCAGCCGGTCCACCCCGGTCCAGCTCCAGCGGCCGCCGTAATAGCGGTCGCAGAAGTCGGCGAAGTCCGCGATGTCCCGACCGTACGCTTTCACCGTATGGGGCGAATCGTTGCGTTCCTTGGCGAGGAAGTCGGTGAATTCGCCAATCTCCGTCCGCGCGCTCACGCCACCACCGTCGCACCC
>JBGPHP010000120.1:0-9340 GCA_041484445.1 Gemmatimonadota bacterium
GGCCTCCTGGGATCAGGGGACCTGAGGACGGTCGTGATCGAAGTCCGCGTCGCCCACCTGGGGCTCGACAAGAACAGCAACACGCCCGTCGTGATCCTGCAGGAGCAGAACGGCGACCGGGTATTGCCGATCTGGATCGGGCCGGCCGAGGCGAGCGCGATCGCGATGGAGCTGGCGGGGATGAAATTCGCCCGGCCGCTCACGCACGATCTGCTGAAGCAGGTAATCGTCGGTCTGGGCGCGGACCTGCGCAAGGTCATCATCACGCGGGTGCAGGACAACACCTACTACGCCGAGCTGCACATCTACCGCGGCGACGCGATCGTCAACATCGACGCGCGCCCGTCGGATTCGATCGCGGTGGCGCTGCGCCTCAAGGCGCCGATCTTCACCACCGAGGAGCTGCTCGAAAATACGCCCGTCGACACCAGCGACCCCGGCGGCGAAGGCGGCCCCCAGCCGCTCGACGCCGACGACCTCAAGAACTACCTCCAGAATCTGGACCCTGAGGATTTCGGGAAGTTCACGCCGTAGGAGCGTGAGCGCCCTCCTCGCCGTGCTGCTCGGGACGGCGGGGGCGGACCTCGCGGCCCAGGCGGGAGGGGGCACCGTGTCCGGCATCCTGCGGCACGGCGGGCCGGACGGCGCGCCGCTCGCGGGGCGCTGGGTGGTACTGCACCAGGTCACCCAGGGCGGCGGCGGGCCGGTGGACTCGACGCGGACCGACGCCGGCGGCCGCTGGCGCCTGCGCGCCGCCCACGTCGATACGCTCGCAATCTACATCGCCAGTACGCTGCACGACGGGCTCGCCTATTTCTCGGCGCCGCTGCGGGTGCAGGCGGGGAAGGTTGCGACCGCCGATCCGCTCGTGGTCTACGACACGAGCTCCGTCGGGTCCGGGATCGTGCTGCAGCGCCGTCTGATCACCTTCGCGCGCGCCGGGACGGACGGATCGCGCGAAGTGCTGGAGCTGCTCGAGCTGATGCACGAAGGGCGGACCACGCGCATCGCGCCGGATACGATCCGGCCGGTGTGGACCGGGACGATCCCCGCGTCCGCCGTCGAATTCGAAGTGCAGACGGGCGACTTCTCCCCCGATGCCGTCACCCAGCGCGGCGACACCGTGCTGCTCTTCGCGCCGATTCAGCCGGGTCACAGCCGGCAACTGTCCTACCGTTACGTGCTCCCGGCCTCCTCGGCCGGCACCATCGTGCTCCCCATCGATCAGCCCACGACGGAGCTCGACCTGCTGATCGAGGACACGGTGGCCACGGTCAGCGCGCCCGGCCTCACGGGTGGGGGCGTCGAGCAGCTCGAGAGCCGCCGCTTCGCCGGCTACCGCGCCGACTCGCTCCCCGCCGGCGCGCCGGTGTCGATCGTCTTTCCGACGAAACAGTTCCGCACCGACCGCCTGCTGCCGCTATTTGTCGTGGTGATCGTGGCGGTGTTGGGAGCGGGGCTGTGGATTGCGTTGAAAAGAAAACCAGAGGCGTCAGACGTCGGACGTCAAAAGAAGAAACACTGACGTCAGACGTCTGACGTCTGACGTCAGCCTCTGACGTCAGTCTTGCGCCTCTGGGTTTTTCTCACTAGACTGGCCGTGCAGTAAAAAAACGCGAACGGGGATCATGGAAGCCGGTGCGAGTCCGGCGCGGCCCCGCCACTGTAACGGGCATGCAGCAGAGCCTGTCGCCACTGGGAAACCGGGAAGGCGAGAGGCGCAGCAGCCCGAAGCCAGGAGACCTCGCCGTTCGCGCCACCTTGCAGTCCCTCGCGGGAGGGATGGTGGCGTCACAGCGCACTGAGGCGCTGCCGCTCACCCATCTCCGCTCCGCCGGGGGTGGGTATTTTGCATGCGCCGCTGGGCCCCGTTGCTCGCCGTCCTCTCCCTCACCTGCCGCCCGTCCGATCGCGCCGCGGCGTCGGGGGGGGGCCCCGCGCACCGCATCGTCTCGCTCGCCCCCTCGATCACCGAGCTGCTCTTCGCCCTGGGCGCGGGCGACCAGGTCGTGGGACGTACCGTCTATTGCCTCTATCCTCCCGCCGCCCGCGCCGTGCCGAGCGTGGGCGACGGTCTGAACCCGAGCGTCGAGGCGGTGGCCGCCCGCCATCCCGATCTGGTGGTGCTGTACCGCTCGCCGCAGACCGAAACCGCGGCGCGCCAGCTCGAGGTCCTGGGCATCCACACCATGATGCTGCGTCACGACCGGCTGGAGGACGTGGCGCGCACCGCCCAGCTGCTGGGGCGCGCCACCGGGCATGCCGCGGCGGGCGACAGCATCGCCCGCACGATCGATTCGCTGCTGGCGTCGCCCGTCCCGGCGCCCGGGGCGCGCATCGCCTACGTCGTGTGGGACGCGCCTCCCATCGTGATCGGGGGCGGGAGCTTCCTCGACGAGCTGGCCGCGCGGGCCGGTGCGGCCAACGTGTTCCACGACCTGAGCACGCCGTCGGCCACCGTGGCGATCGAGACGATCGCGGCGCGCGATCCCGATTGGATCGCCATCGTGCGCGACAGCGTCGGCGCGCCGCCGCCCGCCTGGGCCGCCCGGCGCGAGTGGCGCACCATCCGCGCGGTGCGCGAGGGACGCTTCCTGGTGCTGCCGGCAGACCTGTTCGGACAACCGTCGCCACGAGCCCCGGAGGCCGTCGCGCTGTTGCGGCGGCTCCTCACCAGATGAAGTGGCTCGGTCTCATCCTCGCGCTGTTGGCGTCGCTCCTCGCCGCCATCGTCCTCGGCCCCGCGTCGGTGCCGGCGGGCGAGCTGCTCCACTCGCCGATTTTCTGGGAGCTGCGCCTGCCGCGCGCACTGCTGGGGGTGCTGGTGGGCGGCTCGCTGGGCGTCGCGGGGGCCAGCCTGCAATCGCTGGTGCGCAATCCGCTCGCCGATCCGTTCCTGCTGGGCCTCTCGGGCGGCGCGGGACTGGGGGCCGTGTCCGCCATCGCCCTGCATCTGGGCGGCGCGTGGACGCTGCCGCTCGCCGCCTTCGCCGGCGCCCTCCTGGCGCTGGGGCTGGTGTTCCGGCTCGGCCTGGTCGCCGGATCGGTGCTCGACCCGCGCGTGCTGCTGCTGGGCGGCGTGGCGGTGGGTGCCTTTTGCGGCGCCGTGACGACCGCGATCGTCACCCTCGCCGAGGCGAGCGAGCTGCGCAACGCGTTTCTCTGGCTCTGGGGCGGGCTGTCGGGCGCGTCGTGGCAGACGGTGACGCTCATGGCCGTGTACGTCCCGGTGCCGCTCGTGGTGTTGCTGGCCGCCGCGCGGCCGCTCGACCTGCTCACGCTCGGCGAGGAGCCGGCGCGTCACCTGGGCGCCGACGTCCTGGCGACCCGGCGGCGCGTCTACCTCGCCGCGTCGCTCCTGACCGCCGCCGCCGTCGCGGTCACGGGCGTCATCGGATTCGTGGGACTCATCGTACCGCATCTCGGGCGCGCGCTGTTCGGCGGGCGCCATCGCGTGCTGTTGCCGGCGTCGTTCCTGGCCGGCGGCATTCTGCTGGTGCTCGCCGATACGCTCGCGCGCACGGCGGTGGCGCCGCGCGAGCTGCCGGTGGGCATCGTCACCGCGCTGGTGGGCGTTCCCCTCTTCGTACTGCTGCTCCGGCGATGGACCGCGGACTGATCCTCGACGTCAAGGACGTCTCGTTCCGCTACGCGGGCGCCGCGCGCGATGCGCTCGCCGGCGTGTCGCTCGCGGTGTCGTCGGGCGAGTTCGTGGCGCTGCTGGGCCCCAACGGCAGCGGCAAGACGACCCTCGTGCGGGTCGCGCTGGGGCTGCACGCGCCGTGGACGGGCAGCGCCGCGGTGCTGGGCCGGCCGGCCGGGGAGTGGCCGCGCCAGGCGCTCGCGCGCATCGTCGGCGTCGTGCCGCAACGCGAGGACAATCTCTTTCCCCAGCGGGTGCGCGAGACGGTGCGCCTGGGTCGCTATCCGCACCTCGGTGCGTGGACGGCCGAGCGGGCGGAGGATCGGGCGGCGGTCGAGCGGGCGCTGGAGCGCTGCGACGTCGTCGCCCTGGCCGATCGCTGGCTCTGGGCCCTTTCGGGCGGCGAGTACCAGCGGGTGCGGATCGCCCGGGCTCTGGCGCAGGAGCCGCAGCTGCTGGTGCTCGACGAGCCGACCGCGTCGCTCGACCTGCGCCACGAAATGGAGTTGTTCGAGCTGGTGCGGGGGCTCGTGGACGGCCAGGGACTGGCCGCGGTGCTGGTCACTCACGACGTCAACCTCGCCGCCCGCTTCGCCGACCGGCTGGTACTGCTGGCCGATGGCGTGGTGCGCGCGGCCGGCAGCCCGGCGGACGTGCTGCGCCGCGACGTCGCCGAAGCGGTGTTCGGCTGGCCGCTCACCATTTCGTCCGTCGACGATCGTCCCCAAATCACTCCGCTGCGACGTCACACCTAACCTGGAATCCCCATGCGATACGGACTTTCTCGACGTTTCTTCTCGACGATTCTCGTCTCGACGTCTTTTCTCTCGACGCAGTTCGTCGTTTCCGCAGCTGCCCAGACGCCCGACACCGTCACCTTGCCTCCCGTTGTCGTCACCGCCACCCGCGTCCCCATCGCACCGGGGGCCGCGTCGGCCACCATCACCGTGATTTCGGGCGAGACGCTGCGGGCACAGGGCATCGCCACGGTGGCGGACGCGCTGCGCTTGATGCCCGGCGCGGCGGTCGCCGCGACCGGCTCCTTCGGCGGCCAGACCTCGCTCTTCGTGCGTGGCGGCGAGAGCGACTACGTCAAAGTGCTGGTCGACGGCGTGCCGCAGAATCAGCCGGGCGGGTTCTACGATTTCGCCAACCTGGGGACCGAGGACATAGAGCGGATCGAGATCGTGCGCGGTCCGGTGAGCGTGCTGTACGGCTCCGATGCCGTCGCCGGTGTGGTGCAGGTGTTCACCCGCAGCGGGCTCGGGGCTGCGAGCGGTCGACTGGCGTTCGGGGGCGGGTCTTATGGAACCGAGTGGGGCTCGGGAGCGATGAGCGGGTCCGCCGGGTCGCTCGGCTGGGGCGTAACGCTGTCGCGTCGCATCACCGACGGCACCTATCCCGTCAACAGCAGCGACCGGCGCAGCCTCGCCGGCGCCAGCCTGCGCTTCGCGCCCGACGCCCGCACCGAAGCGCGTTTGTCGGTGCGCTACGCCGATGCGCTGTTTCACTTTCCCACCGACGGGGCGGGGCAGGTGGCCGATTCCGACCAGCACACGAGCGATCGCGGCCCCTCGGTCGCGCTCGAGGTCGGGCGGACGCTGTCGGCTCGGCTGGACGCGGCCGCGAGCCTCGCCTGGCATCGCGAAGAGAGCGGCTACGACGACGGCGCCGACAGCCCGGGCGACACGTCGGTGTTCTGCTGCTTCCACAGCCGCGACGTGCTGCAGCGGCTGGTGGCCGGGGGACGGGCCAGTCTGCACCTGTCACCCGGCGCAATCGTCACCGCCGGCGCGGAGCGCGAAGTGCAGCGCCAGTCGGGATCGACGCTCGATACGACGCGGGGCAACAGCGCCGTTTACGCGCAGCTCCTGGGGGAGCTGGGACGCGCGGTGTCGGTCACCGCGGGCGGCCGGCTCGACAAGAACCAGCAGTTCGGCGACCACCTGACCGGCCGGGCCGGTGTCGCCTGGCGCCCCGATGGCCGGACGCGGCTGCGGGCGTCCGCCGGGACGGGGTTCAAGGAGCCGTCCTTCTTCGAGAACTTCGCCACCGGCTTCGCCCGCGGGAACCCCAACTTGCGTCCGGAGCGATCCACGAGCTGGGAGGTGGGGGCCGAGCACGCCGTGCTGCAAGGCCGCCTCTCGTTCCAGGCGACCTGGTTCGATCAGCGGTTCCGCGATTTCATCCGGTACTCAGGCGCGCCGGTCGGCCCGGATTCGGTGAACTACGTCAACATCGGAGATGCGACGGCACGTGGGCTGGAGCTCTCGCTGCGGACCGCGCTGGGCCACGGGTTCTCGCTCGAGGCGGCGTACACCTACCTCCGCTCGCGCGACCAGGGCACCGGCCGGCGGTTGCAGCGCCGCCCGACCCATGCGGGCAGCCTGCAGCTCCACCATGCGCTCGCCGATCGGGGCTCCGTGGGTCTCGCGGCCCGCTTCACGGGCGATCGGGAGGACCAGGATTTCGCCGTCTTCCCGGCCGCCGCGGTCACGCTCCCGGCTCAGACCGTGGTGGATGCGAGCGCGGAATACCGCCTCTCCCGGGGAGGCACGCTGCCGGGTCTCGTGATCACGGGCCGGGTGGAAAATCTGCTCGACGCGCGCTACGAGGAAGCGCTGCACTTTCCGGCGCCGCACCGCACGGTGCTGGTCGGCGGGACGCTGACCTTCGGGCGCTGACCTATCTTTCGTCCATGTCCCTCGTCACGACGCCGGCCGTCGTGCTCCGCACCTACCGCTACAGCGAGACTTCGAAGATCGTCCGGCTCGCTACGCGCGACCTGGGGGTCCAGAGCGCCATCGCCAAGGGCGTGCTGCGGCCCAAGAGCCGGTTCGGCGCCGGGCTCGAGCTGCTGAGCGAAGGGTCGGCGCAGCTCTATCATCGCGACAACCGCGACCTGCAGACCCTCGCCGCATTCGACGTCGAGGGGATGCGGCGCGAGCTGGCGGGCGACCTGGACCGCTTCGCCGCCGCCATGGCGCTGGCCGAGCTAATGGTGCGCATGGCGCCGCCGGCGCCGCTCCCCGCGTTGTACGACGAGTTCACCGGCGCCCTGGACACCCTCGTCGAGGTCCAGGGTGAAATGCTCCACGCGGCCGGCATTCGCGTCGTATGGAGCCTGCTCAGCGTGCTCGGCTTCGAGCCGTCGCTGCGCAGGTGCGTGCGCGACGAAGCGGCGGTCGGCGAGGACGGCGCACCGGTGGCGTTCAGCACGGCGGAAGGCGGCGTGCTGTGCGAGACGTGCTTGCACTCGCAGCCCACGCCGGCTACCCGGCTGCCCCCCGGCGCATGGCGCGATCTCTGTGCGATGCTCGACCCGGCTGCGGCGCTGCCGCAGCTCGATGGGCCGCACGCCGCCGCCCACCGGCGCCTCGCGGCCCGCTTCGTTCGCCACCACCTCGAGGACACGGGCCCCGGGAGTCTCCCGGCGCTCGCCTTCTGGGAGCGCCGCGCCTGGCCCCCCTCCGTCGCTTCGTAATCGGGACCGCCGGTCACATCGACCACGGCAAGACCGCCCTCGTCAAGGCGCTCACCGGGGTGGATACCGACCGCTGGGAGGAAGAGAAGCGGCGCGGCATCACCATCGATCTCGGCTTCGCGCCGATCGACCTCGGTGCGGGCTTCGAGGCGAGCGTCGTGGACGTCCCCGGCCACGAGGGATTCGTCCGGAACATGCTCGCCGGCGCCACGGGCATCGACGTCGCCCTGCTGGTGGTGGCGGCCGACGAAGGGATCATGCCGCAGACCGCCGAGCACCTCGCCATCGTGGAGCTCTTGGGGGTGCGCCGCGGCATTCCGGTGCTCACCAAGCGCGACCTGGTGGACGACGACTGGCTGACCCTGGTGGAAACCGAGCTTGCCGCGCGGCTCGACGCGAGCCCCGTGCGCTGGGACCCGCCGATCGCGACGTCCGCTCTGAGTGGGGTGGGGCTCGATGCGCTGCGCGAGGCGTTGCGCCGCCTGGCGGGCGATCTGCGCGACCGTCCCGAAACGGACTTGTTTCGCCTTCCGATCGATCGCGTGTTCGCGCTTCCGGGTGCCGGCACCGTGGTGACCGGCTCGAGCTGGAGCGGGACGGTCGCCGTGGGCGATACGGTGCGTCTGCTCCCCCTGGACCGGGAGGTGCGGATCCGCTCCATCGAAGTGCACGGCACGCCCGCCGAGCGGGCCGTGCCGGGACGTCGCACCGCACTCGCCCTCGTCGGCGTGGACAAGGATGAGCTGGCGCGCGGGGACGTCGTCGTGACCGGGAGCGGCTGGCGCGGGACCGAGCTGCTCGATGCGGCGGTCGAGCTGCTCCCCGGTGCGCCGCGGCCGCTCATCTCCAGGACTCGACTCCGCGTCCATCTGGGTACGGCCGAGGTCCTGGCACGCGCTTCCCAGACCGGGCCCATCGCCCCGGGTGAGCGCGGCCGCGTGCGGCTGGTGCTCGAGACCCCGTTGGTCGCCCGCGGCGGCGACCGGTTCGTGTTGCGCAGCTTCTCGCCGGTCACCACGATCGGTGGTGGCAGCGTGCTGGATCCCCATCCCGCCGCTGAGCCCCGGCTGCCGGCGCGCAGTCTCACACTCGCCCAGACCCCCAGCGAGCGTCTGGCCGTTTGGGTGGGGGAGGCCGGGCTCAGCGGGATCCGCCCGGGCGACCTTCCCGTGCGTCTCGGCATCCTCCCTGGGGATGTGAGCGGCGTCATCGCGGCGGCGGGGAAGGGTGTGCTAACCTGTGGAGAGTGGCTCACTTCGCGCTCGGCGGCCGCAGCAGCGGCGGAGCGGTTGGGAGCCCTCGTGGCCGACCATCACGAGCGCCACCCCATCGATCCGGGGATGTCGCTGCAGGCGCTCCGGGCCACGCTGCAGGCTGTGCCGGAGCCGATCGTCGATGCGGTGATCGATCTCGGCGCGCGTAAGCAGCTGCTGGAGCCCGCTGGGGGGGTCGTGCGGCGTCCCGGGTGGAGCCCGTCCCTGGACCGTGGAGCGAGCGACGCGCGTAGCGCAATCGCCGGCCGCATCGCGGCGGCGCAGTGGCAGGTGCCGACGGTGGCGGAGCTGGAGCGTGAGTTCGCAGGGGCGCCGGTGCGGGCCCTGCTGGCGCATCTCGCCAGGGAAGGCGGTGTAGAACAGGTCGACCAGGAGCGCTTCGCCGCTCCGGCGGCGCTGACCGAGTTTCGGAGCAAGCTGGAGGCGGTGCTGGGCGAACTCGGTCAGGCGACACCGGCCGAGCTGCGTGATCGCTTGGGCCTGACCCGTAAATACTTGATTCCGTTGCTCGAGTGGGCTGACCGACGGGGGATTACGGAGCGTCGGGGGGACGCTCGAGTGCTGGCTCGCTTGACAGGTCGGAGCAAGGGGGCCTAGGTTCAGTTGAGGTTTGTTGATACAAGGTCCCCGTAACTAAGGAGATGGGTAAGCGCTCTTTTACGTTCGAATAGGAGTGGTGATGAGGCGGCACGCCTGGGCGATGGTGGGGCTCGGGCTGTTGGCGGTGGGAGTCGGGGCTCGACCTGCGTCGGGCCAGCAGGCCACTCCGCCCGCCACGGTGCAGTTGAAGCAGAACTACCCGAACCCCTTCAACCCGGCGACCACGATTCCGTTCTCGCTCGGAGCGGATTTGTTTACCGGTGGTCACCGGCCGAAGGTCTCGTTGAAGATTTACAACGTGTTGGCGCAGCTGGTGGCCGTGCCCATTCTCCAGGGCAC
>JBGPHP010000121.1:0-9323 GCA_041484445.1 Gemmatimonadota bacterium
ACCCGCACTTTGTGTTTCAGCCGGTCCAGCTCGATCGGCCCGTAGACCAGGAGCTCCGTGCGGGCGGCTCCACCGCGCCGCACCAGCGCCCGTACCCGGGCGAGCAGCTCCTCGAATTTGAACGGCTTGGTGATGTAGTCGTCGGCCCCCGCATCGAGCCCGCGCACCACGTCTTCGGTGGTGTCCCGGGCGGTCAGCATCAGGATCGGGGTTTTACGGCCTTCCCGGCGCAACTCAGCCGCGACTTGCAGGCCGTTCTTCTTGGGGAGCATCACGTCCAGCACCACGAGATCGTAGTCGTAGACGTGCGCCAGCATCGTCGCCTCATCGCCGTCGGGGGCCACGTCCACGGCGTATCCCTCTTCCCGCAGCCCCTGCTCGATGAAGCCCGCGACCTTCCGGTCGTCTTCCACCACGAGGATTTTCATGGAATCCAGATTATGAAGGACCTGCTGAACCTTTATTAAGGCTAGTATGAAGATAGCTTCACTCTGCTGGGCGGAGGGGCAGGGCTAGTGTGAAGACAGCCCCAGTTCCGGGAGGGCTGGAAACCGTAAGCCGGCCTCGAAGGACCTCGGCCAGACGCCGGGAGACCGGAAGGCCGAGGCCGGTACCCAACCCCGACGCTGTGTCGAACCGCTCGAACGGCTCGAAAATGCGCTCTTGGACATCAGCCGGGATCCCCGGCCCCTCGTCGCTGACCGTGAAGTCGACGGTCGTGGTGTCGACCCGCACGCCCACCTCGATGCGGCCGCCTGCGGGGCTGTGTCGCACGGCGTTGCTCACGAGGTTGACCAGGATCTGTTGCAGCCGGACCGGATCGGTCTCCAGCACGGGAGGATCGCCCGGTACCTGGGCGCTCAAGATCAGCTGCTTCTCCTCGGCCGCCGGCTCGAATTCCGTCAACACCCGGCGAACCACCGCGGCCGGATCCACCTCGCGCGGCACCGCCTGCAACCGTCCGGCGTCGAGCCGGGACAGATCGAGGAAGTTGTTCAACAGGGTAATGGTGCGCTCGGTGCCCTCGTAGACCTCGCGGGCGGCTTGTTCGGCGGCCTCGGGCGTCTTCCGGCGCACCAGGCGCTCCGCCCAGCCGTACACCCCGGTCAGCGCGTTGCGCAGCTCGTGGTTCATCATGGCGAAGAACAGGTCGCGCTGCCGCTGCATCGACCGGACCTGCGCGAGCAGGTGCGCGCTCCCTTCGCTCAGCCTGGCGTTCTCCACGGCCACCGCCGCCTGGGAGGCGAGCAGGACAGCGATGTCTTCATCCTCCTCGTCGAACTCCCCGCCGTTCGCCTTTTCCGTCAGATAGAGATTGCCGAAGACCTTCCCCCCGGTCATGATCGGTACGCCGAGGAACGTGTGCATCGACGGATGGTGTTGCGGGAAACCGTACCGCTGCGGATGATCGGCGATGTCGGCGGTGCGAATCGGCTTGCGCTCGCGGATCACGAGGCCCAGCAGGCCGTGCCCGTGCGGAAGCTCCCCGATGCGCTCCCGGAGGGCGGGGTCCATCCCGGAGGTCACGAAGCTCTCGAGCGACAGGTCGTCGGGGGCCATGACCCCCAGGGCGGCATACCGGGCGCCCACCACGGCGCGTGCCGCATCGACGACTTCCTGCAGCACCGCCGGCAGCGTGTGCTGAGAGTAAATCGCCTCGCTCGCCGCGACGAGGCGCCGGAATCGGTCCTCGAGGCCACGCGGTTGTGCCACGGGGCGAGGTGAGCGCTTGGCTGCCATGGTCAGGATGTAAATTGCTCCCCCGCTTCCCGGCACGGCAAGCCCTGGTCCGGCACCATTGGGCGAGCTAGGCTCCTGCTCCATGGAAGCGCGGACGTATGCCGCGGCGGACGTGCTGCGGGACGGGACCCCGGTCTGGGTGCGGGCGATCCGACCGGACGACAAGCAGCGCCTCTCCGAGTTCCACGGCCGTCTGAGCCCGGAGTCGGTGTACTTGCGGTACTTCGAGTACAAGCCCGTCCTCTCGTCCCGCGACCTCGCCTACCTGACCGAGCTCGACTTCGACCGCCGGGTGGCGCTGGTCGCCACACTCTCCCCAGACACCCCCGCGCCCCTGGTTGGGGTCGTGCGCTACGATGTCCTGCCGGGACGCGACGGCCAACCGGTCCGCTCCGAGCTCGGCATCGTGGTGGAGGACCAGCACCAGAATCGCGGCATCGGGACGGTACTCCTGAAGCACCTGTTGGGTGTCGCTCACGACCACGGCATCGCCGAGATCACCGCCGAGGTCCTGCCGCAGAACACGCGGATGCTGGAGCTGGTGGCCGGCGCCGGGGTGCCCGTCTCCCGGGCGCTCGAGGAAGGAGTCATCCGTCTGACCGTGTAACGTGGTCGGCCTGAAGCCGGCTTCAGATATCCTTCACGAAGGCCCGGTCCGCTCCGGGCTACGATGCAGGGATGCGTGCGGCCCCTGCTTCGGGCGCGGTCCCGGCACGGCAGCCGGGCCCGATGGTGGAGACGGTGTTCCGCGCCCGCGACCTGTCCAAGGTGTACCGGCTCGGCGACGTCGAGGTCCACGCGCTGCGCGCGCTCTCCCTCGAGCTGTACCGTGGAGAGTTCGTGGTCATCCTGGGTCCTTCGGGCAGCGGCAAGTCGACGCTGCTCAACATCCTGGGGGGGCTCGACGTCCCGACCGCCGGCTCGGTGCGCTTCTTCGACCACGACCTGACCGCCGCCGACGAGCGCGAACGCACGCGGTTCCGCCGCGAGCACGTCGGGTTCGTGTTCCAGTTCTACAACCTGATCCCGAGCCTGACCGCGCGCGAGAACGTGCAGCTCGTGTGCGAAATGGCCGCGCGGCCCATGGATCCGGTACAGGCCCTCACGCTCGTGGGTCTGGAAGAGCGGCTCGATCACTTTCCAGCGCAGCTGTCGGGCGGCGAGCAGCAGCGCGTGGCGATCGCCCGCGCGATCGCCAAGCAGCCGGACGTGCTGCTGTGCGACGAGCCGACCGGGGCCCTCGACTTCCAGACGGGCAAGCTCGTGCTGGAGGTCCTGGAGCGAGTGAATCGCGAGATCGGCACGACGGTCGCGATCATCACCCACAACGTCGCCATCGCCGGGATGGGCGACCGGGTGGTGCGCATGCACAGCGGCCAGATCGCCGCGATCGCGCGCAACGCCGCGCGCGCGCCCCTGGACACGTTGCAATGGTGAGCATGCTCGATCGGAAGGTCCTGCGCGATCTCTGGCACCTGCGCGGGCAGATGGCCGCGGTGGCGCTGATCGTCGCCTGCGGCGTCGCGACCATCGTCACGATCCGGACGGCGTACGATTCGCTGCGCGGGTCGCTGGACGCCTACTATCGAGACTACCGCTTCGCCGACGTGTTCGCGTCGCTGCGACGGGCTCCCAACGCGCTTGCCACGCGGATCGCCGCTTTGCCCGGCGTGGCGGCGGTGCAAGCGCGCGTCGTGGTGCACGTGACCCTCGCCGTCCCCGGTCTCGCGGAGCCGGCGACCGGGCGCCTCGTGTCGATCCCGGAGGCCCGCACCCCCATGCTCAACGACCTGCATCTGCGGCAGGGTCGCTACCTCGTCGCCGGCCGGCCGGACGAGGTCATCGCCAGCGAACAGTTCGCCCAGGCCAACAATCTGCAGGTGGGCGACACGCTGGGGGCAATTCTCAACGGCCGCTGGCAACGCCTGCGAATCGTGGGGATCGCACTGTCGCCCGAGTTCGTGTACCAGATCAGCCCGGGGTGGTTCTTCCCCGACGACAAGCGCTATGGCGTGTTCTGGATGGGCCACGAGGCCCTGGCCACGGCGTTCGATATGCAGGGCGGGTTCAACGACGTCGCGTTGCGACTCCTCCCGGGCGCCGACGAGCCGGACGTGATCGCCGGCCTCGATCGCCTGCTCGCACCCTATGGTGCCCTGGGCGCGATCGGACGAGCCGATCACCAGTCCAACCGCTTCATCACGGACGAGATCAGCCAGCTGCGGGTGAGTGGCGCGATCGTGCCCGCGATCTTCCTGGGCGTCGCCGCGTTCCTGGTACACATCGTGCTGGCACGGCTCGTGGCGACGCAGCGGCCCCAGATCGGCGTGCTCAAGGCCTTCGGCCGGAGCAACCTCGACGTCGGGCTCCACTATGCCAAGCTGGTGATCGGCGTGGAGCTGCTCGGCGCGGCCGCCGGCGCCGCCTTCGGCCTGTGGCTCGGCGGCCGCCTGACCGCGCTGTACGCGGCGTACTACCGCTTCCCGGTGCTGCACTTCACCGCGGGCTGGGGCATCTTGGGGCTCGCCACGCTCGTGAGCGCCGGCTCCGGACTGCTGGGCGCGTTGAGTGCCGTGCGCCGCGCCGTGCGGCTGCCGCCCGCGGAAGCGATGCGCCCCGAGCCCCCGCCCCGCTATCGGCGCGGCGCGCTTGAGACGCTCGGCGTGCACCGGCTGTTCGGGCCGGTGGGCCGGATGGTGCTGCGCACCCTGGAGCGCAGGCCGGGCCGCGCGCTCATCACCGCGGTCGGAATCGGCCTTGCCTGTGGGATCATCGTGCTGGGCCGGTTCACGCTTGATTCGGTCGAGGCACTGGCGGATTTCGAGTTCAATGTCCGCGAGCGCCAGGCCGTGAGCGTCAATTTCGCCGAGCCGAGGCCGGCGCGGGTGCGCTACGAGCTGCGACACTTGCCGGGGGTGCTGCAAGCCGAGCCGTACCGCACCGTGCCCGTGCGACTCGTTGCCGGACATCGGTCGCGCCGCACGGCGATCCTGGGCCTCGAGCCCGAGGCGGAGCTCCGACAGGTGGCCGACTTCGACGGACCGCGTCGCCCCCTCCCGACCGACGGCGTGCTGCTCACCGACAAGCTGGCGCAGGTGCTGGAGGTGGCGCCCGGCGACGCCGTCACGGTCGAGGTGCTCGAAGGAGAGCGGCCCATCCGTGTGGTGCCGGTCGTGGGCCTCGTGAAGGAGCCGATGGGGACGCTCGCCTATATGGACGCCGGCGGCCTGCACCGCCTGCTGCGCGAGGGCGGGACGATTTCCGGAGCGGCGCTGGCCGTCGACCGGCGCCGGGTGTCCGAGCTCTACGACGTCCTGAAGCGGATGCCCGCCGTCGCGGGGGTCTCGATCCGCGAGCCGACGGTCCAGAGCTTCGAAGAGACCCTGGCGCGCAGCCACGGCATGGTCACGACGTACATCGTGGGGTTCGCGGTGCTCATCGCGTTCGGCGTCGTGTACAACACGGCCCGCATCGCCCTCTCCGAGCGCGCGCGGGAGCTCGCGAGTCTGCGGGTCCTCGGGTTCACCCGCGCCGAGACGTCCCGGATCCTGCTCGACGAGCAGGCGGTGCTGGTCCTGGCCGCGCTGCCGCTCGGCTTCGTGTGGGGGTACGGCGGTGCGGCGCTGCTGGTGCTGGCGTTCGACACCGAGCTGTATCGGCTGCCCTTCGTGCTGCACCCGGGCACCTACGCCTACGCTGTGCTCGTGATCATCGCGGCGGCGATCGTGTCCGCCCTGATCGTGCGTCGCCGGATCGACCGGCTCGATCTGGTGGCCGTCCTGAAGACCGGAGACTAGCGATGAAATTGGGGCGCCGAGGCATCCTCTGGGGGGCGGCGGGACTCGCCGCCGTGGCGTTTCTTGCCCTTACGCTCCGCCCCAAACCCATCCCCGTGGAGACGGCGGCTGCCGCCCGTGGGACGTTGCGCGTCACCATAGATGAAGAGGGGCGTACCCGCGTGCGGGACCGCTACGTAGTCGTGGCGCCGGTGGCGGGTCGGGTCGCGCGGATCACCCTCGACGAGGGCGCCCCGGTGACGCGCGGCATGATCGTGGCGCGGCTCTCGGCGGCGCCGCTCGATCCCCGCGCCCGGGAGCAGGCCGCCGCCCGTGTGCGCGGCGCCGAGGACGCGGAGCAGGCGACGGCGGCGGCGGTTTCGGGAGCCCGCGCCGCGCTCGCTCAGGCCACGCGGACCCGGGCGCGGGCGGAGTCGCTGTTCGCGAAGCGTCTCCTCTCCCCCGAGCAGCGCGAGGAGGCGGCCCTGGCCGAGACCACTGCGGTGCGCCGGTTCCAGGCGGCGGACTTCACGGCGCAGGCCGCCGCGCACGACGTCGAGCAGTCCCGAGCGGCGCTCACCGGCTCGGGCGGCGTTCTGCCGCTCGTCTCTCCGGTCCAGGGACGCGTGCTGCGCATCCCCGAAAAGAGCGAGCGCGTTGTCGCGGCCGGTACGCCGCTGCTCGAGCTGGGCGACCCCACACGGCTCGAGATCGTGGTGGACCTGCTTTCCGAGGACGCGGTGAAGGTGCGCCCCGGAGACCGGATGCTGATCGGCGAATGGGGGGGCGCGCGCCCGCTCGAGGCCCACGTGCGCCGCGTCGAGCCGTCGGGGTTCACCAAGGTCTCGGCGCTCGGCGTCGAGGAGCAGCGGGTGAACGCCATTGCCGACCTCGACGAGACCCCGCCCCAGCTGGGCGACGGGTACCGGGTCGAGACGCAGGTTGTGCTGTGGGAGGGACCGGTTCTCAAAGTGCCGGCGAGCGCGCTGTTCCAGGACGGCGAGCAGTGGCGCGTGTTCGTCGTGCGCGACGGACGCGCCCGCTCAACGGTTGTTCACGTCGATCATCGCAACCCGTTCGACGTGGAGATCACCGACGGATTGGCGGCCGGCGATCTGGTGGTCCGTCACCCCACCGACAAGTTGGCGGACGGCCTGCGCGTCGCGGTACGATCCCCGTAGTAGGCGAGACACTCGACCTCCCGCCCCCGCACGACCCGCTTGCCTTTCATCGGGCCGCGCGACGCTGTGACCACGGTGTACTGACGCTCGCCCCGGCCGCCGTCCACGTAGATCACCACCCAATCCCGCGTCTTGCCGAGGTCGTGCGCCCGCGCAGTGTTCGAGAACAGGGACGTGTAGTGCCTGTCTCCATGCATCGTATGGAGTACCGGGAGCCAGGCGTCGTGAAGCGGATTGAACCGGCGCGGGGCGATGGTGCGCAGCGCACCGGCAGCGGCTTTCATCCGGTACTCCCGGTCTACCCGCAACAACTCCTCGATTGCGGGCTCCTGCACCACGGTCACGTTACGCGGCACGAGGCCCAGCCGGGCCGCCAGCGCCTCGCGGACCCCACGCAGCCGCTTCTCACCGAAGGCGCGGATCTGGGCGAGCCGGCCGTCGTGAGCCGCCGCCTCGAGGTCCTCGAGCGAATCGATCCCATGGTCGTGATGCAGCCGCTCGGCGAGCGTGATGCCGATCCCTGGGACGGACGTCAACAGCGTGACCGCGTCGCTCTCGCCGCGCAGACGATCGAGCATGGGCAGGCGGCCGGTCTCCACCAGGTCGCGAATCGCGCGGGCGATGCTCGTGCCGATCGCCGGCAGTCGCTCGAGCCCCGCCGTACCCTCGGCTCGCAATACATCTCCGACCGGTCGCTCGAGGCTGCGCACCAGTCTCCCCGCGCGCCGATACGCCTCGACCCGGAACGGGTTCGCGCCCTGGCACTCGAGCAGGGCAGCCAGCTCCTCGAGCCGGGCCGCGACCGCGGTGTTCTGCGGCTCGGGGATCATTTGCCCGCCCGGGCGTGAGCCCGCTTCCGCACGGCGACTCGTTTCCGCACTTTGGGTTGCGCGTTCACCGGTACGACCAGCAACGACGTGGGCAGGTCGTCCAGCAGATCCTCGGTGACGCTGCCCAGGATCAGCCGCTCGCCCCACCCTTTGCCATGCGAGCCGACGACCACCAGATCCGCAACCCACTCGGATGCCTCCTGGCGAATCGTCTCCACCACCCGCCCCTCACGCGCGACCGTCTGTACGGCACCCTTTCGAAAGAGCGGCCACACCCGCTTGGCGAGTGTCCGCCCGGCGAGCCGCGAATACTCGGAAGGCGTCAGCGCCGGCGTGACGTCCGGAAGCGGAAGCGGTGGCTCGATCACGCAGAGCGCGCGCAGCTCGGCGCGCAGATCGGCGGCGAGCTCGCCCGCCACCGCCGCCGTCGACGCCGCGGCCTCCGACAGGTCCACCGCCGCGAGGATCCGCTTGAACAGGGAGCCTCCGCCCAGCGGCCCCGTGACGAGGACCGGCAGCCCGATGTTGCGCACGCTGTTGTGCGCCGTGCTGCCGCCCATCCAGCGACGCAGCGCGACGTGATGCCTGCCACCCAGCACCACAGCGTCCGCCTCGAGCTCGCGGGCGACGTCCCGGAGCACCGCGGCCGGAGACCCGGGACGCACCATCATGCCCCGGATCGCCTCGTCCGGCACCTGGCCGCGGAGCACCGCGGCGATCTGCCGGCGAGCCGCATCCACGAGCGCGGCACGCAGCTCCGCCGACCGCTCCACGATCTCTTCCTCCGCGAAGGCGAGCCAGAACTCGCGCACCGCGTGGACGAGGACGCACTCGCCACCCATCGCCTCGGCCAACCGCACGCCGAGAGCCGCGGCTGTGACCGCTTGGGGCGAGTCATCCACGCCGACGACAATCCGTTTCCAGGACATCGCCTCCTCCTTCCCCCGCTGAGCAACAATCTGTAACGCGCCGTGAAAGCAGCCTGAGGAGTACGGGAGACTTCCTTGCCTCACGCGGGCTTCACGGGCACTTCAGAGGGGCCGCCGCAGTTTGACCGACAGAAGGGAGCGATCAGCACAATGCACATCGGTCGGGTACTCGGTGCCGTCAGCCTCTATGCGCCAAGCCATAAGGCGGTGCTCACCGCCGCGGAGGTCGCGGCGTCTTGCGGCGCGGAGTTGATCGTTCTCACGGTGCTGCGCGATCCGTGGGAGATGGTGCGGCCCGACGAGATCGAGGGGTTCCGCCGGACCAAGGGCGGCTCTCCGGCGAACCTGGCCACGGCGCGGGCCGTCGAGCGCCTGCAGGAGCTCACCCGGACCGCCGTGCTGGCGGCTCCCAGTGTGTCCTATCGAGCGGCCTTTGGGTGGCCCAGCATCGAGATCGCGCGCTGCGCCGAAGACGTGGGCGCCGATGTCATCGTGCTGGGGAAAGGCGAGGAGGTCGCTCGCGGCGCGGCGGAAAACGTGACCACGGCGGCGTTGCGGCGGAGCCGCGTGCCGGTGCTGGTGGCGCCGGCCGTGCATCGCGTGTATCGCACCGTATTGGCGTGCGTGGACGACAGCCCGCATGCGGTGGAGGTGCTCGAAGTCGCGCAGAACATGGCCGATCACTTCGGAGCCCATGCCCTCGCGCTGCACGTGGAGCCGGCGGAAGCGGGATTGCCGGCGCCCGGAGAACGGCGGCACTGGCTGCGCTACGTCGAGGCGGGCCAGCGCCAGGGCGGCACGGCACTGGCGCCGTGCGAGACCGCGGTGCGCCAGGGGGACGTGACATCGGAGATCCTGTCGGAGGCC
>JBGPHP010000122.1:0-9228 GCA_041484445.1 Gemmatimonadota bacterium
AGAACGTGGACACCATGATCGTGGTGCCGAACGAGCGGTTGCTCGCGGTGGTGGGCAAGGGTATTCCGTTCCAGGATGCGCTCAAGAAGGCCGACGAGGTGCTGCTGCATGCCACGCAGGGCATTTCCTCCAGTATCTGCGTGACCGGCCTCGTGAACGTCGATTTCGCCGACGTCCGCACCGTCATGCAGAACGGCGGCACGGCATTGATGGGAACCGGCACGGGTCGCGGCGAGAACCGCGCCATGGAAGCCGCGCAGCAGGCCATCTCGTCGCCGCTGCTCGACAACATCTCGATCGCGGGCGCGACCGGGGTGCTGATCAACATCACGGGCGGCGAAGACCTCACGCTGGGCGAAGTGACCCAGGTCAGCGAGGCGATCCACGATGCCGCCGGCGACGAGGCCGAGATCATCTGGGGTGCGGTCCCCGATCCGGCGATGCATGGCGAGCTGCGGGTCACCGTCATCGCCACGGGATTCGACAAGGCCGTGGCCCCGGCGGAAGCGCCCGCGGCGCGTCCCGCAGCGGGGGTGCTGCCGTTCGAGAAGCGACCCTCGCGTCCCGCGCCGCAGCCCGGGAAGCCGGCTGAGCCGCCGCCGGTGCGTCGTCCGTCGACGCCGGGGGGCGCGCAGCCGGAGGTGAACGAGATGGAGATTCCTACGTTCATCCGGCGGCAGATGGACTGATGCGCGGGCGCGGGCGAGTCGTGCTGGCGGCACTCGCGCTGGTCGCGGGGGCCGGGTGGATGCTCCGCGGCGGCTGGCCGTGGCGGCGCGGTGTGCGGGCCCCCACGATCCAGGTCACCGCGGCCTATCGCGAGTTCTCCGACACCCTGGGGCGTCGCGAGACCCTGTCCGACGTGCTCGCGCGCGTCGGACTCGCCGGCGGGCAGTACTCGGCGTTCCTCGCCTCGGCCGCGCGGCTCGATACCCGGCGCCTCCGTCCCGGACTGGTGTTCCATTTCCGCCGGCCGCTCACCGACTCGGTGGTCGACCGCATGATGGTGCGCCTCGGCCCCGACCGGCGCCTGTGGTACAGCCGGGGTGACAGCGGATGGAGCGAGCGCGAAGAGACGATTCCCTGGGCGCCCGAGCGGCTGCGGGTCGTCGGCCGGATCACCACGTCGCTGTACGAGGCGCTCGACTCGGCGATCTCCGATTCGTTCCTGCCCGCCGGGGAGCGGCAGGCCCTCGCCTGGGCCATCGCTGACGTGTACGACTGGGAGGTGGATTTCACGCGCGACGTGCGCGCGGGCGACCGCTTCGAGGTGCTGTTCGACCGCCTCGTGTCCCCTGAAGGGGAGCGACGCTTCGGACGCGTCGAAGCCGCCCGGGTCGACGTCGCGCACACCCCCACCTACGCCTACTACTTCGCCGACGAGACCGAATCCGGCGCCGGCGGCTACTTCGACGACGTGGGCCGCTCGTTGAAGCGCGCCTTCCTGCGCGCGCCGCTGCAGTTCCGGCGCATCTCGAGTCGGTTCGGCGGGCGGGTGCACCCGATCCTCCATACGGAACGGATGCACGAAGGCGTGGACTACGCTGCCGACTACGGCACACCGGTCCGGGCCACGGCCGAGGGGATCGTGACGCGGGCAGGGCGCGACGGCGGCTACGGCAATCTGGTCGAGCTGCGTCACGTCAACGGCATCCGGACGCGCTACGGGCACCTGTCGGGGTTCGCGCACGGGCTGCGGGTAGGCCAGCGGATCGCTCAGGGGGAGACGCTCGGCTACGTCGGCTCGACGGGGCTCTCGACCGGTCCCCATTTACACTACGAGTTCCTCATCAACGGCCGGCCCACCAACCCGCAGCGCACGGCGGCCGGCGCCGGAGCTCCGGTGCCCGCCGGCTTGCGCGCGGCGTTCGACTCGGTGCGGATGCGGCTGTCGCGCGAGCTCGAGCCCACGCACCCGGCCGCCGCCGCCAGCGTAGACTAACCCCGAATTCACCGTGGATCTCTTTCCCGCCGTCGACATCCGGGGCGGGCGTGTGACGCACGTCCGCACCGGAGCTACGCCGGCCCCGTCGGTGTATGGGGACGATCCCGCCGCCGCGGTCGAGCGGCTCGCCGCGCTGGGGGCGCGTTGGGTGCACCTCGTCGATCTCGATCGGGCCTACGGAACGGGCTCGAACCGCGACGTGGTTCGCGACCTCCTGATCGGCGCGGGGCTTCGCGTGCAGATTGGCGGCTCGCTGGGCCGGGAGGACGCTCTCGATGAGATGCTCGCCTGGGGCGCGGCGCGTGTAGTGGTCGGATGCGGGGCCGCGGCGCGGGATCCGGCGCTCGTCGGGCGTCTCATTCGCCGGCACGGGACGGAGCGGGTCGTGGTGGGCATCGACGTGACCCAGGGGCTCGTCACTCCGCGCGGCGGGGAAGGGGCGGCACCGGTCCCCGCCGGGGAGCTCGCCAGTCAGGTCCGCGACCAAGGAGCGCGCAGGGTGATCTATACGGACGTGACCCGCGACGGCACCCTCTCCGGTCCCGACATCAGCGGTGCGGAGCGGCTCGCGCGCCTGGGACTCGAGGTCGTCGTGAGCGGGGGCATGGGCACGCTGGCTGATATCGGCGCTGTACGGGACGCACGCCTGGCTGGGGCGATCGTGGGGCGCGCCCTGCACGAAGGCCGGTTCCCCCTGGCCGAGGCATTGGCGTGCGCAACCGCCTGAGTGTCGGTCTCGCCGTGCTGCGCACCATCGGGGTCGGGGCAGTGGTCGTGCTGCTCATCAATCCGACCCGCTCGCGGCCCGTCCCGATGACCGCACCGCCGCTCGTCCTGCTCGACGCGTCCCTCAGCATGGCGGGGCCGGCCGGTCCGTGGCGCGCCGCGCTGGACAGCGCGCGCCGGCTGGCGGCCGGCGGACCGATCTGGCGCTTCGGCGGCGGCGTCGCTGCGTTCGACACGACGGCGCCGGCGGAAGGCGCAACCCGTCTGGCGCCGGCGCTCGCCGCGGCGGCGGCGCGCGGTGGTCCGGTGGTCGTCATCACCGACGGCGCCGTCGCCGATGCGGCGGACCTCGCTCCTGATCTGAGAAGGCGCCCGCGGGTGCTCGTCCTGCCCCGGTCCCAGGGATTTGACGCCTACATCGCGGCGGTCGATGGGTCACGCCGCGTCGTCACCGGGGACACGGTGCGGCTGCGCGTTGCGTACGGGACGGCGGGGAAGAGGGATGGGGGACGGGGGAAGGGTGCTTCGCTCGCGGTCAGCGTCGACGGGCGCCGCCTTGCTTCCCTGCCAGTCGCTTTGCCGGACAGCGGGGTGATGGTGCGGGAGCTGACCCTTCCCGCTTCTCTCTTCCCCCGTCCCGGGTTTCAGGCGCTCGAAATCCGGCTCGACGGCGTCGCCGATTCCGAGCCGCGCGACGATGCGCGCCTGTTCGTGATCGAAGTGAGTCCCCAGCCGACAGCGGTCGTACTGGCCGCGCCACCCGACTGGGAATCGCGCTTCTTCGCGCGGACACTCGAGGACGTGGCGCGTGTGCCGGTGCGGCTCTACGCGCGCACCGAGCCTGGGCGGTGGCGCGACGGCGCGACGCTGGCGCCCGTCGCGGCCGACGCGGTCGCGCGCGCCGTGGCGGGCGCGCGGCTCGTCGCGCTGATCGGCGATCCGGCCGCCCTCGCGCCGTTCCGGCGCCGCTCGGGCGTCGTGGCCTGGCCGCTGACCACGGCGCGGCCCGGCGACTGGTACGTGGACCCGCCGCCGACGTCACCGCTCGCCGGATCGCTGGCGGGTGTCGCGTGGGACTCGCTCCCGCCCGCCGCCGGCTTGACCGAGCTCCCGGTCGATTCCGCCGCGACCGTGTTGCTCACGGCCCGGCTGGGCCGCCGCGGCTCGCCCCGGCCCCTCGTGCTGGTGCGGGATTCCGCCGGGAACCGGAGCGTCGCAGTCACCGGAACGGGATTGTGGCGCTGGGGCTTTCGCGGCGGAACGCCGGCAGAGGCGTACCGCACGTTCGTGGCAGTGGTGTCCGATTGGCTGCTGGCCGACGAGGGGGCAGGGAGCCGGGAGCGGTTCGCTCCGGTGACGCCGGAGGCACCGAACGGTGTGGCGCTCGACTGGCGTTGGCTGGGGCGAGACACGCCGGGCGCGCCGGTCCTGGTGTTGGAGTCGGCGGCCGGGGCTCGCACCGATACACTGCGATTCGATGCGTCGGGACATGCGGCGCTTCACCTGACTCCGGGGACGTATCGCTGGCGGGTCACCGACGGTCCGGAGCGGGGCGTCGTGGCGGTCGAGCAGTACTCCGACGAATGGCGACCCGCCCCGGTGACGCTCGGCCCCCAACCGGGAGAGCCGGGCGATGCCCGACGCGACGTCGGCGCTCGCGACCAGTGGTGGCTCTATGCTCTCGCCTTGGGGGCCTTCGTCGGGGAGTGGGCCTGGCGGCGGCGGCAGGGACTTCCCTGATGGGTCTGTGGCAGCGGCTCGCGCGCGCCCTCGGCCGCGGCGATGATGCGTCGTTCGAGGAAGCGGAGCGGATCCTCCTCGAGGCCGACTTCGGCGTGGACGCGACGGAAGAGCTGATCGCGGGCCTGCGCCGGGCTCCGGCGGCTGAGCGCGAAAGCCACCTCGAGCGGGCGGTGACGGGCCTGCTGGCCGGTTCCGCGGATCCAGGGGAATTGGCGCGTGCCGCGGAGCCGCCGACCGTCGTGCTGGTGTACGGCGTGAACGGTGTCGGGAAGACCACCACGGTCGCGAAACTCGCGCACCGGCTCGCGGGGGAGGGCCGGCGTGTCCTGCTTGCCGCTGCGGACACGTTCCGGGCCGGCGCCGTGTCCCAGCTGCGGCAGTGGGGCGACCGTCTCGGCGTGCCGTGCGTCGGCGCGGAGGATGGGCGCGGCGACCCCGCGGCGGTGGCATTCGACGCCATCGACGCCGCCCTCGCCCGCGGGTGCGACACGGTGCTTGTGGATACCGCAGGACGGTTGCACACGGAGGCGCGACTCCTGGAAGAGCTGAAGAAGGTAGTGCGGGTCGTGGGCAAGCGGAGGCCGGGAGCGCCCCACGAATCGCTGCTCGTGCTCGACGGCACGGTGGGTCAGAACGCCGTGGCGCAGGCCCGCGAATTCGCTGCCGCGGTGCCGCTCACCGGTCTGATCGTGACGAAGCTGGACGGATCGGCGCGCGGTGGGGCGGTGGTGGCGGTGCGCCGGGCCATCCCGGTGCCGATCCGGTTCATTGGCACCGGGGAGAGCGTGGCGGACCTCGAGCCGTTCGACGCTGCGCGCTACGCCCGGCGTCTCGTCAGCGGCTGATGGCGCTCGAGCTCCGCTCGCCCGTCAAGTTCCTGAAAGGCGTCGGCCCCGCGCGCGCGGAGGCGCTGGGACGCCTGGGCATCCGGACCGCGGGCGACCTGCTGTACCACGCGCCGCACCGCTACATCGACGCCACGACCCTCACCCCGCTGGCGCAGGCGCGCGTCGGCGACGAGGTCACCGCCGTGGGACGGGTCGTGTCCACAGGCATCCTGCCGACCCAGCGCGGGCTGCGCGTGTTCCGGGCGCTGCTGCGCGACGATTCGGGCTCGTTGGAATGCGCCTGGCCCGGCCAACCGTTCCTCGAGCGGACGATCGTCAAGGACCAGCTGCTGCTCGTGACGGGACCGGTACGCTACTATCACGGTCGCCAGGTCGTGCCGCGCGAATTCCTCGTCCTGGCCGACGCGGGCGAGGCGCCGCCGGATAAGGGCATCATCTTGCCGGTCTATCCCGCCACCGAAGGGCTGTCCCACAAACAGATCCGCGGTCTCGTGCAGCAGCATCTGGACGTGCTGTTGCCGCTGGTCGTCGACCCCCACCCAGTCGCGCGGCGCTCGGCTCTGGATCTGCCCGACCTGCGGACCGCGCTGTCCCGCGTGCACCGCCCCAACTCGGTCGCCGACGCGGAGACCGGCCGGCGGCGGCTCGCGTTCGACGAGTTCTTCGATCAGCAGCTGGTCCAGGCCCGCGCGCGATTCCTCGCCAAGCGGGCGCGTGCCGGCATCCGCTTCGTGACGAAGCGGGACCTCACGACGCGGCTCGCCGAACAGTTGCCGTTCGAGCTCACGGGCGATCAGCGCCGGGCGATCCGGGAGATCACTGCGGACATGACGGCGGCGGAGCGGATGCACCGGCTCCTGATGGGCGACGTGGGCACCGGCAAAACGGTGGTCGCGCTGTTCGCGATGCTGCTGGCGGTCGAAAACGGCTACCAGGCGGCGATCATGGCCCCTACGGAGCTGTTGGCCGAGCAGCACGCGGCTACGCTGACGCGGCTGCTCGCGCCACTCGAGATCCGTCCCGAGCTGCTGGTGGGCCGGGGAACGGCGACGGAGAAGTCCACGGTGCGGGAGCGCATCGCGCAGGGGGCGGCCCGGATCGTCGTGGGCACGCACGCGCTGATCCAGGAGTCGGTACGGTTTCATCGCCTGGGGCTGGCCGTGATCGACGAGCAGCACCGGTTCGGAGTGGAGCAGCGGGCGGCGCTGGCCGAGAAGGGGGACGCCCCGGACGTCCTGCTGCTCACGGCGACACCGATCCCCCGCTCGCTGGCGTTGACCTTGTACGGCGACCTCGATGTGACGACGATCGTCGAGCGGCCGCCGGGGCGGGGGACGATCAAGACCGCGCTCCGCACCGAGGCGGCGCGGGCCAAGATCTACGAGTTCATTCGCGCCGAGTGCGCGGCCGGGCGGCAGGCGTACGTGCTCTATCCCGTGATCGACGAATCGGAGAAGACCGACCTGAAAGCCGCCTCGACGATGGCGGAGCGACTTGCGAAGGTGTACCCGGAGTTCCGGGTGGGACTGGTGCACGGCCGCCTGAAGCCCGACGAACGGGACGCTACGATGCGGGCGTTCCGCGACAACGCGGTCCATGTGCTGGTAGCCACCAGTGTGATCGAGGTCGGGATCGACGTGCCGAATGCGTCCGTGATGCTGATCGAGCACGCCGAGCGGTTTGGGCTGGCGCAGCTGCATCAGCTGCGCGGCCGTGTAGGGCGGGGCGCAGCCGCCAGCCATTGCATCCTGCTCTCCGATGCGGGCGGCGCGGCGGCCCGCCTGCGGGCGTTCACCGAGACGACCGACGGGTTCCGAATCGCCGAGCTCGATCTCCGGGAGCGGGGGATGGGAGAGCTCACGGGCGCGAGGCAGTCGGGCGGCCTGAGCCTGCGCTACGCCAACTTCGCCACCGATCTGGATCTGCTCGAGGCGGCGCGCCGCGGGGCGGGGGAGATCATCGCGCGCGATCCCGCGCTCGAGCGGCCGGAGCACGCGGCGTACAAGGCGAGCATCGTGGCGCGCTATGAGCGGGGGTTCGAGCTGTTTCGTGTAGGATAGCCGTCGCTAGAACGGAACCTGCAATCCAAGCCGCGCGCCATCCCCCACCGGCTCCGCCGTCACTTTCAATCCATGAAACGGAATATTCGGCGGGCTGCCGCTCTGGTGGCGCAGGTCCAGAATGAACAGCGCCGCCGAGGTCAATACGGAAATCTGGCCGATAATCAGACGTTGCCGCGCACGGTGGTCGTAGTAGATCGTCTGCTGAAACAGCGCTTCGGCCTCGGCGGCCGCGTAGCGGCCGTCGGGGCGCTGCTGGCACTCGGCGTTGTCGCTGCGGCACAGGTCCAGCAGGCGCTGCCAGCTGCGGTTGGCCGTGTCGTGCTCGTGCGCCGCCAGGATCGTGAACCCCACGGCCGAGGCCGCCGTGACCCATTTGCCGTAGTGGACCGTCGTTTGCGCCCAGTTATGGTGCGTGCGCGGCACGACGCGGAGCGAGTCCTGGGCGACGAGGGCCGGAGCCAGCCCGGCGAGCAGCGCGGCGCTGACTAGCGCGGCGGCGTTCACTGCAGCACCTCCACCGTTCCACCGCCCGAGACGAGGAATAACTGTCGGTCGCGCACCAGGGGCGGCTCCTCGATCGGTGCGCGCCGCTGCGTGCGCCAGCGGACGGAGTCGCTGGCGGCATCGACCAGCAGCACTTCGCCATTGATCCCGCCGACGAGCACGCCACCGGCGATCGGCGTCGGACCGGCGGCGGCGGGAACACCCAGGACGACCTGGCGGGCGGTGGCGGGGGCGTCGACCGGCACGCGCCACAGCGTGCCGCCGCCGGTGAGCGCCAGCAGGGTGTCCGCTTGCAGGGCTACGGCGCCGTACACGGCGTCGTCCACCGACCGATCCCACAGGATTTCGAGCGTCGGGAGCGACACGGCGACGAGGTGACCGGAAGTCGTGCCGAAGAACAGGCGGGGACCATCGGTCGCGGGCGTGCCGATGACGGTGCCGGGCGTGGGGCGTGCGGCGCGGACCGCTCCGGTTGCCGCGTCGAGCAGGAACAGCGAATCGCCCAGGGTCGCCACGGCAATGCCGGCCGGCGTCGGGACGGGCGTGGCGCGGGCCGCCCGCCCGACGGAGCGCCGCCAGCGGCGCGCGCCGCTCCGCTGGTCGAGTCCCAGCACCTGCCCCTCGTCGGTGACGGCCACGAGCAGGGAATCGGTGAGCGCGAGCGGCGGGGTGACGCCGCCGGTGCGCGCGGTCCACAGCCGCTTGCCGGTCCGCAGCTCGATCGCGAGCACCCGGCCGTCGGGCACCGCCTGCGTCGCCGCGAACACGCGCGAGCCGAAGATGAGCGGGCCGCCCGAGACCGTGCCCGGCACGCGGTGCCGCCACACCAGCTTGCCGGTCGCGCGCTCGAGCAGCACGACGCTGCGGTCCGTCGTGCCGAGCGCCACGACGCTCGTGCCGATCGCGATGGCGCCGCGCACCGAGCGGCCGGCGCCGGTCCGCCACTGCGGCCGGGGATCGACGGCGAGAGATTCGCCGATGGAGGCGTCGTGCCGGGCCGAGCCCAGGTACACCGGCCAGCCGCGCGCATCGGTTTCGGGGCCGAAGCGAACGACCGGGACGCAGGCGATCGCGTTGACAGCCCACACGGCCGCCACTAGTATGCCGCGCCTATGCCGGAAACCCAACGCATCGACGCGCTCGCTGCCCTCGCGGGACGGACGGTGGGCGTGTGCGGGTGGGTGATGACGACGCGCTCCTCCGGGAAGATCGCGTTCGTCACGCTGCGGGACGGCACCGGCTATCTGCAAGTCGTGCTCTCCAAGAAAGACGTTCCCGAAGCGGCCTGGGAGACGCTGAGTCAGCTGACCCAGGAGACCTCCGTCGCGGTCACCGGGACGGTCCGCGCCGATCCGCGGGCCCCCGGCGGCGTGGAGCTCACCGCGACGGATCTGAAGAT
>JBGPHP010000123.1:0-9218 GCA_041484445.1 Gemmatimonadota bacterium
ATTGATCACCGCCGTCAGAATCCAGGCCAGGGTGATCCCGATGAGGCCTCCGAGCAGGCAGATGGAGGCCGATTCAAAAAGGAACTGGAGCAGAATGCTCCTTCGGGTGGCGCCGATCGCCTTGCGGATTCCGATCTCGCGCGTGCGCTCGGTCACGCTGACGAACATGATGTTCATCACGCCGATCGCGCCGACGAACAGCGAGATGCTCGTCACGATGAGCCCGACGAGCAGCAGGACCCCCATCATGTTGTTGAACGTGCCGACCAGCGTATCCAATTTATTGATCGAGAAATTGTCGGTCGACGCCGGCCGCAGCCTGCGGATCTTCCGCATCTCGCCCGCCACCGCGTACTCGAGATCCGACAGCGTCTCCTGGCGGGGCGCCTTCACGGCGATCGTGACATCCTCGCGCGCGCGGTTGCCGCCGAACTCCCTTTCGAAGGCCGTGATCGGAACGAACACCTGGCGGTCGAAGTTCGGTCCGCCCATGAACGCCCCGCCCTGCTTCTCCATCACGCCGATGACGCGGAACATCGCGCGGCCGATCTTCATGGTCTTGTTGATGGGGCTGACCCGGCCGAACAGGCCGTCCTTCACGTCGGCGCCAATCACGCACACGTTCTTGCGGTTCGCGACGTCGAAGGGGAGGAGGAAGCGCCCGTTGTCGGGCTGCGCGCTCGACATGGCCGACTGCTTCTCGGTCGTGCCGATGACATTGACGCCCTCCATGGCCTGGTCGTGGTACTTGAGGTCGCGCTGGCTGCTCAGCGAAGGGTTGACGATCGCGTGCCCGCGGAAGCGCGCCTCCAGCGCCTCGGCGTCGCGCAGCGTGATGCCGGGACGGTTGCGGAACAGGAAAAAGTCGTTCAACACGACCCAGGGCATGCGCGACACGTAGAGGATGTCCGTGCCCACCGACGAGAAGCTCTCGCGGAACTTGTTCTGGAGCCCGTTCGCCGCAGTCATCGTGAGCACCACCGCGACGATGCCGATGATGATGCCCAGGGTCGTCAGGGCGCCCCGGGCCTTGTTGGCCCGCAGGGAGCCGAGGGCGATCTGGATCGACCCCTTGAGGTCGAGCGCTGCTTTCATGCGCGTCGAGTCTCCTTCCCGGCCGGGCGTGGCCTTCGCGAGCGCTGCGGAAGCGTCATCACCGGGCCGGCCGTCAGCCGGCCTTCATCCCCTTGTCCATGTCCTTGAGTGGGGTCTTGCTGATGGTCACGCCGCCGCCGTTCTCGAGATCCTTCGAGATCGCGCGGTAGCTGCCGGTGACGATCTCGTCGCCCTCCTTGATGCCATCGAGGATCTGGATCAGGTCCTCGCTCTGAATGCCCGTCTTCACCTGCCGTGCGATCGCCTTGCCCCCCTCGACACAGAACACCATCTCGACGAAACCGTCCTTGTCGGGCTTGTAGCGCGCGGCGGCGTCCTTGGGCTTCTCGCCCTTCACGGCCAGCTGGTCCACGGTGCGGACTGCGACGCTCTGGATCGGCACGCTCAGCGTGCTGTCCTCGGTCCTGGTGATCACTTCGGCGCTCGCCGTCATGCCGGGGCGCAGCGTCTTGGGCGGGTCCGTGATCGTAATCCGGATCTCGAACTCGGTCTTCTGATCGGTGGTGCCCGATCCCGAGACATTCGCGCTGTTGGAGATCTGCGTGACCACGCCGCCCAGCTTCTGGTCGGGCAGGGCGTCGACCTCGATCTCGGCCTTCTGCCCCAGCGCGATGGAGCCGATGTCGTTCTCGTCGACGTTGACGCGGGCCTCCATCACCTTGAGATCCGCGACAATCATGATGACATCCTTCTGGAACTGCGAGCCGAGCGCGATCTCGCCCTGCTCCTTGTTCAGGCTGCTGATGGTGCCGGCCATCGGCGAGTAGATCGTCGTCCTGGACAGATCGTCCTTCGCCTGCTTGAGCGCCGCGGTCGCCTGCCTGACCTGGTCCTGGGCCGACTTGTAGCGCGCGACCTCGACCTGGTAGTCCGCCTGCTTGCTGTCGAACGTGGACTGGGACTCGAGGCCCTGGCCGAGCAGCTCCTTGGACCGAGCGTATTCCTTCTGCGTGCGGTTCAGGTTCTCGCGCACGAGCGCCGCATTGGCCTCGACCGAGCTCTCGTTCGCCACGGCGCTCTCGACCGCGGCCACGTAGCGGTCCCGATCGAGCCCCACGAGGAAGGTGCCCTTCTCGACCCACTGCCCCTCGACGACCGGGAGATTGAGGATCTTGGCGCTTACATCGGCGCTGATGTCGACCGAGGTCTTCGGCTTGATCTTGCCGGTGGCGCTCACCCGCTGGACGATCCGGTGCCGACCGGCCCTGGCGGTCTGGACCGTCATCGCCTTCTCGCCGCGGCTGCGCATCGCGATGCCGACCACCGCCGCGATCACGACCACGATCGAGGCACCGATAATGAGGGGTTTCTTCTTCATGTCTCGTCGGTCTCCAGTCCCTGAGCCAGCAACGTGTTGAGAAAGGGTCGAATGGACAAGCGCTATACGCCGAATGCGGGAACAAAGATACCGAACGCCGAGAAGAGAGTTCCATGGCCGGGGTTTCCAGGCAGGCACGGGCCTCGCCGCGGCCGCGCCCATGGCGGCGGGAACTGCCCCGAATCCGTGGACGGATGAGAACTCCCGGAGCGTGCTCCTTGCCGCACACCCCGATGTACTCGGACCCGGGCTTGATCGCGCTGATGGCTCTCGTAATGGGGGCCGCGGTGTTCACGCTTCGCCGCCGCCGGTGGAACCGATGATGGCCGAGCCGCCGCGAGAGCATTGAGTCCCGACCACGGGAAGGTCAGGGGGACTCCATAGGAATCGGGGGCGGGTCGCGAGGCGTTTGCCGCGACTCACGGGTGCCTGCTGTCGTCCTCGCCCCGCGCAAGCGGGACATGCACGAGGCGGCATAGCCGATGAGATGAAGCAGCTGGCCTCCGCTGGAACGTGGTAGCCGTCACGCGGGTCCACAGACCAAGGCCGCGATCATTTCCCCAGCAGGCAGGCCAGCCGGAAGGTCGTGTTCCGTCCGGACCTCTCGGACGTAGGAGGGCAAGACGAAGAAGCCTCAGCGACCCTCCCGGAGGTGGCCATGCACTCCCCGACCCCAGAGAATCTCGCCCGTCGAGTTACATCCCGATCAGCCCGTGGGCTACACATCGATCCGGCTTCCTGGCACCTCGCGGTCGCGCTCGCCCTCTGCGTCGGCCCCGCCTCCGCCCAGCAGATCGATGGCACGGCCTGGGTCACGAACGGCGTCGTCAATGCGGTCGTCCGCGACGGCGACAGGATCTATATCGGCGGGGACTTCACGAGGGTTGGACCGGCGATCGGCGGTGGAGCGCCCTTGAGCCTGGCGAGTGGCGCGGCGGTCGAGCCCTTCCCGAAGGTGACCGGCTCGGTCCTCGCGACGGCCGCCGACGGCGCCGGCGGTTGGTACGTCGGGGGAAACTTCAGCGCGGTCAATGGACTGCCGCGCTCCAACCTGGCCCATGTCCTGGCGGACGGCAGCCTCGCCGCATGGAGCCCGAACGCGGACTACATCGTGTCCGCCCTGGCGGTGAGCGGGGGCACCGTCTACGCGGGTGGTGGGTTTACCCACCTCGGCGGACAGGTGCGCAACTACATCGCGGCCCTCGATGGGAACACAGGCCTCGCGACCACCTGGAATCCGAATGCGAATGGTCTCGTGGGTGCGCTGGCGGTCGTCGGGAGCACGGTCTACGCGGGCGGGGAATTCAGCAGCATCGGTGGCCAGCTCCGCAGCGGCCTCGCGGCACTGGATGGGAACACCGGCCTCGCCACCACCTGGAACCCGAGCCCGAACAACGCGGTCTACGCCCTGGCGGCGAGCGGCGCCACGGTTTATGCGGGAGGCTTCTTCAGCCTCATGGGCGGGCTGGCGCGCAGCAACATCGCCGCGGTGGACGCCACGACCGGCGCCGTCACCGCCTGGGACCCGACCGCCAACGACAGGGTCAGCGCCCTGGCGGTGAACGGGAACACGGTCTACGCCGGCGGGGACTTCACCACCATCGGCGGTTCGATGAGACGGGGCATCGCGGCGCTGGATGCGACGACCGGCGCATCGACCATCTGGAATCCGAACGCCAACGGCGCGACCTACGCCCTGGTGGTGAGCGGCGGCACCGTCTACGCGGGCGGGATCTTCACCACCATCGGCGGGCAGTTCCGCGATCGCGTCGCGGCCCTCGATGCCTCGACGGCCGGCGCCACCTCCTGGGATCCGGACGCGAACGGGACGGTCTTCACCCTGGCGATGAGCGGCAGCACGATCTACGCGGGCGGCAGCTTCACCAGCCTGGGTGGCCAGGTGCGCAATCACATCGCCGCGCTGGATGCGACGACCGGGATCGCCACGGCCTGGAACCCGGATGCCGACGGCCTGGTCAGCGCCCTGGCGACGAGCGGGGGCACGGTCTACGCGGGTGGGGCCTTCTACACCATCGGTGGGCAGACCCGCCGCCACATTGCGGCGCTGGATCCGACGACAGGCGCCGCCACCACCTGGAACCCCGACCCGTGGGACGGTGCCGTGGCGAGCCTGGCGGTGAGCGGCAGCACGGTCTATGCGGGCGGATCCTTCTCGCAGATCGGTGGACAGGTTCGCCATCGCATCGCCGCGCTCGATGCGGCGACCGGAGCTGCGACGGCCTGGGCCCCGGAGGCCAGCGGCAGCGTCAACGCCCTCGCGGTCAGCGGAGGCACGGTTTACGCGGGCGGCTCCTTCCAATACATCGGCGGGCTGGAGCGCTGGGGCATCGCGGCGCTGGACGCCACGACGGCGCAGGCCGCACCGCTCTGGGACCCCCACTCGACCAGCTGTGTGCCGCTCTTTGGCTGCTTCTACGGCCCCGTCGACGCCCTCGCAGTGAGCGGAAATACACTCTACGTGGGCGGGAGGTTCACCACCATCGGCCAGCAGGGTCGTCTCGGCTTCGCGGCACTCGACGGCAACCCCGCGTCCCAGGGCCTCGCCACCGCCTGGGACCCTGCGTCGAACGGCTATGTCTCGGCGGTCGCGGTGAGCGGAACCACCGTCTACGCGGGCGGCCAGTTCACCAGCATCGGCGGGCAGTCGCGCCTGAACATCGCGGCGCTCGACATGGCGAGCGGGCTCGCCTCGGCCTGGAATCCCAATGGAGCGGACAACGTCGTCCGCGCGCTGTGGGTGGGCGGGAGCACCCTCTACGCGGGTGGCGACTTCAAGGCGATGGGCGGGCTTCCGCGATCCAACTTCGCGGCGATCGGCGCGGTACCCAGCCTCAAGGTCGGCGACCGCGCGGTCGCGGAGGGGCAGTCCGGCACGACATCGGCGACGTTCACCGTCACGCTGTCGCCGGCTCAATCCAGCAGCGTCACCGTGGACTATGCGACTGCGGACGGCACTGGCACCGTGGCTGACAATGACTACGTGGGTGCGAGCGGCACTCTGACCTTCGCGCCCGGCGTGACCAGCCAGACGATCCCCGTCGCCGTGAACGGCGACGCCGCGCCCGAGGCCGATGAGACGTTCACGGTGGTGCTCTCGAATTCCTCGGGCCCCGTCATGGCGAAGCCGGTGGGCCTCGGGACGATCCAAGACGACGACGCGGCAGCGATGGTCCGCCGGGACCTGTACGTCACCGACGGGATCGTGCAGACGGTCGTGGTCTCGGGGAACACGCTCTACATCGGCGGAAGCTTCAGCCAGGTGGGACCTGCCAGCGGCGGCGCGGTGCCGATCGACGGCGCGACCGGCCAGCCCGTGTGGCTGCCCGAAGTCGCCGGTGCCGTGTGGGCGGTGGCGCCGGATGGCTCGGGAGGCTGGTACCTGGGCGGTGACTTCACGCACGTCAACGGTCTGCCGCGCGCGCGCCTTGCCCACATCCTTGCCAACCACACGGTCGCGCCCTGGAACCCGAGCGCGAATGGCACCGTGCTCGCGCTGGCCGCCAACGGGGCAACGGTCTACGTGGGTGGGGAGTTCACGAACGTCGGAGGACAGCTGCGGAGCGACATCGCGGCGCTGGACGCGACGAGCGGACAGGCAACGCCCTGGGCTCCGGAGGCCGATGGTCAGGTATTCGCACTCGCGGTGAGCGGCACGACGGTCTATGCGGGTGGCGGCTTCAAGTCCATCGGAGGCGCGGCCCGGGAGCGGATCGCGGCGCTGAGCGTCGCGAGCGGAATGGCCACGTCCTGGGGCTCGAATGCCAACGCGGAAGTGCGGACGTTGGTGGTGAGCGGCTCGACGGTGTACGCGGGCGGCCTGTTCACCCTCATCGGAGGGCAGGCACGCAACCATCTCGCGGCCATCGATGCGACCAGCGGAGCGGTCGCCGGCTGGAACCCGAACGCGAATGACATCGTTTATGCGCTGGCGGTGAGTGGAGGGACGGTTTACGCGGGCGGCCTGTTCGCCAACATCGGAGGGCAGGCGCGCAGCTACCTCGCGGCGCTGGACGCGGGCAGCGGGCTGGCGACGCCGTGGAACCCGAGTCCGAACGACCTCCCATTCGCGCTGGCGGTGAACGGGACGACGGTGTACGCGGGCGGAGGGTTCACGAGCATCGGCGGACAGACGCGCCACCATCTCGCGGCGCTCGATGCCGGGAGCGGGTCGGTAACGACTTGGGACCCGAACTCGAACAACGCGGTGTACGCGCTGGCCGCAACCGGGGGGGGCGTGTGCGCGGGCGGGACCTTCACCAGTCTCGGCGGTCAGGTGCGGAACTCGATCGCCGCGCTGGATGTGTCGAGCGGCGCGGTGACCGCGTGGGACCCGAACGCGAACAGCAGCGTGCCCGCTCTGGCGGTGAGCGGCGGGACGGTGTACGCGGGTGGTTTCTTCTCCAGCATCGGCGGGCAGACGCGGAACCGCATCGCCGCGCTGGATTCCACCACCGGGCTGGCCACGGCCTGGGATCCGAATGCCAACGACCTCGTGTCCACGCTGGTCGTGAGAGGGACGACGGTCCTCGCGGGGGGGCGCTTCACCAACATCGGAGGAGCCGCGCGCAACCGGATCGCGGCCTTGAACACCAGTTCCGGCACTGCGACGAGCTGGAACCCGAATGCGAACGGCAACGTGTTCGCGATCGCCGTGGATGGGACCACCGTGTACGCGGGCGGGCCGTTCACCAGCATCGGGGGGCAGGCGCGGAACCGCATCGCCGCCCTCAGCACCTCGGGCACCGGTCTCGCGACCTCGTGGAACCCGAATTCGAACGGCACGGTCTACGCGATCGCGGTGGATGGGTCCATCGTCTACGCGGGCGGGCAGTTCACCGCGATCGGGGGAAAGACTCGCAACGGGATCGCGGCGCTGAGCGCCACGAGCGGCGGCGCGAGCGGATTCAATCCGGACGCCGACAACAGGGTCTTAACGTTGGCGGTCAACGGGCCCGAGCTCGACGTGGGTGGGATCTTCAGCACCATCGGGGGCCGGCCGCGCAAGCACCTTGCGGCGTTGCGGATCTCGGACGGGAGCGCCACGGACTGGATCCCCGATCCGGGTAACGACGTCACCTCGTTGGCGGTCACTCCGACCACGATCTACGTGGGCGGGAGATTCACCGACATCGGCGGGCTTCCCCAGGCGAGCATCGCCGCCACCTATCTGGCCTCGCTGGTGGACGTCCCCTCGGTCGCGCCGACCATCGAGCTCGCCCTTCGGCTGGGCCCGAACCCGACCTCGGGCCCGGTGCGGCTCGAGTACACGCTGCCGGCAGCGGCGCGGGTGCGGCTCGGCATCTACGACGTGCAGGGCCGACGAGTCGCGCGCCCGATCGATGAACTGCAGCCGGCAGGCATCCATGAGACGCGCTGGGCAGGCGCGGGCGACTCAGGCAATGTTCCTCCCGGGATCTACTTCGTGCGACTGGAGGCGGGTGCGCGCCGGCTCATGAGGCGGCTGGTCGTGATTCGCTAGTATGGAACGACCTCACGTCAAGGCATGAGTTGTCCTCGCCGGCCACCCTTCGGGGTGGCCGCGGGCGTTCTGCGAAAGTTGTGAGACGAGGACGCCGGAGCAGGCCAGAGAGGACTCGTGAGGAAGTTGAGACCGTAGCAAACTGTTGCAAGCGACGGCGACGGTCATGCCAATCCTTCATGGCATGCCAAGAGAAAGAGGATTCTTCTCTCAGGCCGGCTCGATGTTCTGGTTCACGCGAAACAGGTTGTTCGGATCGTACTTGCGCTTCACTTGCGCGAGCCGATCGTAGTTCGGGCCGTAGGCGGAGCGCACGCGATCGCCTTCGTCCGCGGTGAGGAAGTTGACGTAGACGCCGCCGGTGGCGAAGGGCGCCGTGGCCTTGAAGAAGTCGCGGGCCCAGCCGATGGAGCGCATGTCGTCGGCCGGATGCTCCCAGCGGCCGTGGACGTTGATGACGAACATGGTGTCGCGATGAAAGTACGCCGCGGATTCCGGGGCCGGCCTCGTGGTGGCGCCGCCGATTGCGGCGATGAAGATCTCGCACTGAGGTGAAGGGAGCTCTCCGGCGTACTCGACGACGGTGTCGAAGAGACCGTCATCGAGTGTCGAGAAATTGTGGGACTTCCAGTAGTTGCGAGCGCCGGGGGTGAGCAGCGGGTCGAAGGCCTGTTGCCACGCGACATAGGGCTGGACGCCGACGTGTTCACCGACGGGGGTGCCGAACTTGCGCAACGGCTCGATCAGGGCCTCGCCCTGCTTCGGATCACCCGCATAGATCAGCGCGAGCGCGATCATCCCCTGGCCATGGACGCTCTCCGGGAGGAACGGCAGTGGCGGCGCCTGGCGCAGGACGGCCCACACCGAAAGTGCATCCGGTGCCTGGGCGAGGAAATCCCGGTACTGCTGGAGCACCGACTTCGCCTGGGCAATCGGGTACACGATGAGTCCGCTCAGGACGTCCGGTCCGACCGGGTGGAGCCGGAACTCGAAGCGGGTGACGACGCCGAAGTTGCCGCCGCCGCCACGGAGCGCCCAGAAGAGGTCGGGGTGCTCCGTCGCGCTGGCGTGCACCACCTCACCGGCGGCAGTCACGACTTCGGCCGACTCGAGGTTGTCGACCGTCATGCCGTGTCTGCGACTGAGCCAGCCGAAGCCCCCGCCGAGCGTCAATCCGGCAACGCCGGTGGTGGAGTTGATGCCGACCGGAGTGGCGAGACCGTGGGCCTGGGTGGCGGCGTCGAGATCTGCGAGCGTGGCACCGCCTTCGACGGTGACCCGGCG
>JBGPHP010000124.1:0-9172 GCA_041484445.1 Gemmatimonadota bacterium
CTACTCGCCGCTCCAGATGGCCGCCGATCTCCCCGAGAACTACGCGAACCAACCCGCGTTCCAGTTCATCCGCGACGTGGCCGTGGACTGGGACACGACACGCGTGATCGCCGGCAAGATCGGCGACTACGTGGTGGTGGCTCGGCGCGAGCGCGGCGGCCAGAGCTGGTTCCTCGGCGCCATCACCGACGAGGAGCGCCGCACTTTCGACGTCCCGCTCTCGTTCCTGACGCCGGGGCGGCGCTACGTCGCCGAGATCTATGCCGATGGTCCGAACGCGAGCTGGCTGGACAACCCCCTGCCGGTGACTATCACCAGTCGCCCGGTGACTTCGCTGAGTCGGCTGCACCTCGTGCTCGCACCCGGGGGCGGCCAGGCGATCCGTATCCGTCCGGCGAGATGATCGCGTAGCTGCGTGACGGATGAGCTGAAGGCGCTGCGATCCCTCGCCCGGGCGCTGGGAGTCCACACCCGCTACACGGATGGCCTCCACAAGCGCGTCACGGTAGCCCCTGAGACGCTGGTACGCGTCTGCGCCGCGCTGGGAGCCCCCATCGAACGGCCTGGGGATGCCGCCGAGGTGCTACGGGCACGCCGTGCAAGCGTGAGCAAGGGATCGCTGCCGCCGGTGTTGGTCGCATGGGATGGAGTTCTACCTCAGGCCCCTCTCCAAGGAGAGGCCCACCTGCACCTCGAGGACGGGGCCGCAGTGGCGCTCGAGACACGCCCCCTGCCGTTCGGCTACCACCGGTTGACGGTCGAAACGTCGAATCGACAAGCGACATGCACCGTCATCTCGGCTCCCGTGCAGGCGTATCGCCGGCCGGGGTCGCATCGCAGCTGGGGGGTCGGGACGCAGTTCGCCGCGCTCCGCTCGGCGCGCAGCCGCTCCCTGGGCGACCTGCGGGACCTGGAGTCCCTGTGCGGTTGGGTGCGCGAGCGAGGCGGAGACCTGGTCACGGCCCTCCCGCTCCTGCCCACCTTCAACTCCGCACCGCCCGAGCCTAGCCCGTACTCACCGGTGAGTCGTCTTTTCTGGTCCGAGCTGATCCTCGATCTCGGGGATGCCCATCGTCCGTCGGATCGCCCTACGACGCTGGACGTGACCCGGGGAGACGCCGAGGTCCGGGCGGCGCTGGCGGGGCATTCGGCTCGAGACCTGTCACTGCTGGACGACGAGTTGGTCCGCTACGCGCGATTCCGCGGTGCCCAGTCCCGGCTCGGCAGGAACTGGCGGGATTGGCCAACAGGGGCCCGGGCCGGCACGCTGCAGCCGCACGACGTCGAATCCGACGAAGAGCGCTTTCACCTCGTGGCCCAGACTCTGGTGCGCCGGCAGCTCAAGGACCTGAGGCAGCGTTTGGACCAGGACGGGTTCCGGTTGGGGCTGGATCTGGCCGTGGGTGTCCACCCGAACGGCTACGATCCCTGGTCGCGACAGTCCCTGTTCGCCGACGGGATGTCGGTGGGCGCCCCGCCCGACCAGGGGTTTCCGAGCGGGCAGGACTGGGGCTTCTCCCCGGTGCTTCCCGGGTCCTCCCGCCGTGAGGGTCACCGCTATCTGGCGGCGTCCATCGGCCATCAGGCGGGGCTCGCCGGCGTGCTCCGGGTGGATCACATCATGGCCTGGACGCGCCTCTACTGGATCCCCCACGGGTTCGGCCTGCACGAAGGGACCTACGTCTCCTATCCCGCCGAGGAGTTATTCGCGATTCTCACACTGGAATCGGAGCGCAACCGGTGCGAGGTGGTGGGTGAGAACCTGGGGACCGTTCCTCCTGAGATCGACGAGGCGCTGCCGCGCCACCGCATCTGGGGGATGTACTTGGCCCAGTTTCAGGAGTGGAGCGGCAAGAAGGAAACCGATCCACCGACGGCCCGGGACATGGCGCTCATCGGTACGCACGACACACCGACCTTCGCGGGGTGGCTCGCGGGCAGCGACATCGGGGAGCGACTCCACTACGGCCTGCTCGCCGCAGCGGCGGCGCCCGCGGTGCGAGAGGAGCGGACGTGGGCGGCGCACTGGCTTGCCCGGCGCTTCGATCGCCCGGTCGAGGACCCCAAGGCACTCCTCGCCGAGCTGCTGGAGTGGCTTGGTCGCTCGGAAAGCCCGCTGGTCGTTCCCTGGCTCGAGGACCTCTGGCTCGAGGAGCGAGCGGTGAACCTTCCCGGGACCCCGTCTTCCGTACGACCGAACTGGCAGCGCCCGATGCGGCGCCTGCTCGACGAGATCTTCTCCGACGCCGAGATTGATGGGTTGGTCCGCCGCCTCCACCACGCCCGCACCCTTCGAGGCCAAAGTCAGCCATGACATCGTCCCCCGCCGCCCGGCCCAAGCCGCGCCTCTCGTTCTGGGACATCTGGAACATGAGCTTCGGCTTCCTGGGCATCCAGTTCGGCTTCGCGCTGCAGAACGCGAATGTGAGCCGGATCTTCGAGACGCTCGGGGCCAAGGTGGAGAACATCCCGCTCCTCTGGATCGCGGCTCCCGTCACGGGGCTCCTCGTCCAGCCCGTCGTCGGCTACTTCAGCGACCGCACCTGGAACCGGCTCGGCCGCCGGCGCCCGTACTTCCTGAGCGGGGCCATTCTGGCTTCGCTGGCGCTCATCGCCATGCCGAATTCCCCGGCCCTGTGGGTCGCCGCCGGGATGCTCTGGATCATGGACGCCTCCATCAACATCTCGATGGAGCCGTTCCGCGCCTTCGTGGGCGACAACCTCCCCTCGGCGCAACGGGTCACCGGGTTCGCGTTGCAGAGCTTCTTCATCGGCACGGGCGCCGTCGTAGCATCGATGCTCCCCTGGCTCCTCACAAACCTGTTCGGCGTGAGGAACGAGGCAGCCCCGGGTCTGATCCCCGATTCGGTGCGTCTCTCCTTCTACCTCGGCGCCGCGGTGTTCTTCAGCGCGGTCCTCTGGACAGTGTTCCGGTCGAAGGAATACTCGCCCGCGGAGATGGCGTCGTTCTCCGAGAATCAGGCGCGGGAGGGGCAGGTGAGGGTGCGACGGACCACTGCCGAGTTCGCCGCGAATGGCGCGCGCCAGATTCGTCTGGGAGGGGTCCTTCTCGTTCTGGGCGGGCTCGCCAGCGCCTGGCTCGCACGAGAGGAGATCTACCAGGTGATGATCCTGTCGGCGGGGACCGCGGTCGTCGGCATGCTGCTCATCGCGGGCGGAGTGCTGCAGCGCGGCGGCCGGCACGACAACGGCTTCGTCACCATCCTGAACGACTTCCTCGACATGCCCCGGACGATGAAGCAGCTCGCCTGGGCGCAGTTCTTCTCGTGGTTCGCCCTGTTCGCGATGTGGATCTACACGACGGCCGCGGTGACGAGTCACATCTACGGCACGAGCGATACCACAACGACCCTCTACAACGACGGCGCGAACTGGGTGGGGATCTGCTTCGCCGTGTACAACGGCGTGGCGGCGGTCGTGGCGTTTGCGATCCCGCCCCTCGCGCGATGGTCGAGCCCGAAGGTCGCGCATGTGATCTGCCTCCTGTGCGGCGCCCTCGGCCTGTTCTCGATCTACGTCATTTCGGACCGGTATTACCTGCTCGGGTCGATGGTAGGGGTCGGCATCGCCTGGGCGAGCATCCTCTCGATGCCCTACGCGATCCTCACGGGATCCCTGCCGCCGTCGAAGCTGGGCTACTACATGGGCGTCTTCAACTTCTTCATCGTGATCCCCCAGATCGTCGCGGCCGCGATCCTCGGTTTCGTGGTGGGGCGCTTCTTCGGCGGCGAGGCGATTGACGCCCTCCTGGTCGGCGGCGGGTCCCTCGTGCTCGCGGCGCTGCTGATGCTCCGCGTGCAGGACCAGGACGAGGCCACGGCGGCTCGCGCATGAGAGTCGCCACCCGCGCCGTCGCGCTCGTCTGCCTCGGCGCGTGCGTCCTCGCCGCGCGCCACGACCGTTCGACGCCCAAGACCGTCGACCCGGCGGTGTTCTGGAACAACGCCACGGTCTACTTCCTCCTCACCGACCGCTTCCAGAACGGCGATACCGGCAACGACCGCGCCCTGGGCCGCGCGCACGACGGCGCGCCACTGCGCAGCTACGAGGGCGGGGATCTCGCAGGCGTGCTCAGGAAGGTGAACGAAGGGTACTTCGACAGCCTGGGAGTGACCGCCATCTGGCTGACGCCCTTTGTGGAGCAAATCCACGGCAGCGTGGACGAAGGAACGGGGAAGACCTACGGCTACCACGGCTACTGGACGCGGGACTGGACCGCGGTCGACCCGGCGTTGGGTACCAAGGACGACCTGCGCGCGCTGGTCGACGCGACTCACCGCCACGGCATCCGCGTATTGATGGACGCCGTCATCAATCACACGGGGCCCGTGACGCCGCTGGATCCCCCGTGGCCCGACGACTGGGTCCGCAGCGGCCCCAACTGTACCTACCGGGACTATGCCACCACCGTGGACTGCACCCTGGTGGCCACACTCCCGGACGTGCGCACCGATCGGGACGCTCCCGTGGACCTGCCGCCCGAGCTGATCGACAAGTGGCGGCGTGAAGGCCGCCTCGATCGGGAGCGGGCCGGGCTCGACTCCTTTTTCACGCGCACCGGATACCCGCGGGCGCCGCGCTATTACATCATCAAGTGGCTCACCGATTGGGTGCGCAACTTCGGGTTCGACGGTTACCGCATCGACACCGCCAAGCATTTCGGCGCGACGGTCAGCGCCGAGCTGAAACAGGAGGCGTCGCGGGCTTTCGCCGATTGGAAGCGCGCCCATCCGGCGCAGGTCCTGGACAGCCTTCCCTTCTATATGGCGGGCGAGGTGTACGGGTGGGACCCAAGCCAGGGGCGGGAATACAACTACGGCGATCGCACCGTGGACTTCTTCTCCAACGGGTACGACGCGCTCATCAACTTCGCGTTCAAGAGCGAGCACGGGTCGCTGGACAGCGAATCCTCACGCTATTCCGCCACCCTCACGACCGGGGCGCTGCGCGGTGTCGCGGTGCTCAACTACCTCAGCTCACACGATGACGGCAATCCCTGGGACGGGGACCGAGCGGACCCGATGGGCGCCGGGACACGACTCCTTCTCGCACCGGGCGGCGCGCAGATCTACTACGGCGACGAAACCGCCCGGCCGCTGAAGGTCGCCGGCACCGCCGGCGACGCCGGTCTGCGCTCGTTCATGAACTGGGGCGATCTCGAGCACGGGGGCCGGACCGCCGAGGTGCTGCGGCACTGGCGCAAGCTGGGACAGTTCCGCCGGGCCCACCCGGCCCTCGGGGCGGGGGCGCACCACCGGCTCCAGGCGGCGCCTTACATCTTCAGCCGCATCCTCGACGCGAACGGGCTGCACGATCGCGTGCTGGTGGCGCTGGACCAGGGGGAGGGCGCCAAGACGATTCCCGTCTTCGGCGTGTTCCCGGACGGCACCGAGCTGGTGGACGGTTACTCAGGGGTCAGAGGCAGGGTGCGGAACGGCAGCATCTCGCTCACCACCCCATTCGGCATTGTGCTGTTCAGCGAGCGAACAGGAACGTGAGCGGGTCTGTGAGCCGCGCGCGCCACGACGCCTCGTTGTGCGTGGCGCCCTCGTAGCGCCGGATCACGAAGTCCTTCCCTTCGACGAACCCTTGCTGCAAGAGCCAGGCACGCACGGCTTCGTGCGTGGGTCCGTACGTGGAATCGAGCCCCAGCGCGCCGTAGTCGAACCGGTATCGCGCTCCTCTTGGCGCCTTGAGCCCCGCCGCGATGTCGCGGATGATGTAGGGTGTCGTATCGGGGTGCTCCACGTGGGGAACATCCTGGAAGACCTGCGCGACGACGGCCTCTGAAAGTGGAAAGTGCGTTGACTCGCAGCCGCAGGCGCCGAACGCTTCCGGGTGGTGCGTGACGAGGTAGAACGACAGCAGCCCGCCCATGGAAGAGCCCATGACGGCGGTGTACTCCGGTCCCGTCAGCGTGCGGAATTCCGCGTTGACCCGCGGCATCAGCTCTTCGATGAGAAAGCGGGCGTAGGCGGACGCGCGGTGCCAGGGTGAGTACTCCGTCCCCCGCTCGGCCGTGCTCCAGACCCCCACCACGATCACGGGCGGGATCGTGCCCTGCCGGACGAGCTGCATCACCGCCTCGTCCACGCCCCAGTCGACCCCGGTGTTCGCGATGCGCGGGTCGAACAGGTTCTGGCCGTCGTGCATGTACAGCACGGGATAGCGCGTGGATCCTGAGCTGTCATAGCCCGGCGGCAGCCAGATCTCGACGTGGCGCGTGGGGCCGACGAACGCCGACCGGACATCCGGCCAGTAGATGAGGCGGCCCAGCACGCCCGAGCCCTTCCAGTCCGCCATGTAGTCCCGCGCTGGCCGCTTGAAACTGGTGATCTCGTGCAGCGCCTCGATGTCGCCGTCGACCACGAGCCGGTTGTTGGGCGGGACCGTCCCGGCGGGACTCAGCGCTTCACGGTCCCAGCTGCCCAGGGTGAACTTGTATTCGAACGTCGTCCCGCGCGGCGCCGTCACGCGCGCGATGCGCTCCCGTCCCGCACCCTCCATGGCGCGGCCGGCGGGGCGCCAGGGGCCCAGCTCGGGCAGGTTGCCCGCGAGATAGACCGTGCCCGTGGTTTCCGGGACGGTAACACGGATCGTGACGGTACAGCATGCGCTCGAGCCTGGGACGGGCTGCTGCTGCGCGGCGCAGACCGTGGCGGCCGACAGGGCGGCGAGCGTAAGCGTCAGGCGGGAGGTGTTCAGGACCGCGGCACCGCGATGTCGAGCGGCGGCGGCTCGTCCCGCACCAGCCACTCGAATTGCTCGCGGAATTGCTCCAGGGAGATGTGGGCGACGGCCGCGAAGCGAGCGATCTCGTGCGGGTTCTCGAAGTCGTCGCGGCGCAGCCGGATCATGTAGCGCCGCGCGATGGCGTAGCGCGTGGAGTGGATGTTTACGTAGCGGAGCCGCGTTCGTCCCGTCTCCGCGTCGAGCAGTTCGCGAAACGGGATCGGCACGAACTCGCCGCCCTGCATCGAGACCATCACCGCGCGGCCCCCCGACAGCAGATACTTTGCGGCGCAGTACCCCAGGTCCCGGGCGTACTCCATGTCGTAGGGAATCGGGTCGGCGCACCGCAGCTCGTAGCCGATGTCTTTGGCGGCGATGGTCGTCTTGAGACCGAATTCCCGCAGCCGCTCCTGCACCGCATGCTTCAGAATCTGTCCGATGGCGACCTCGGCGATCCTGAGGTTGCCGTGCGCATCGCGCTCCACGCCCTCCACCCCGGCCAGGTCGGAGGGATCGATGCCCTCGACGACGCCCTCGGCGATGATCGCCACGCCGTGCTGCCTCCCCAACGCCAACCGCTTGATGATGGCGCCCACCAGCGTGTCGGTGATCGCCTTGAACGGGATCTTGCGCAGGCCGAACTCTTCCGGGATGAGCGTGAGCGTGGCGCCGGCCGCCTTCCCGATCCCCAGGGCGAGGTGCCCGGCCTTCCGACCCATGGTGATGACGAAGTACCACCGCGAGGTGGTGTGCGCGTCCGCCATCAGGTTCTTGACGATCTCGGCGCCGTAATGGCGGGCCGTCTGGAATCCGAACGTGTCGATCTCGGGCGGCAGACCGATGTCGTTGTCGATCGTCTTCGGCACGTGCACGACGTGGATCCGGCCCGCCGACTGCTCGTCGAGACGCATGGCGGTGTAGGCGGTATCGTCGCCGCCGATGGTGATCAGGTGCGTCACGTCGAGACGTAGCAGCGAAAGGATCGTGTTCTCGAGCAGCTGAGGATCGGTGGTGGGATTGGCGCGCGCGATGCCGATGATCGATCCGCCGCGGGTGTGGATGCGGCTGACTTTCTCGATGGTGAGCGGGACCACGTGCTGGATGTCGCCGTGCATGACCCACTCGAACCCGTCCTGAATTCCCAGGACGTCCACGCCCTCCAGGATACAGCGGATCGTCGCCGCGCCGATCACCGCGTTGATGCCGGGTGCCGGCCCACCGCCGACGACGATCGCGACCTTCGTGCGCTCACTCATACTGGCTGCCCCGTTCTCGAGTCCCCAGGGCCGCTAGGGTCGCACCGTGGCTCGGCTGTCGATCCAGTTGGTGGTGATCTCGAAATACACGAGGTCCCCGGGCGAAATGACGAGATCGCCGGACCGGACGATCGGCCCGTAACCGGCGGGCTGGGCAGAGAGCTCCACGTGGCCATTGCCGACCATACCCCGGGGGAGCACGAACGTCCGATCGAGTCCAGGAGCCACCGACCCCAGCCGCTGGGTGTACCCGGAGGCCGTGGCGAAGATCTCCACGTCGATCCGGTAGTGGTTGGTGACGGTCACATGGACGGCAGCCGGCAGCACCGCGCCTGTGTCCGGCGTGCCGTTGTGATGGTGCGCGCAGGCGGCACCCGTCAAGGCCAGCCCGGCGATCAGGAGCCACGATCTGCGATGCATAGCTCTCCCGTTACGGTGTCGTGTCGTGGTCACCGTGCGGCGTTCCCCTCGCCCGCAGGGCGAGCGCGAGCATCCCGAGCCCGAACGCCAGGACGGCCAGGCCCCACCACAGATTCACGTTGATGCCGAGCGAGCGGCCGTAGATCGTCTTGTCCGACGCAAGCCCGTACACGGTCAGCATCGCGCCGAAGATCGAGAACATCAGGCCGATCGGCAGTCGCACGTCCCATTTCATGGCATCACCAGAAGATCACATTGAGGATGACCGTCAGCGCCAGCACCACGACGGCGAGGGTGGCGGGCCGCTTGTACCAGGGCAGCTCGTGGTCCGAGAGGCGGGGCGTCAAGGCATACACCAACCCTTTGAGGTCCTCGTCCGACTTGGTGCGCGCCGTGAGGAGCGAGATCACGATGGTCGCGACGAAACAAGCGGTCCAGGCGAAGATGGCGGTCCAGAAATTCTGGGCCATCTCGCTCGGGTAGGTGTGCAGCACCGTTCCGAGAAACGCGCCCTTGAGACCGGGCACAGCGCCGAGGGGGAGCGTCAGCCCGTGGTGCGCGGCCGCGGCCGCGGTGCCGATCAGCAGGCCCAAGAACGCCCCGTGGCCCGTGGTGCGGCGCCAGAACATCCCCAGCAGGAACGTCGCGAACAGCGGCGCGTTGACGAACGCGAACACGAGCTGGAGCATGTCCATGATGTTGTTGAACCGCGTCGTAGCGTACGCCGCGGCCACACTGAGCAG
>JBGPHP010000125.1:0-9170 GCA_041484445.1 Gemmatimonadota bacterium
CGGCTGGCCGCGCCCCTGGCGGGATCAGAATTCTCGACCGGCGGATAGAAGTGCGTCAAGACGAGCTGGCCGGCCCCCGCCTCGCGGGCCAATTCCCCCGCCCGCTCGGGGGTCAGATGCAGGTCCAGCGCCATCGCTTCGGGCAACGAGCACTCGGCGAGCAGCAGACTACAGCCTTTGGCCCAGCGCGCCAGCTCGGGGGACGGACCCGTATCCCCCGTATACACCAGGCGGCCCTCTGGTGCCGTGAGCCCGTAGGCAACGCTCTCCTGCGTGTGCGGCACGGGGAACGACTCGAGCGACAGCTCCGCGTCGAGCGGAAACGGCTCGCCCGGCTCGACATCCATGACGAGAAACGGAAACCCGGGGTCGAGCAGCCAGGCGCCGTATCCTTCGGCCAGCGCCTTCACGAGACGCACCACGCCGCGTGGTCCGAGCACCACGAGCGGCTCGCGCCGCGGTGGCACCGTGGTGTACTTGAGCGCGTACACGAGCATCGGTAGATCGGCAAAGTGATCGGGATGAAAGTGGGAGATCGCAACGTGCGTGATGTCGCTCCAGGGCAGGCCGAACTGGGCGAGCCGGTGCAGAGTCCCCGGCCCGCAATCGAGCAATGCCCGGACCCCGTTGCGTTGGACGAAATGGGCGGCCGCGGTTCGGTGCGCCGATGGGGCGACGGTGCCGGTGCCCACGGTGATCAACTCCACAGCGTCACGGCATCCTTCCCCGATACACAATGCGTTTGAACTGAATTACGCCGCCGGACTTCAACTTATACAGATACACGCCGGCGGGCAGCCACTCACCATCGTCGGCGCGTCCGTCCCAGGTGAGACGCGGATCGCACAGTCCACCCCCGGGTCCGCCACGGCCGTACCGGCCGGCCGGCAGGGCGGCGGGGAAGTCGCTGCTGGGCACCAGCCGGCGGACTACACCGCCGCGGAGGTTCAGCACCTCGAGGGCGACCTCCCCGGGCCGGGCCAAATCGAACCAGATGCACGTGGCTGGGTGCGTGGCCGTGGGAAACGGGTTGGGGAAATTCTGGTACAGCAGGGTGGCGGGCGGGGTCGCCGAGTCGAGCACGACGAACGGCGCCGGGGGGATGACGGCCGATGTGTCCGCGCCGGCGTGCACGACCAGGGTCCAACGGTACGTGGTGTTCCGCTCCAATGGGACCGGCAGCAGGTACGACGTATCGGTCAGTCCCCCCACCCCGAAAAACACGAGGGTGCTGGTACTGCGCCGCACGAAGAGGTCGTAGCGGAACGGTCCGGGCGGGCTCGCGACCGCGGTCGGCGACCACGTGAAGGTCGGCTGCACATCGGAGGTGGCCGCTCCGGTGGAATCGGCGAGCGCGGTGAGACGCGCCCACGCCGGCACCGTGATCGGTCCGACGAGTCCCGTCGACGCGGTGAGTCCCGTGGCACTGGTCGCATCCACCTGCCAGAACAACGGAGCACCGGGTCGCTGCGCTCGCCGCAGCGCGTACAGCTCGACCGCGAGCACCGTGTCCGCGACGGGCGCCGCGAGGCCTGAGTCGCGGGCGATCCGCAGGCGGTAGCTGATCGGTTGAGCGAAGCCGGGGATCGCCCCGGCGGTCCAGGAAAAATCAGGGGTGATCGAGGCGAGTGCCGGCGGCAGGGGGGCGAGGGGCGTGATGCCGGCGGCAAATACGGCGGCGGTGCCGACGTCGGGACGACCCCACCCGCGGATGGAATCGGGCGCGGCGCGGTTGGTCGCCTGGTCCCGGAGGGCTGCCCGTAGCGCCATGGGGCCGATCGCCGGATGCAGCTGTTTCACCAGGGCCGAGGCGGCGGCCATGAGCGGTGTCGCGAAGGAGGTGCCGGCCACCCGGCCGAGCGAGGTGCCCGCGACCGCACAGACGTCGAGGCCGGGAGCCGTGAGATCGGGTTTGATGCGCCCATCGGCAGTGGGTCCGCGCGAGGAGAATGCGGTGATGGTCCCGAGGGAGTCTTCCGCTCCGACGGTGATGACGGAATCCGCGTCGCCCGGGGTGACCAGCGTGCGGAAGCCCGGTCCGTTGTTGCCGGCGGCGGTGACGACGAGAATGCCGCGGGCAGCGGCGGAGTCGGCCGCGACGGAGGTGACGGCCACGTCCCCGTTGATCCGGGACGGCGTGTAGCCGAAGCCGTTGTCGAAGATGAGGTAGCCGAGGCTGGACGAGACGATGTCCACGCCGATCGAATCCGCCCATTCCAGAGCAGCGACGTAGTTGTCCTCCTCGACCCGCGTTTCGGAGCGGATGTCTTCCGTCTTGGCGAGCAGGTAGGACGCCCCACGCGCGACTCCCACCAATCGGCCCGGGACCAGACCGGCGAACAGCGACCAGACGGCCGTGCCGTGCGACTGCGCACCGGGTCGGTCGTTCGGCTCGTCGCGCACGATCGAGTCGCCGAACACGAAATCCTGCTGCGCGGAGACCGCGATGCCGGCGAAGGCCGGATCGAGTGTGTTGAAGCCGGCATCGAAAATGGCGATGCGGACGCCCGCTCCGTTCACTCCGGCGTCGGCCAGGGGACGGAGGCCCAGCTGCCGGTACGGCATCTCGGATGGTCCATAGATCGGATCACCTCCGGCCGGGCAGGTATCCGGCCCCGCTGCGGCGAGCTCGTCGATGCCGGCGGGTGTGGCGGGGAGCCGCCAGCGTCCCAGCGGTTGCAGGTGACTCGACCAGCGCTCGCGGGCGAGTTGACCGAGCACCGCCGCGGGAGCCACGACGCTCACCGCGTGGAGCCAGCGGCTGGTCGTCCGGACGGAGGCGCCGAGGGCCGTCGCCCGCCGGGCGGCATCGGCGAGGGAGACGCCCCGACGCACGAAGATCCAGATTGAGAATGTCGTATCGCGCCCGAACGCGGCGGCCAGCGGGGGGGAGACGGTGGGGCGTTGGGCGGTCAGCCCCGGGGGCAGGGCCAGTGCCAGCAGGCCGACGGTCCAGAGCCCGCGGCCACTGGGCCGTGGAACACGGCGGGCCATGTCCGCTCAGGCGGTGGCGAGCTGGCCCAGCCGCACGCCCACGATCGTCGAGACGCCGGGCTCCTGCATCGTGACGCCGTACACCGCGTCGGCGGCCTGCATCGTCCGCGGATTGTGCGTGATGACGATGAACTGGGTCTGCGGCTTGAATTCCGACAGGAGACGCACGTAGCGCCCGACGTTGGCGTCATCCAGCGGAGCGTCCACCTCGTCGAGGAGGCAGAAGGGGCTGGGGCACGCGAGGAAAATGGCGAACAGGAGCGACACGGCCACGAGGGTCCGTTCCCCGGACGACAGCAGGTGGATACGCTGGGTACGCTTGCCCCGGGGGGCCGCGTGGATCTCGATCTCGCTTTCCAGCGGCTCGTCCTCGTTGGCGAGCCGCACGTCGCACTCGCCCCCACCGAACAGCGTCTGGAAGACGGTGCGAAAGTGCTCGCGCACCTTGCCGAAGGAATCGAGGAACAAAGCTTTCGCCGTCTGGTCGATTTCCCGCGCGGCCTGCTGCAGTGAGGATCGCGCCGCGACGAGGTCGTCGCGCTGCGTCATGAGGAACTCGAGGCGCTTGACCTCTTCGGCGTGCTCCTCGACGGCCAGCGCGTTGACGGGTCCCACGGCGTCGATGGCCCCCTGGAGCCGTTCGTTCTCCTGCCGCAGCCACTCGAGATCGCCGACGACTTCCGGGGCGTCCTGCAGCAGCTGGGCGAGCGGCTTGCGCCATTCCGCCTCGACCCGCTCCGCAATGGCCCGTTTGCGGCCCTCCAACTCGGTGCGCTCCACCGCGAGGCGGTGCTCCTCTTCGCCCATCGCGGTCATGGCCGTTCGGGCTGCTTCCACGCCCGTCTCCGCCGTCGCCAGGGCGGCTTCCGCCACGAGGACCTGGGCGGCCGCCTCGTGCGTCGCCGTCTCGAGCTCTCCCAGCGTCAGCCGGCGCTCGTGGAGGGCATCTTGCCACTGCGCGCGTTGGGCGGTGAGGGCCGCGTTGGCGGCATCGATCTCCGCCACCTCGGCGCCGAGGGTGGTCGCATCGCGACGGGCCTCATCGGCCTCGGCGGCGGCGCGGTCGGCGCGTTCGCGTGCCGCGACGAGCCGCGCCTCCATCTGTGCGGCCTCCACCTGCCAATGGACCCGTTGCTCCCGGGCCTGCTCCTGCTCGGATTCGAGCGCCGTCAGATTGGCGCGTTCGGTCGCGAGCTGGTCGTCGTGGCGCCGGCGGGCGTGCAGGTGCGTCTGGATTTCGCCGTCGAGCGACTCAAAGCGAGGGGCGACGTCGCTCAGTCGCAGGGTGACCCGCTGCACCAACTCGGCGGACTCCGTCAGCTCGCGGCGGGCGTGGGCGAGGGCGCGCTCGGCGTCGGACTTGCGCGCCCCCGCCTCGAGCTCGCCCTGACGGTGGCGATCCGCCGCCTCCGCCGCCGCGGCGAGCGCCGTCTGGGCATCGCCCAACTCGCGGATGGTGTCGTCGAGGGTCATCTGGGTCCGGTCGCGAGCCGCTTCCGCGGTGGCGATGTCCGCGGCCAGGGCCTCGAGCTCCGCCCGCCGCTGCAGCGGACCGCTGCCGGTGGCCGCGTCGCCGTCCAGGAAGATCGCGCCATTGGCCCGGCGCAACGTGTGCCCGTCGTCCAGCACTTCGTGGCCGGTGAGCAGCGCGCGCACCCAGGAGACGGCCGGCCCATCCACGCGGAGCTCGTCGCGCAGCGGGTGACCGTCCGCCGCGAGCCGCGGGCCCGGAGTGCAGGGCAGCAGCACGAGGGGCCCGGGATGCTGGGTGGCGTGCCAGCGACGGATCTCGTCGGCCGCGGCGGCGTCACGCACCAGCACCGCCTGCAGCCACTCTCCGAGGAGACGCTCGGCGAGCTCGGCGTCCCGCCGGCTGGTCCGCACGAAATCCGCGAGCGGACCGAGGACCGCTCCCCCGAATTGATCGCGGGCGGCCAGCAGGGCCTGGGCGGCGGGTGCGAGCCCGACATGTCCCCGCTCCAGCTCGGCCAGCGCATCGCGCCGGGCCGCAATCTGTGACCAGGCGTTTTCGGCCTGCCGCCGGGTCGTCCGGGCGCTCAACTCCTGCTCCTCCAGGCCCGCCACGCGCCGGCGAGCGAGTTGGACCGCCTCGACGGCGCGCACCGCCGCTTGCGCAGCCGCCGCGGCGGCTGCGGACGCCGCCTGGAGCGATTGCTCCGCAGCCGTCATCGTCTGTCGGCGCGTGGTGTGCTGGACCGACGCGGACTGGAGCTGCTGCTGCAGCTCCCCCCGCTCCCGCTCCAGGGCGGCACGCTCGATCTCGAGCGAGCGCCCCGCTTCGGTCGCTTCCCGCAGGCGCACCTCGAGGGCGCGGACCGTCTCGCGCAGCGTTCCCAGGCGCTCGCGCACTCCCCCCTCGAAGGCCGATCGCCCGGACAACTCCCCCTGAACCGTCACCAGCTCGCGATCGGCGCTGGCCCGCTCGGCTTCGGCGGCTCCATGCTCCCGCTCGGCCTGTGCGGCGCGGCGTTCCCGTTCCGCTCGCTCCTCCAGCGCGCGCTCGCGGCGCCGGGCGGCGTTCCCCAGTCGTTCCGCGGCGAGCGCCAGGTCGCCCTGCAGGCGCTCGGCCTCGAGCTTGGCGTCCGCCAGGCGCCGCTCCACCTCCGTGCGACGGGCTTCCGCCGTGTGACGGGTCTGGATGCCCGTTTCCCGCCCTCGCTCGGCGCCGTCGAACCGTCCCCGGGCCTCGGGCAGGCTCTCCGCCAACTCCCGCGTGCGTACGCCCAACGCGCCCAGGGCCAGGTCGAGATCCTCCAGCTCACGGCGCACGAGCGTGATGCCCACGCCGAAGCGCTCCTCGATCATCTTGGTGTAGCGCTCCGCCTTGCCGCGCTGCCGCGCGAGACTGCGCACCTGCGTCTGGACCTCGGCGATGAGATCCTCGAGGCGAGCCAGGTCGCCGGCCGTCTCCTCGAGCCGCCGCTCGTAGCTCTGTTTCCGGTTCCGGTACAGTCCGATACCCGCCGCCTCTTCGAAGAGCGCGCGCCGCTCTTCGGCCTTTTCGGAGAGCAGGGCATCGATCATCTTCGCTTCCATCACGACCGCCGCGTCCGCGCCGAGGCCCGTGCCGCGCAGCAAGTCCTGGATATCGCGCAGCCGGACCGGTGAGCGGTTGAGCAGATAGTCGCTCTGCCCCGAGCGGGACAGCCGGCGGGTGATCACCACTTCCTGGTATGCGATCGGCAACGTCCCGTCCGAATTGTCGAACACGAGAGAGACCTCGGCCACGTTCACCGGCCGCCGTCCCGTCGACCCCTGGAAGATCACGTCTTCCATTTTGCCGCCGCGCAACAGCCGCGGCGATTGCTCGCCCAGCACCCACCGTACGGCGTCGGAGATGTTCGATTTGCCGCACCCGTTCGGCCCGACGATGGCGGTGACGCCGAGATCGAAGGGGAGATCCACCGATCCGGCGAACGACTTGAAGCCCACCAACTCGAGCCGGCTCAATCTCATGGGGTCCGATCCGTTCGGGTGACCACCGTGGTGGCGATGCCCAGGCGCTGCAGCTGCGCGGCCGCGATGGCCGCCTGTTCGGGGTGCTCGAAGGCGCCGACCAGCACCGCGTTGCGCGTTCCCCAACGAATCCCGGCGAGCCCGGCGGTCCGCAACCGGCCGGCATCGGCCGGGTGCGCCAGCACCAGGGAGTAGGGCGCGAGCAGCGGCGTCCCTTCACCTCGAGCCGCGAGGCCACGTTTCCACAGGGTGCGTCGCGCCGCAGTGGCGGCCGGGCGATTCGGATAGGCACCGGCGAGCACGCGGTACCACAGCGTCCCCGAGGCATCGGGTGCGAGGGGGCTGATGAAGGCGGCGAGCCCGGCCGAGGCGAGCCGGTCGACGTGACCCTGGGCACGTTCCGGAGCGCCGTACGCGGCGAGCTGCAGCGTCCATCCGCCGGAATCGGCCCGCGCCAGGGCCGGGAGCGCCGGGTCTGGAGCGGAGCGCGATTCGGCGGACACCGGTACCTGCGCGGTCCCGAACGACTCCCGGCTCACGGATGGACGCGGAGATCCGGTCTTCGGGCCCGACGGGGCGCCGTCAGAGGACGCCAGCAGAACGGTTCCGACGATCGCGGCGACCGCCGCGAGCGCCAGCAGCCCGGGCCCTACGTGCCGCCGCGGAGCCGCGAGGAGCGCGGGACTCGGGGCGCTCCAGCGCTCCCGGACCACGCCGAGGAGCTCGACGCCGCGCTCGCGCGCCGCCAGCAGCGCGCGACCCGGGGCGGTGCCGAGATCCACTCCACCGGGGGAGAGGGCGAGCACACCGTCAAGCTCCCCGGCGAACTCAGCGAGCCGCTCTGCCGGCAGGCAGACGAGCAACAAAGCCGCTTCGCTCCGGAATCCTGCCTGCAGCCGACGCCAGCGCGCGGCAGCCAAGATGCCCGAAGGATCCGTGGTCGGCGTTCCCGCGGAAAGGAAGTGCACGCCATCCACGTCGTGAGCGACGTCGCTGAGTGCGCCATCGCAGGCGAAGGCATCCGTGATGCCGGGTGACGCAGGGAGCTTCTTGACCTGGTGGAGGAGCGGGGCGTCGAGCCAGAGATCCACGAGCGCCACCGCGCGCAGGCTGCCTACCGCCGCCGCCCGGGCGACACTCCACACCGCCTCTGCGGCCCACCGGGTGTCGTCGGTGACGGGCACGAGGGCGATCAAGGCACCATCGCGCACTAGCGGGGGCACCAGCCGGTCCAGGCGGGATCGGGGCAGGGCGCGCAGCGTCATTGGCCGGGGTGGTAGATCCAGTAGGGACGGCCGAGCTTCCGGCCGATCGTCTCCGCCTGATCCCGGGTGGGGTATGGACCGAGCACGACGCGATATCCTTCGTCAGCCGAAACGGGGGCGAGCACTTTGGCCGAGAGACCGGCTCGCGTCAGCTCGTCCGCCATCTGTTGCGACCAGGTCTGATTGCGCGAGACGGAGACCTGGACGTAGAGCGGTCCCTCCGTCCCGACCGAATCGGTCGCCGTCGAGCTGCCGGCGCCCGCCGACGACTCGGCGCCGCGAGGTGTCCAGCTCGTCGTGGCCCAGAGATCGGCCGCTCCTTGCGACACCCGGCCCGTCTCCATGAGTGAATCGGGACGCACCGCCACGACGTCGTCGCCGCGCCGGAGCAGCAGCGAGCCGTCGGGAGCGACGGTCGGCAGATCGCCCAGCCAGGTGGTGGGCAACCCGCCCACCAGCTGCTTGATGGGCAGGTCGACGACCCAGACCGTGTCCCCGAGGGTGGGCCGGGCGAGCAGCCACTGCCCGAACGGATCGAGCCGCAGGGCGGCGGCCGGCGTGGGGAGGGCCACGCCGTCCATTTCCTTCAAGGCGTAGCGATCGATGACCGAGAGGCCCAGGCCGCCCCGGCTGCCCACGTAGACGCGGTGACCCGAAGGCGAGAACAGCAACGCGCGGGGATGATCGGCGATGGGGACGAATCCGGGCTCACGCCGGCCCAGCGGATCGAGCAGCGTCACGCCCGAGTCGCTCGCCACGGCGACCAGATCCCCCCATCGGCTGGCCGCCACGTCCCCATCGGCGGGGAGCGGTCGGGAGGCCTGCGGCTGGTCGGCCGCCGCGACGAGCAGCGCGGGCTGGTCGCCACCGACCGTCGCGACGAGCCGCTCGTTCGACGCTCCAAACAGGTCCGTCGGATCGCCTGTCAACGGATGGGGCCAGGTGAGTCGAACGCGCCGGGAGAGCGTGGTGACCCGGTGCTTCGAGTCCACCGCGTACACCGTCCCGTCCGGACCGAGCGTGGCCCGCTGCACGTCCGTGGCCACGGTGTCGAGCCGCCCGCTCTCCAGGTCCAGGGCCAGGACTTCGCGCTTGGCGGTGCGGACGAAAAGCTCGGCGGCTTCGGGGTCCACGCCCAGCACTCGTTCCACGGCCGGAAGGCGGCCGCGCAACGGGGTGGGCCAAGGGGCCAGAGAGGGCAGCCGGTAGAGTTGTGGGATGCCCCCATTGACGGCTACGCGGATCGCGAAGCCGGGGCGGCGCCCCGCGGGTCCCGTTTCCGGCCTAAGTGATGGTGCTGCAGCCGGTTGCGATGACGATCCACCCGGCGTCTGAGTGCGACAGCCCCACAGCGCCGCGACCAGCAGGAGGGGAACGAGTCGAGGAGGATGCAAATGACCTCGCCGCAAGATAGGAACGCGGCGAGGCCATGGC
>JBGPHP010000126.1:0-9008 GCA_041484445.1 Gemmatimonadota bacterium
CTGCTCGACGCCCACACCGGCGCGCCCGCAGTGGCGCTCGAAGAGCACGGCTATCTCACCGACCTGCGCACCGCGGCGGCGATCGCCCTGACGCTCAAGTACCTGGCGCCGGCGGACGCGCGCACGGCACTGCTGGTCGGCGCGGGCGGCCTGGCCCGGCTGACCGCGTACGCCCTGCTGGCCCAGCGACCGCTCGAACACCTGACGATCTGGAACCGTACCGCGGCGCGCGCCGAGGCGTTGGCGAGCGAGCTCGGCCGAAGTGTTGCGACCAGCGTCGCCGCGAATCTGGAGCGCGCCGTGCGCGACCATCGGCTCATCGTCTGCGTTACCGCCAGCACGACGCCGCTCCTGAAGGCGGCGTGGGTCGCCCGGGGCACCCACATCACCTCGGCGGGAACGGACAGCCCGGAAAAGGTGGAGCTGGAGCCGGCCCTGCTGGCGGGAGCCGACAAGCTGTTCGCGGATCGCGTGGCCCAGACCGAGCAGTACGGCAATCTGCATCACGCCATCGCGGCGGGGATCATGACCAGGCGCGGCGTCACCGGCGAGCTGGGCGACCTCGCAGCGGGCCGGCTCGCGGGCCGGGAGCGGCCCGACGAGATTACCATAGCCGACCTGACCGGCGTCGGGGTGCAGGACGCCGCGATCGCCGAACCCGTGGTGGAGGCCTTGGGACTATGAAAACCGCCGAGCGCGAAACGTCGGTGATCCGCGCGCCGCACGACGGCAGCGAAGTGGGCGTCTGCACGTTGGCAGGCCCCGACGAGGTCCGAGGAGCGCTCGATGCCAACGTCGCCGCGGCTCGGGCCTGTCGCGAGATGCCCGCCTACGAGCGCGCCCAGGCCCTGCGCGCCGTCGCCGACGGGATCGCGGAGCAGCAAGGCGATCTATCACGCACCCTGGCGCTCGAGGCCGGCAAACCGATCTCCCAGGCCCGGGTGGAAGTGGACCGCGCGATCGCGGTGTTTCGCGACGCGGCCGAAGAGGCGACGCGCATCGGCGGCGAGGTGGTGCCGATCGACTGCGTGCCGGCCGGCAAGGGGCGCATCGCGTTGACCCGGCGGTTCCCCTTGTCACCGATCTCGGCGATCACGCCGTTCAACTTCCCGATCCTCTTGACGGCCCACAAGATCGCCCCCGCGATGGCGTGCGGGGCGACGATGACCATCAAGCCGCCGCCCCAGGATCCGCTCGCCACGCTGGCGCTGATGGACATCGTGCAGGGGTCCGGGTATCCCGAGGGCGGCATGCGGATGGTGCCGTGCCACGTGGAGGTCGCGCAGATCCTGATCGAAGATCCGCGAGTCCGGCTGATCAGTTTTACGGGCAGCGCGGCCGCCGGTTGGGCGATCCGCGCCAAGGCGGGCACGAAGCGGGTGGCGCTCGAGCTGGGTGGCAACGCGGGCGTGATCATCGAGCCCGATGCCGACGTGTCGTGGGCGGCGGCGCGGTGCGCTGCCGGCGGATTCACGTATGCCGGGCAATCCTGCATCTCCACCCAGCGCATCTACGTGCACGAAGACGTTTCCGGGGCGTTTCTCGATGCTTTCCTCCCGAAGGTCGCGGCGCTCAAGGTCGGCGACGTGCAGGACGAGCGGACCGAGGTCGGGCCGATGATTTCCGTGGATGCGGCCCAGCGTGTGGAGCGGTGGATCGAGGAAGCGAAAGCGGGCGGCGCCGAGATCGCGACGGGCGGCGGACGCAACGGCGCGTTCCTGACGCCGACCGTGCTGCTGCGGACCAACCCGAGCATGAAGGTGAACTGCGAGGAAGTGTTCGCGCCGCTGGTGACGGTCACGCCCTACCGGCGCTTGGACGAGGCGATCGACGCCGTGAACCGCTCTCCCTTCGGTCTCCAGACGGGTGTTTTCACGCGGGATGTTCGGACGCTGTTTCGCCTGCACGCGGAGCTCGACGTGGGGGGTGTGAACGGCAACGACATCCCCGGCTACCGTGTGGACCGGCTCCCGTACGGCGGCGCCAAGGCCTCGGGGCTGGGGCGCGAGGGCGTGCGCTATGCGATCGAGGAGATGACCGAGCTGCGGGTGTTGACGATCAAACTGGACTGAGGGCGACGGGGGAGTTGTCCCCTCACCCACCCACGGCGTGTATCACGACGTAGGCGAGGCCGGCCATGCCGGCCGCCGCCGGAATCGTCAGAATCCAGGCCCACACAATCCGCCCGGCCACACCCCAGCGCACTGCCGAGAACCGCTGAGCGGCACCGACGCCGGTGATGGCGCCGGTGATCGTGTGCGTCGTGCTCACCGGGATGCCGAAGTGCGAAGCGAGGGAGATGGTGAGCGCACCCGCAGTCTCCGCGCAAAAGCCACCGAACGGCTTCAGTTTGGTCAGCCGTTGGCCCATCGTTTTCACGATGCGCCACCCGCCGGCCATGGTACCGAAAGCGATCGCCGTGTACGCAGCGAACACCACCCACGTGGGCACGTGGTCGGGGGACGTCACGTGCAGGGCCCCGACGTTCACCCGCTGCAAGCTCGCCTGTTCCGCGAACAACAATCCCACGATGATGCCCATCGTCTTCTGCGAGTCGTTGCTGCCGTGGGACAACGACATGCTGGCGGCCGACACGAGCTGCAACAATCGAAAGCCACGATCCACTTTGCGCGGCAGCGAGCGGCGCAGCAGCCATGAGAGACCCACCACCAGCAGGAACGCGATGGTCAAGCCGAGCAGCGGCGACACGACGATGAAAACGAGTGTCAGGACCCATTTCCCCGGCCAGACGATCGCCGCGATCCCCACCTTGGCGATCGCCGCTCCGGCGTAGCCGCCGATCAGCGCGTGCGACGAAGACGACGGCAGCCCCGCCCACCACGTGATGAGGTTCCAGGCGATGGCGCCGAGCAGGCCGGCCAGCACGACATTGGCGTCGACGATCGACGGGTCGACGATGCCTTTGGCGATGCTCCTCGCCACCGCAGTCCCGAACAGGAATACCGCCACGAAGTTGAAGAACGCCGCCCACACGACGGCCGCGGTGGGACTCAGGACGCGGGTGGAAACGACGGTGGCGATCGAGTTCGCGCTGTCGTGAAAGCCGTTGATGAAGTCGAAGAGGAGGGCGACCACGATGATCGCCAGGATGAAGACGATGTGGCTGTTCATCAGGCGTGCTTCAGCGCGATGGACTCCACGACGTTGGCGACATCCTCGGCCTCATCCAGGGTGCGCTCGAGGTTGTCGTAGATCTCCTTCCACTTGACGAGCTCGATCGCGTTCTTCTCGTTCTCAAACAGCTGGCCAAGGGCCTCATGGTAGATAGCGTCCCCCTCCTCCTCGAGGCTCTTCGCCTCCACGCAATACTTCATGACGTCGTCACCCTTCTTCAGCCGCGACACGGCCTGCTCGTTGACCGCCGTGATCTTGCCGACCGCTTCGACTAGCAGCTTGATGCCTGCCGGGGCGGTGCCGAGCCGGAAGATCTGGGCCCGCCGCGCCGTCCCGTCGATAACGTCCATCACATCGTCCAGGTCCGAAATCAGCTGGTGGATGTCTTCGCGATCGAGCGGCGTGATGAACGTGCGATCGAGACGATTCACGACCTCGTGGGTGACCTGGTCGCACTCGTGCTCCAGCCGCTTGATTGCTTCCACCATCGGCGTGCGTCGCTCCGCTGGAACGTCGAACAGCTCGCGCAGCTTGCCGGCGGCCTCATTCGTGCGTTTGGCGACCTCGACGAACAGGTCGAAGAACTCTTCCTCGCGGGGCAGCAAGTGGAAGGACACGGTTCCCTCGGGGTGGCGTGATGACGGTCGGCGCATAACATAGCGGGCTCCGCAGACGGCCACTAGGTTAGGGGCCACCCGAACCCCGTGCCCCGAGGAGCCATCCGCGATGGCCACCACCCAACAGCCGCAGACCGAATTCGTTCGAGCGATCTCCCGGCTCGACGCTACCGCCCTCGTCGTGGGCTCGATGATCGGCTCGGGGATCTACATCGTTTCGGCCGACATCCTGCGGCAAGTCCACGCCCCCGGGCTCATGCTGCTCGTCTGGGTGATATCGGGCATCGTGACCCTGATGGGCGCCCTGACCTACGGCGAGCTCAGCGCGATGTTCCCGAGCGCGGGCGGCCAGTACGTCTATCTGCGGGAAGGGATCTCGCCGCTGTTCGGCTATCTGTACGGCTGGACACTGTTCACCGTGATCCAAACCGGTACGATCGCCGCCGTCGCCGTCGCGCTGGCCCGGTTCACCGCGGTGTTCGTCCCCGCCCTCTCGCCCGACGTGTTCCTCGGCACCACGATCAATCTCGGCAGCGGCCCACTCCAGGTGGGGCTGTCGCCGCAGCGGATCTTCGCCATCGCTTCGGTGATTCTGCTGACGTGGATCAACGTGCGCGGCGTGAAGACCGCGGCGGTGATTCAGACGACGCTCACCACCGTGAAGGTGGCGACGCTCGCCGCGCTCATCCTGCTGGGCGTGCTCATCGGCCGCAATGCCGAGGCGATCGCCGCGAACTTCGGCTCCAACTTCCTCCCCTCCGGCAGCCTCACGCTGGCCATCTGGCCGGTGATCGGCGCCGCCATGGTCGGCTCGCTCTTCTCCATGGACGCCTGGAACAACGTCGGCTTCGCCGGCAGCGAGCTCAAGAACCCGAAGCGGGATCTCCCGATCGCGATGGCGGCCGGGACGCTGACCGTCACGGTGTTGTACTGCTTCGCCAACGTGGCGTACCTCCTGACGCTGCCCCACGGCGCCATCGCCAACGCGCCGCAGGACCGGGTCGGGACGGCCGCCCTGCAGGCGATGTTCGGCAACCCGGGGCTGTATATCATGGCCGCCGCGATCATGATCTCCACCTTCGGCTGCAACAACGGGCTGATTCTCTCCGGGGCGCGCGTGTATTACGCCATGGCCCGGGACAACCTGTTCTTCAAGTCCACGGGAACACTGCACCCGCAGTACAAGACGCCAGCGGTCGCGCTCGTCGTGCAGGCGATCTGGACCAGCGTTCTGTGCCTCTCGGGGACCTACGGCGAGCTGCTCAACTATGTGATTTTCGCGGCGCTGCTCTTCTACATGATCACGGCGATCGGCCTGTTCCTGCTCCGCGCCAAGCGCCCCACCGCCGAACGGCCCGTCAGGGCTCCATGGTACCCCTTCCTTCCCGCGCTCTACGTCGTCGCCACCGGAGCGCTGTGCGTGAATCTGCTGTTCCAGCAGACGCGCTACGCCGGCCTCGGATTGATCATTGTGGCGCTTGGCGTCCCTGTGTACTTCATCTGGAAAGCAATGGTCGGTGCGACGCCCGTAACCGGAAGAAAGTGAAGTAATTAGGCGACGTTGCGGGGCGGCAGGGGAAGAAGTACTATTGAGCGAGACCCGAAGAAACACCGAACATTCGGAGCCGCTCAATGCCCCCGCAAACCCAGTCTTCGCTCAGTTCGCAGACCCACCAGCAGTCGACGACCACCGGCAATTGCCCTGATTGCAATGCGCCGGCCGCAGCTCAATCGGGGTGTGTCACGTGTCCGCGTTGCGGCTGGTCGCGGTGTGGCTGAAGTAGAGCGGTCGCCCCGCCAACGCCAGCTGCCGCTGATCCTCCAGCCCTCAGCCGCCGTTCGCCGGACGCCGCTGCCCATCCTCGACGAGCGGCTCCGCGGCACGAAGTTCGTCACGCTCCAGCCGCGGTCCGTCCTCAACTCTCCCGAGCAGACCGGAATGGACTTCTGGTCCCTCAATCCGTACGTGGGATGCGAATTCGGCTGCACCTATTGCTATGCGCGATTCACTCATCGCTACGTCGTCGAGCGCGCGCACGATGCCGGCCGGTTGACCGACGCCGAGCTGACCGAATTCCGCGGGGCCCATGGTTGGGAGGCGTTCGAGCAACGGATCTTCGTGAAGCAGCAGATCCTCGGCGCGCTCGACGCGGATCTGCGTCGCTATTCCCGGACCATGCAGTCGGGACAGCACCCTCCTGCTCCGATCGTCATCGGCACAGCCACCGATCCCTATCAACCGGCCGAGCGGCGATTCCGCGTGACGCGAGGGGTGCTGGGACGGCTGGCCGCCTGTGAAGGGCTCTCCCTTGGCCTGATCACCAAGAGCCCCTTGGTGGCCCGCGATGCGAATCTCCTGGCGCGCATCCAGCAGCGCAACGACATCGAGGTTCACATCTCTCTCACGACACTCGACGTCGAGCTGATCCGTGCGCTCGAAGTACGATCCCCGATGCCCGCCGTCCGGCTGCGCGCCCTGGCCAAGCTGACGGCTGCCGGCGTGAATGCCGGCCTGCTGGTGGCGCCGGTCCTCCCCGGCATCACGGATGACCTGCCGCACCTGGACGCGTTGTTCGCCGCCGCGCGCGATGCGGGTGCTCGATTCGTCCATGCGAGCCCGCTGCGCCTCTACCCGGCCATCAAGGAGCGTTTCCTCCCGGTCCTCGCGGAGCGATTTCCCCACCTCGCGGCGCGCTACCGACGTGCCTACGCGGGCCGCGGGGCCGCACCGCGACAGTACGCCGCGGCGTTGTCCCGGAGAATTGAGAAACTGCAGCTGAAGCACGGCTTTGCCGTGCGGGGGATGAGGAACCGGTACGAGAAGCGGATGCCCGGCCCACAGGGTGACCTGGAGCTGGAGCCTCAGTTCCTGGTCAAGAGATGAAAGACCACGCTTTCACCGCACACCGGCGCCGCCGCCTTGTGGATGTATCCCCGGACAAACGCCGTCCAGAAGGACGCGGTGTCGGCCGGTGGGTTTTCGAGGATGAACTCTCCCTGGGCCACGGAAGTGTAGATCGACACACACCCGATCGAGTCGCGGTAGGCGTAGACCACCCCGCCGGCATTGGTCCGAGACCGGTCCACCGAATCGCTGCGCACGACCACCTCCCCGAACATCCGCACCGGTAAGGCCGCGTCGGGCGTTCCACGGAGCGACACATCGGCGGCACCCCGGATCTCGTAGGTCCGCGGCGTCTGCGGGGTGAGCCCACCCACCGAAGCCCGGGTATCGAAGAACGGCGCGATGATCGGCACGGTGAGCGCCGGCGTTACCCTCCGGTCGAACGGCGGACACAGCGCCTGGCGATGGCTCACGAGGAAGAAGGGCTCGAAGGTGACGCCTGAGTTGTCGGTGGTCGTGCCCGGATCGAAGCGCAACACTTCACGACAGGCCGCCCCATATCCCACCAGGCGCACGGTGAACGGCTCGGCCGCCATGACTTCCGCCGGCCATTCCATCCAGCTCACCTCCGCCGGGACGATGTCGCTCTCGGGCTCGGAGCAGGCGGCTACAGCGACGACGGTCACACAAGCGAACAGGGTAGGACGCACGGAGCACCTCCGGAGACGGTTCCGTAACCAATACCCGGGGCGTGGACCCTCAGGTCACACCGCCCCCCGACCATGCCTCCGCCAGGGCGCGGATCGTTCCCGGCGCGTTCCCCTCGGCCCGGTTGTTCACCACAATCAGGGCCTCGATGCGGCGCCGCACCGCCTCGGCCATGAGGCGCAGGATGTCGCGACGCAGATCGGGCTGCTCCTCCCGCACTTGGTCATACGGCTCGAAGCGTCGCACCGCGTCTTCATACTTGCGCCCCGGCTTGAGCAGTGCCCGGGCGATCGTGAAGCGCGCCGGGAAGGTCCAGGGCAGCTCGAGCTGCGCGCCGATCGGCGGCATTTCGGTCCAGGAGTTGAACACGTGCGCCACGCCGTGCTGCCGCAGGACCGCCCCGTGCAGGTCGTGCAACAGCTCCGGGTTGCGCAGCTCCACGGCGTAGCGGTAGTCGGTGGGCAGCTGCTCCAGAAACCCGTGGAGCTCTTCGGCCCAGGCGCCGATGTCGGGCAGGTCCTTGCCGCGCATCGCCTGGAATTCGAACACGAAGCAGCCGGCGTGGTCCCGAAACACGCGGGCGTAGGGGAGCAACACCGCGTCCTTGAAGAGCTGGGCGTTCAGAAAGTCCGGATTCCGGAGCCCTGCCAGGTTGCCCCAACGACGATCCTGGTTGAAGCGGCGGGCGGTGATCCGGTCCCAGACTTTGCTCACGCAGGGGAATCCGAGTGGCAGCGCCTTCGCGTACGCCGCGAGCGTCTCCTCGGACGGCGGGTCGTAGAAGGCGCTGTCGATGCCGACCGTCCGGAACATCGGATACCGCGCGTATTCCTCGAGTCGCTTGGCGGGTTGGGCGCCTTTGTAGTCGCGGTGATAGACCTCCCCCGCCCAGCCGTCGTACGTCCAGGTGGAAGTACCGAAGCGGATGTTGTCGGGGACGCGCTGCACCAGCGCCCTGAGGTTGGCTGGTGGCTCGGGAAGGGGTACAGCGCCGAACAGATCCGGTTGCGTCACGGCCGCGGCGATCCTCGTACGTGGTTCATCCCTCCAAGTCTGCGGCGACGGGCCATGGTACTCAAGGCTGCCGATCTCAAGAAAGACTCACGCCCCCTACAACGGGGTTTCACGCACGGCATGGCAGCTTACGAGGTGCCTACTAAGACCCGGAGTGCATCATGAAGCTCAGTCGAGTGGTACTTGCGGCGGCCTTTGCCGCCCTGGGGTGCAACAACTCGTTGGCCCCGTTCCAACCGGAGATCAACAATGCTCCGGACAATTACCAGTTCCAGGCGACCGCCCTCACCAACGTGACCACGACGGTCCAATACACGTGGCAGAACAGCGGCACCAGCGCGACGATCAATCATTCGAGCGTGGTGACGACGGGAACCGCCACGCTGACAGTGAAGGACGTCAATGGCACGACTGTGTACAGCGGTGCACTCGTCGCCAGCGGGACGCCGACCACCACTGCCGGGGTCGCGGGGGCTGGACGATCCGCGTGGACCTCTCGAACGTCAGCGGAACGCTGAACTTCCGGGTCCAGAAGCTCTGAGCGAGACGCATCACGGCGAGGTCCCGGTCAAGGCGCGCCACGGCAACGCCCGCCGCTGCGCGTAACGATCCAACCGGTCCAGCGCGGTGACCGTGAGCGTCACCGCGCCGTAGGACTGTTCCACCCGTCCCCGCATCACGTACGGTCC
>JBGPHP010000127.1:0-8939 GCA_041484445.1 Gemmatimonadota bacterium
CAGGTCCGCGCCGCGACCCAGCAGGCGCTCAGCGAGCTGAGCCTGAAGAAGTCCTGAGTCGCGCCGGGCTACTTCGGGATGAAGCTCGCGTCGGGTCCGAGCGCGCGCGCGAACGCCGCGAGCAGGCGGGCGGCGCGCTCCACATCGGCCAGCGCCACCATCTCGTTCGGGCTGTGCATGTAGCGGTTGGGCACCGACACGAGGCCGGTGGGGATGCCGCGCATCGCGTTGTGGATCGCGTCGGCGTCGGTGCCGGTGTCGCGCGGCGCGGCCTGGACCGTGTAGGGAATCCCCTCCTCCGTCGCGCAGCGCACCAGCATTTCGAACACCATGGGATGCACCGCCGAGCCGCGCGAGAACACCGGGCCGCCACCCAGTTTGTGGTCCCCGCCCTGCTTCTTGTCGGCGCCGGGCCAATCGGTGGAGTGGGTCACGTCCACGACCAGCGCCACTTGCGGATCGATTCCCACGGCGCTGGTGCGCGCGCCCCCGCCGGTGTAGGCGATTTCCTCTCTGGTCGTCGCGACCGCGAACACCGCCGCGTGCTGGGGACGCTGCTGCGCCAGCAGGCGGAGCGCCTCGGCGACCACGTAGGCCCCGATCCGGTTGTCGATGCTGCGCGACACGATGCGCTCGCCGGGGAACTCCTGGCTCGACGCGTCGAGCACCGCCGGATCGCCCACGTGCACGCGCGCCAACGCCTCGTCGCGCGTGGCCGCACCGATGTCGATCCACAGGTCGGTGATCTGGCTGACTTTGTCGAACTCTTCCTTCTTCATGAGATGCGGCGCCTTCTTGCCGATCACGCCGCGGACGGGGCCCGCGGGGCCCACCACGATCACCCGCTGTCCCACCAGCACCTGGGAATCCCAGCCCCCGATCGCCGCGAAGTAGCAGAAGCCCTCTTCGTCGATGTGCGTAATCTGCAGCCCGATCTCGTCGATATGCCCGGCGAACATCAGCCGCGGGGCGCCCTTCGGGTTCACGATCCCCACGGAGTTGCCGTGCACGTCGGCGCGCATCTCGTCGGCGAAGCTCGTGACCTCCTCGCGCCACACGCGCGCGGGCGCCGTTTCGAAGCCCGAGGGGCCGGGCGAATCCAGGAGTCGCTTGAGGAAGTCGTGCGACGGCTTGGTCATGGCAAGGTCGTGAAGAAGATGAGGGGGAGGGGGCCCACGAGGCGGACGCGCCGCCGAATACTGTCGGCTGCGGAGCGCGAGGCGAACCGCGCCTGGAACCCGGAGCGCACGGGGATCACGTCTGCCGTGACGCGCCCATCGGGGGCCACCGTGAACGTGAAGACGCCCGAATAGGCGGTCCACGGCGCGCCCTGCTTGAAGATGAAATTGCCCATCGAGTAGGCGATGGGCTTCCCGTGATACCACTCCACGGGTTGCAGCACGTGCGGATGATGTCCCAGGCACAGGTCGGCGCCGGCGTCCACCGCGCCCTCGAGAAACCGGCGCAGCGGCTCGTCGGGATGGTCCGACAGCTCGGTGCCGGCGTGGATGCTGACGACCACGAAGTCGGCCGCGCCCGACGCCTTGATGCGGCGGATCGCCGGATACAGCCACGCGCTGTCGGCATACGCGATGTAGTGCGACCCGATGTGCGTGTAGAACCGTCCCGGCGCCGGGTTGTAGGCACGCGTGACGGCAAAGAAGGCCACGCGCCAGCCGTTGCGCACGATGATCGCCGGTTGATGCGCGTCGGCCAGCGTGCGGCCGGTGCCGACGTGCGGCAGGTGCACGCGGTCGAGCTGCTTCACGGTCTCGAACACGCCGGTGAGCCCGGCGTCCCAGGCGTGGTTGTTGGCCGTGCTGACGACGTCGAAACCGGCGCGGACCAGGGCGTCCGCCGCGACCGGTGGCGCGCTGAAGACGGGACTCCCGGTGTGCTCGTAGGGGTGTCCCACCGGGGCGATCGGGCTTTCCAGGTTGCCGAACAGGATGTCCGCGGCCGCGAGGGTGTCGCGCACCGCGTCGAACGGATAGAGCGTGTCACCCTTGAGCAGGTAATCCCACGTCACCGCCCGACCCAGGTTCAGGTCCCCCACCGCATAGAGCCGCAGCGTGCCCCGGACGGCGGGTACCCGCGCCGGCGGCGGGGAGATAGGCGGCGGGGACGCCGCCTGCTGGGCCACCGCCAGCAGCAGACGACTCGTCGCCAGGATCCAAGTCTGCACGGGTCCTCGAAAGGCTAGGTCACGACCCTCAACGGAGCATCACCGCCAACCGCCGCCGGCATCAAAACCCGGCGCGTACCGGGCCGCGAAGTATAGGCGTTCCCGTCGAGGAATTCGACACCCCGGGAAAAGACCGGTCAGTGCTGCTTGCGCAGCCCCACGCGGTATAGGCCGTAGCCCAGCAGGGCGAACAGCACCAGCACCGGCAGGTTCATCGTCGTGAGCGAGCCCAGGCGGCCCGAGAGTCCGACGAGCTCCGCCAGCCGGTCGGCGCTGCCGGTTTTCCCGGCGATGGCCGCGATCACGATCCCCGCGATCGCGCCACCGGCGATGAGGCCGCTCGAAAACAGCACACCCGGCCCCGATTCGATCTCGGCCATGGTGCGCTGCTCGGAGCGGAACCGCCGCTCGACGAGCCAGCGGATGACCCCGCCCGCGAACATCCCGGCGGACGTGGTAATGGGGAGATAGACCCCGACGGTCACCGGCAGGGACTGGACCCCGGCGACCTCGAGCGCGATGGCGAGGAACACCCCGATCAACACGAGCGCCCACGGGAGCCGCCGGGTGAGGATGCCATCGGTGATCAGCGCCATCAAGGTCGCCTTGGGCGAATCGAGCCGCGTCAGGTTGCGCCCGTTGTACTCGCGCATACGTCCGCCGATGCCCGGGTCCACGACGTAGCGGATTTCGCGGGAGGTGGGGTCGACGAGGTACTTCCCGGGGAGCACGCCGCCCGTGGCGACGTACACCCGTGCGATGGGGTAGCTGTTCGCGTCGATCGAATCGCCGCCGGCGATGCGGAACGCGGACATCGACTCGCCCGTGAGTACGATGTTGCCGTCCGCGGAACGGCCGCTGGCCGGGACCGTGAACCCGGCGTGCGCTTCGGGGACCTCATACTGGTAGGACCGGTTCAGGAGCGTCAGGGTCCATCCCACCGCCAGCGCCGAGCCGATCCCGCCGATCAGAATGGCGATCTGCTGGCGCCGCGGCGTGGCGCCGATGAGGAAGCCGGTCTTCAGGTCCTGGGAGGTATTGCCGCCGTTGGCGACCGCGACCGCGATCACGGCGGCGATCGAGATGGCGCGCACCCGGTCGTCGATGGCGGTCCAGCCGAGCAGCAGGAAGATCACCGAAATGGCGAGCAGCGACGCGATGGTCATCCCGGAGATCGGGTTGGCCGAGCTGCCGATCTGTCCGCAGATGCGCGACGACACGGTGGTGAAGAAGAAGCCGAAGACGATGATCAGAACCGCGCCGAGCAGGTTGACGCCGATCTGCGGCAGGAAGGCGAGCACCAGGGCGAGTCCGATCGAGCCGAACACGGTGACCGTGATCGGGAGGTCGTCCTCGGTACGCAGCCGCGCGATCGCCTGACCGACCCGGCTCTTGCGCATGTCTTCGAAGGCGGCGCTGAACGCGCTGACGATCGTGGGCAGGGAACGGGCCAGGGCGATGATGCCGGCCGTGGCCACGGCACCAGCGCCGATGTAGAACACGAACGCCGCCCGGATCTCGCCTGCGGACATGTCCTTGATGAGCCTCGTGGCGGGGTACATCGGCTCCGTCATCGACTCGCCGAACAGCTTGATCGCCGGCATCAGCACCAGGTACGCGATGCAGCCACCCGAGAACAGGTACCCGGCGATGCGCGGGCCGATGATGTACCCCACGCCCATCAGCTCCGGCGCCGCCTCGAGGCGGATCTCGGCGCTCTTGAACCAGGTCAGCACCTTCCCCGGATACTCCTGCCACAGCTTCAGCCCCGACATGCAGAACTTGTAAATGAACGCGAGCCCGAACGCCTGGAAGACGGTTTTCGCGTGGACGCCGCCCTTCTCGCCCGCGATCAGCACCTCGGCGCAGGCAGTGCCCTCGGGGTAGGGGAGGTTGCCGTGCTCCTTGACGATCAGCGCACGGCGCAGCGGGATCATCATCAGGATGCCCATCAGGCCGCCGGCGATCGCCAGAATCGCCACCCGGCTGATGTCGAGGTCGTAGCCCATCAACAGGATCGCCGGGATCGTGAACACGACACCGGCCGACACGGAATCGGCGGCCGAGCCCGTGGTCTGCACGATGTTGTTCTCGAGGATCGTCGAGTGGCCGAGCGTGCGAAAGATCGTGATCGCCAGCACCGCGATCGGGATCGACGCGCTCACCGTGAGCCCGATCTTCAGGGCGAGGTAGACGTTGGAGGCCCCGAAGATGAGTCCCAGCGCCACCCCCAGCAGCAACGCTCGCGGCGTCAGCTCGGCGAGCGTCTGGGAGGGAGCGATATACGGTTGATGGTCGGCCATCGGTGCCCCGGCTCGAGTTCGAAAGGTGGGGGGAGAATGTGGTGCTGGTCGGGGGGTGGTGTCCAGCGCGGAGGTTGATGGAGGGCGGTGGAGGATGGTGGAGGTTAGAATCATCCCCGTATGGACGTGCAGCGCCCTTCCTCGGCCGCCGGCGGTCTGGATCGCCTGTTCCTGGACTTCCAGTCCGCCCTGGCGGGCCGGTACTCCATCGAGCGCGAGCTGGGGCGTGGCGGGATGGGGATCGTCTATCTGGCGCGCGAGGTCCGGCTCGACCGGCCCGTCGCGCTGAAGCTGCTGCCGCCGTCGCTCTCGGCCAAGCCGGGGCTGCGCGAGCGATTCCTGCGCGAGGCGCGGATGGCGGCCAAGCTCTCCCATCCCAACATCATCCCGATCCATGCGGTGGACGAAGTCGGCGAGTACGTGTTCTTCGCCATGGCGTTCGTCGAGGGAGAAACGCTCACCGAGCGCATCCGGCGGCGCGGGCCGCTCGCGCCCACCGACGCCACGCGACTGCTGCGCGAAATCGCGTGGGCCCTGGCCTACGCACACGCTCAGGGGGTGATCCACCGGGACGTGAAGCCCGACAACATCATGCTGGAGCAGGGGACGGGGCGCGCGCTCGTCGCCGATTTCGGCATCGCGGCGCAGGTGAGCGGCGCCGCGGGCATGGACGGGGGCGACGTGATCGGGACACCCGAGTTCATGAGCCCGGAGCAGGCCCTGGGCGAGCCGGTCGATGCCAAGAGCGATCTCTACGCGCTCGGCGTCGTCGGCTACTTCGCTCTCTCGGGGAAGCTCCCCTTCACCGGCACGAAGGCGACGGAGGTGCTGGCGAAGCAGATCACCGAGGCGCCCCGACCGCTCGCGACCGTCACCGACGGCACACCGCGCCGACTCGCCCAGACGATCGACAAGTGTCTCGCCAAGGAGCGCGACGAGCGGCCGGAGAGCGCGGCCGCGCTCGCCGATCAGATGGGGCTGGCGTTGGAGCAGCGCAAGGAGCTGCCGGTGCCGCTGCGGGTGTTCGCGAAGCGCGGTGGCCGCTTCGGCGGCATCGGCTCCGTCGTGTACCTCTGGGCACTTACCATCATCACCGGGTTTGCGGCCAGCGCCGGGAGCTCGGTCGGACTCGGCGCGCTGACGGGACTCGGCACCCTGTTCGCCGGGCTGACCCTGGTGCCGTTGGCGGTCCTTGTCGGTCGGGCGGCGCGACTTGCGAAGGCCGGGTTCGCGCGGGAGGACGTGGTGGCCGCATTTCGAGCCGAGCTCGAGTCGGGGAGTGAGGAGCGGGCGTACGAGTACGGGCGAGGCCCATCACACTTGGAGCGGGTGTTCCGGTGGCTCGCCGTTGGGGGATTGGGGATCTCCTTCGCGGGAATGACCCTCGGAAGCACCTTCGGCTGGGGGCCATGGCTCGGCGCGCCCACGGCCCTGGGCCTCATGGTCGGGATCCCGGCGGGCGGCCTGGCGTTGCTGCGGCTACAGCGGCGTCGCGATCTCGATACCGAGATCTGGCTGCGGTTGTGGCGCGGACCGATCGGGCGGTTGGTGTTCGGCCGGCTGCGCGTGGCGTCGTCCCGCGAGTCCACTGCGTCCGGGTTCACGTTCCGCCCCACCGAGCTGGCGCTGGGGATGGCCGCCGAGCGGTTGTTCGACGAGCTGCCCAAAGAGACCCGGGAGCAGCTGCGCGACCTGCCCGACGTGCTGCGGCAGCTGGAGCAGGACGCCGGAAAAATGCGGGCGCGGCTCGAGGAGCTGAACGACGCGCTCCAGGGGGCGGGCGAGCGCGGCCGGCTCTCCGGTCAGATCGACGGCGACATCAAGGCGCGACGCGACCGGGTGGTGACCGACCTGCAAGCGGAACGGGACCTGGTGCAGCGCCGATTGAAGGACGCCGTGGCGGCGCTCGAAACGATCCGGCTCAACCTGCTGCGGCTCCACGCGGGCGCGGGGAGCATCCAGAGCCTCACGACGGATCTGACGCTGGCCCGGGAAGCGGCGCAGGAAGTCGAGCTGCTGCTCGAGGCGCACCGGGAGATCGACGAGGTGCTCTGACCTTCCACACGCGCACCCCCAGCAGCCCCACCAGTACCAGCGCGTGATATACCGCCGTCGGCCGGTCCCCCTTGATTTGCCACAGGTAGTGCAGCACGCCGAGCGCGGCAGCCACGTAGATCAATTGATGCAGCGCTTTCCATTTCCTTCCGAGGCGCCGGACCCATCCCTTCGTCGAAGTCAAAGCCAGCGGGATCAGCAGCAGAAACGCCGTGAACCCGACGGTGATGTAGGGACGCTTGAGGATGTCTTCCACGACGTACCGGATCGCGAAGCCCTGAATCGGGAACCCCTGGTCGATCACGAGATACGTGAGAAAGTGCAGGCAGACGTAGCCGAACGTGAGCAGGCCGAGCGTGCGGCGGTAGCGGATGAAGCCGTTCCACCCCGTGAGCCGCCGCAGCGGCGAGACGGCCAGCGTCGCGAGCAGCAGCCAGATGGTCCAGTCGCCCGTGCGATGCTCGATCGCCTCGACCGGATTGGCGCCGAGGTTGTCGTGCACCACATCGAGGATGAGGACCACCGCTGGTACCAGCCCCGCAGCGACAATCGCGGCTTGGCTCAGTTTGGCCGATAGCCGATGGCTGATAGCTGATAGCGCCGTCAGAAGTTCACCTTCAGATCCGTCCCGGCATACAACGACGCGACCTGATCCCCGTACCCGTTGAACATCAGGGTGGGCCGGCGCAGGAACTCCCCCAGCCGGCGCTCGCGCTTCTGGCTCCAGCGCGGGTGATCCACTTCGGGGTTCACGTTGGCGTAGAAGCCGTACTCGTCGGGCGCGGCCAGACTCCAGGTCGTGGGTGGCTGGGTCCGGGTCAGCTGGATCTTGACGATGGCCTTGATCCCCTTGAACCCGTACTTCCATGGCACCACGAGGCGGATCGGGGCGCCGTCCTGATTGGGTAGCGCCTTGCCATACAGGCCGGTGACGAGGGTGGCGAGCGGGTGCATCGCCTCGTCGAGCCGCAGCCCTTCCACGTAGGGCCAGGGCAGGATGTCGGTGTGCTGGCCGGGCATCTCGGCGGGGCGATACACCGTGGTGAACGCGACGTACTTCGCCTGCGACGTCGGCTGGACGTCGCTCAGCAGCTTGGAGAGCGCAAAGCCGTTCCACGGGATCACCATCGACCACGCTTCGACGCAGCGCAACCGGTAGATCCGCTCTTCCGCCGGATAGCGGCGCAGGATCTCGTCGATGTCGTACGTCTTCGGCTGGTGCACTTCGCCCCCGACGGCGACGGTCCAGGGCCGGGGATGGAAGGCGTTGGAATGCGACGCGGGGTCCCGCTTGTCGGGCCCGAACTCGTAGTAGTTGTTGTAGTGAGTGATGTCCTCGTACGAGTTGGGCTTGTCCTCGTCGGCGGGCCGGCGTCCCGCGGCGGCGGCGACGCGAGGGAACAACGCCGCGCCAGCGAGGGCTCCCGCCGCGCCCAGAAACTGTCGGCGGTTCCAGTAGAGCGACTCGGGTGTGATCTCGGAGGAGCGGATGTCGTTCGAACGTCGGATCAGCATGAGCGCCTCGTCGTGTTCATTTATACGCCGCTACCCATACTACCCGATTGCTACGGTTTGACCGCCCGCAGCCGCTTGGCGGCCTGCTCCAGCAGCTCCATCGTCTTGCAGAACGCGAACCGCACGATGGTCCGCCCCAGCTCGGGCCGGCTGTAGAAGCTCGACCCCGGCACCGGCGCCACCCCGTGCTCCGCCGTGAGCCAGGCGGCGAACTGGTCGTCGGGCAGGGGGGAGAGGGCGGAGAAGTCGGCCATGACGTAGTACGCGCCGGCCGGGGGCGTGCAGCGGAATCCGGCCGCGCTGAGGGCGCCGCACAGCAGGTCGCGCCGGGCGCGGTAGTCGCGCGCCAACCCCTCGTAATAGTCCCGGCCGAGCGTCTCGATCGCCACGGCGACGCCCTCCTGCAGCGGCGCCGGGGCGCCCACCGTGAGGAAGTCGTGGACCTTGCGGATCGCGTCGGTCGCCTGCGCGGGCGCCACGACCGTGCCGATGCGCCACCCGGTGATGCTGAACGTCTTGGAGGCGCCGCTCACCGTGACGGTGCGCTCGCGCATCCCGTCCAGCGTCGCGATCGGGATATGCTCGCCTTCATAGTAGATGTGCTCGTAGATCTCGTCGGTCACGGCATAGCTGTCGTAGCGGCGGCAGCACTCGGCGATCCCCTCGAGCTCGGCGCGGGTGAAGACCTTGCCTGTCGGGTTGTTGGGCGTGCACAGGATGACGGCGCGCGTCTTCTTGGAGAAGGCGGCGCGTACCCGGTCGAGATCGAGCGGCTGATCGGGGGCGATCGGTACGAAGACGGGCTGGGCGCCACACAGGATCGCGTCCGGGCCGTAGTTCTCGTAGAACGGCTCGAACACGATCACTTCGTCGCCCGGATC
>JBGPHP010000128.1:0-8868 GCA_041484445.1 Gemmatimonadota bacterium
ATCCCGCTGCGGTTCAGGAACCGGGCGGTGGCCTGGCGGATCCCCGGCTCGTCGTCCACGACCAGCACGGCCACCGCCTGCTCCTCTGCGACCGGTCCCGGGAGCGCGACGCCGCCCGAGGGGCGGGGCATGCTCCGCAAGTCGAGCGGCAGCGCGACGTGGAACGTGGCCCCGTGTCCGGGCTCCGACTCGACCCAGATGCGTCCGCCGTGGCCGCGCACGATGCCGTAGCAGATCGAGAGCCCCAGGCCGGTGCCCACCCCCTCGGGCTTGGTGGTGAAGAAGGGGTCGAAGATGCGCGTGCGGATATCGGGCGCGATGCCGGGACCCGTGTCGCGGCACTCGAATCGCACCTCCGTTGCGTCGGAGCGCGTGCGCAGCATGATGCCGCGGGGTCCCGTGAACCCCTCGAGAGCCTGCTCGGCGTTGATCAGGAAGTTCAGCAGCATCTGCTGCAGCTCCGACACGTTGGCCCACACCCGGGGCTCGCTCGGGTCGAGCTCCAGCTGCACGTCGACGTTCAGCGTGTGCAGATGGTAGGCACGCAGCGTGTGGGTCCGGCGGACGAGCTCGTTGACGTCCACCAGTGAGCGCTCCGGCCCGCTCATCCGGGCGAAGGCGAGCAGGTTCGTCGTGATCTGGCCGATGCGCATCGCTTCGTCGCGCACCATCTCCACGATCTCGCGCTGCTCGGGCCGGAGGTCGTCCAGCATCAGCGTCTGGGCGAAGCCGGAGATGATGGCGGCGGGGTTGTTGATCTCGTGCGCCACGCCGCTCACCAGCTGGCCCATCGCCGCGAGCTTGTCGGCCTGCTGCAGCTGGCTCTGGGCGCGCCGCAGCTCGGTGACGTCGCGCGAGATCGCCAGTACCCGGGTGATCACGTCGTGCTCGCGGATCGGCGCGTACACCACCGAGCTCACGATGCGGGTGCCGTCGGGCCGCCGCTGCGGGATCTCGAAGCGTCGTACTTCCCCGGCGAACGCCGCCTCCAGGTGCGTGCGCAGCACCGCCACGCCGTCGGGATCGACGAGGTCGAAGACCGACCGTGCGCCGGCCGCCGCCGGACCCCCGGCGGGGTTGTCCGGGGAGTAGTCCAGCACCTGCCCCTCCCGATTCAGCAGCACGATCGGATCGGGGGACGCTTCCATGATCTGGCGCAGGTTCCGTTCCGCGGACGCGGCGCTGGTCAGCGACTCGATCAGCGTCTGGGTCTGACGCTCGACCTCGCGCTCGAGCGTGGATTCGTAGCGCCGGTCGGCGAGCAGGGAGTACCCGACCCGGGCGGCGATGATCAGCCCGCCCGCCGCCGGGAGGAGTACGGCCATGGCGTCCATGCGTCCCGACAGCATGCTGTGGACGTGCAGGGCCACCAACCCGGCGAACCCCACGAGCACGGCGAAGAGGCGCGGCGCGACGCCGTCGCTCCCGTCGGCCGCCGGCCGGGGTGATGCGGGCGCGGCGGCGGCGATGACGCCGGCCGAGGCGAGGACCAGATTGGCGATGTTCCAGCTGAAGGCGAGCATCGTCCCGGGAGCCTGGGCGCGCGGCAGGCTCACGGTGCCGAACACCAGGTCAGCGATGCCGTAGAGGATCAAACCCACCACCGCGATCCCGGCCCCGCCGCGCGGAACCGGATGCGGCTGCAGCAGCAGCATGCCGATCAACCAGAGCAGGGCGAGCCCCCCGGTGGCGTAGGCGACGCTGCCCAGGACCGCCGGCCCTCCGGCCCCGCCCGCGAGCGGCGCGACGAACAGGTTGTACGCCCAGGCGACGGCTGTGAGGGTCAGCAGCGCGGAGTCGAGCAGGATTTCGGCGGTGAACTGCCGGCGCGGCCGGATGGCCAGCAGCTTCCACACGGCGGTAAAGAAGCACGGATAGACCGCGAGATAGCCGATGTCGACGATGGAGATCCCCCCCGGCTCGATCCCGCGCGCCAGCTGGATGTCGGCGACGCCCTGGGTCGCGAGATCGACGAGGCTGCCGGCGAGCAGCCACGCCCAGCCCCGGCGCTGGACCGGGTCGGTGGCCGCACGCCAGGCGAGCGCCACGCCCCAGGTGCGCGCCAGCGAGGTGATCGACCAGCTCCCCGCGGTGAGCAGGCTCTGGGGCAACGGGATGAACAGGTACGCCAGCACGAGGGCAGCGAGGAGAACGCCAGCTGCCACGACGACGGTGCGGGTGACACGAAGGCTGGGATGCACGCTGGTACGCGAGACAAGGTAGTAACGCCCGCACGCTCCGGCGAGGGCGCGCGACGCGCGTGGGGTCGCGTTAGCTTAGCGGCTGCATGGAAAGCCGACTCGGTTGGACGCGGGCCGTCCCGGACTCCCTCGCGTTGTGGCCCGAATGGACGCGCTTCGCCGCGGCGACCCGGCGCGACGGTCTCGATCGCGTGCTGGTGTGCGGGATGGGTGGGTCGGGGCTGGCCCCGGCGGTGCTGGCGCGGAGCTTCGGGGCGGCCGGCGTGGATGTGTTGGACAGCACCGACCCCGCGGCCGTCACCCAGGCTGAGCAGGCGCACCCGCTCGACCGCACCCTCTTCCTTATCGTGAGCAAGTCCGGCTCGACGGTCGAAACGCTGGCCGCCTACCACTACTTCGCCGCCCGCGCCCAGCCGGGACAGTTCGTCGCGGTCACCGACCCGGGAAGCGCGCTCGAACGGATGGCGCGCGAACGCGCGTTCCGGGCGGTGTTCCCGCATCCCGTGGATGTCGGCGGGCGTTATGCGGCCCTCACCGTCGTGGGGATGCTGCCTGCCGCGCTCGCCGGCATCGACGGAGTGACGCTGCTCGAGCGCGCCGCGGGCACCGATGTCGAGGCGGCGCGCGCATTCGGGCGGACGCTCGCCGTCGGCGCCGCGGCGGGTCGCGACAAGCTGGCCTTGCGGCCGCCGGCGCCGGTCGCCTCGCTCGCGGCGTGGGTCGAGCAGCTCGTCGCCGAGAGCTCCGGGAAGAACGGCTCAGGCGTGGTTCCCCTCGTCGGCGACGGCGGCGGTGGCGACGTGCAGGTCGTGGACAGATTCTCGGCCGATCCACTCGATCTGGGACGCGAGTTCCTGCGGTGGGAATACGCCACCTGGGAGCTGTGCCGCCAACTCGGCGTCAACGCCTTCGACCAACCGGACGTCGAGGAGGCGAAGGCGATGGCGCGGGCCGAGCTGGCCGCGTCTGCGGGCGCGCCGCGCGAAGCGCCTCGCACCATGAGCCCCGAGGCGCTGCGCCGGGCTGCGCGACCCGGGGACTATCTGGCCGTGCTGGCCTACGTGCCTCCGCGCGACGATCTGGAGGCGATCCTGGGGCGAATGCGTGAGGCCTGGAACGGAGCCCTCGGGATCGCGACCACACTGGGATTCGGACCGCGCTACCTCCACTCGACGGGCCAACTGCACAAGGGTGGTCCGAACACGGGACTCTTCCTCGTCGTCACCGCGGATCCCGCGCAGGACCTCGACATCCCCACCATGGGCACCACCTTCGGCCGGCTGGAGCGTGCGCAGGCGATCGGGGACGTGCGTGCCTTGCTCGCCCGCGGCCGTCGGGTCTCTCATGTCCACTTGCGGCGGCCGGAGGACGTGGCCGAGCTGGAGCGCCTGTGAGGCCGCTGACGTTTCACCTGGTGTTCCATACGCACTGGGACCGCGAGTGGCATTTGCCACGCGCGACCTACCACGTGCGGCTGATCGCCGTCATGGACGACCTGCTCGGCCGCCTCGAAGCCGATGCCGGGTTGCGGAGCTTCTTGCTGGATGGCCAGACCGTGCTGTTGGAAGACTACCTCGAGGCCCGCCCGGAGCGCGCCGAGACCATCCGCGAGCTGGTGCGGGCTGGCCGGCTCCAGGTGGGCCCGTGGTACGTCCTGGCTGATGAGCTGGTGCCGTCCGGCGAGTCGCTCGTGCGCAACTTGCTGCTGGGCGCGGCCGACGCCGCGCGCTGGGGTGGTCGGCTGGACGTGCTCTACTCTCCGGACGCGTTCGGGCATCCCGCGTGCTGGCCTGAGCTGGCGCGCGGGACCGGGATCGCGTCCGGCGTGCTGTGGCGCGGTCTGGGCGGCGCCCCGGGACAGGAGCGCGACCGCTACCGGTGGCGCGGGCCGAGTGGTGCGGAGGTGCGGCTCTGGCACCTGCCGCCCGCCGGGTACGAAGTCGGCGTCGAGCTCATCGCTGATTCGGAGCGACTGGCGGAAGCCTGGGCCTGGGTGCGCGGCGAGCTGGTGGCCCGGGCCGGAGGCAGTCACATCCCGGTGTTCATCGGCGCCGACCACCACGCCGCACCGGCCGGCGTGTCACGCCTGTGGGAGCAGCTCGCCGACCTCGAGCGCCCCAATGCGGTTCGGGTTTCGCGACTCGACGAGTTCTTCGCGGCGGCCGCCGAGGAGTTTGCCACGGCTCCGGTCGTGACGGGCGCCCTGCGATCCGCTCCCGGATACACGTGGGTGTTGCAGGGAGCGCAGGGGACGCGGGCGCCGCTCAAACGCCGGGCGGCGATGCTGGAGCTCTGGCTCTCGCGTACCGCCGAGCCGCTCGCCGCATTGGCGAGCCACCGGAGCGGCCGCGACTATCGTCCGGCGCTCGAGCTCGCCTGGCGCGCCCTGGTGCGGTGCCAGTTCCATGACACGATCTGCGGCACGACGAGCGATGCCGTGGCGCGCGAAGCGGAGGTGCGGCTCGACGCCGTGCGGGCGTATGCGGACGAGGTCGTGCGGTCCGCCACGCTCGAGCTGGCCGGTCACGATCCGGATCGCGCGCGCGAGCAGCTCGAGGGTCACACCCCGACGATGGTGCTCTGGAATCCTGCACCGCGTTCCCGCGGCGGCATCGTGATCGCCGATTGCAGCTTCTTCCGTCGCGACGTACCGGTCGGCCCGCCGGGACCGAGGTCGCCGCGCACGGGACCCGGCGCCGGCGTGTTCTCGTTGCGTGGCCCCGACGGCCAGGCGGTGCCCCTCCAGGTGCTGGATCGTCGGCGCGGGCAGGAACGGCTCGACGCGATGCGGCACTACCCGGATCAGGACGAAGTGGACGTCGTTCGCGTCGCCGTCCGCGCGCCGCTGCTCGCGGGGCTCGGTCTGGGCACGCTCGCTCCCGGAGCGCCGCATGCCGCACACGCCGAGGAGGCGGTCGAAGTGCAGGCTCGTTCCCTCGTCAACCGCTTCGTCGTCGCGACGCTCGACCCGACGGGTGCCTTGCTGCTATTCGATCGCCGCAGCAGCGGGCGATGGCTCGATGTGCTGCGGCTCGAGAGCCAAGGCGACGCCGGTGACGCGTACACGTTCTGCCCCGTGGCGCGGGACCGCCTCGTGCGGAGTCAGGGGCCGATCCGGGTGCGTCGTGTGGCGGCCGGTCCGCTCGTGGCGGCGCTCGAGGCGCGCTGGACGATGCGCGCCGGCGGCGGACCCCGCGGCAAGGTCGGCGTGCGCTTGGTCGTGTCGCTCCACGCCGATAGTCCGGTGGTGCGCTGTATCCTCGAGGTGGACAATCACGCCATGCATCACCGGCTGCGCGCGCGCATACCGATGGGCCCGGGCCAGGCGCTGGTCGGCACGCAATTCGGGCAGGAGCACGCGGCGCCCCCGGCGCCCGGACGCGATGGTGCGTCGCTCGAAACGCCGGTCGCGACGGCACCGGCGCACCGTTTCGTGGCAGTCATGAACGAGGGGCGCGGATTGGCGCTCCTCGCGCCGGGGTTCTTCGAGTACGAGCGCACGCCGTCGGGAGACGTCCTCTTTACCGTGCTGCGGGCCGTCGGCGCCTTGTCCCGGCACGACTTGCCGACCCGGCCCGGCCATGCGGCGTGGCCGACCGCGATCCCCGACGCCCAGTGCCTCGGCGTCTCGCGGGTCGAGCTCGCTCTGGCGCCGCTGGCGGCAGGCGATGCGATCCCGGTTCTGTGGGAGAGCGTCTTCACGCCGATCCGAGCTCTCTGGATTCGCGACGCGATCGGGCTCGCTCCCTCCCGCGGCAACATCACGCTGGAGGGGGCGGGGCTCGTGTGCTCGGCGCTGAAGCCGGGGCAGGGATCGGGTGGCGATCTCGTGCTGCGGTGCTACAACCCGGACGACACCGCGGCTGCCGGCGCTTGGCGGTTCAGCGACGCCGTGCGGGGGGCGTGGCGCACGCGACTCGATGAGGGGGAGCCGGTCCCGTTGGTGCTGGAGGACGGCGGGCGGGTGGTGCGTTTCACGGCCGGGCCCCACGAGATCGTGACCGTGGTGGTGCGGTGACGATCCAGGAGCATCACCTCAGCGCCACTCGTACCGCGCGCTATTACACCTTCGGTCCCCCGGCCGGGGCGGCGCGCGAGATCTGGTTCGTGCTCCACGGCTACGGTCAGCTGGCTGGTCGATTCCTGCACGCCTTCGAGCCGCTGGATGACGGGACGCGCTGCCTGGTCGCCCCCGAGGGGCTCTCGCGGTTCTATCTGGAGAGTGGAGGTGGGGGACGGGCCCACGACAAAGTCGGCGCGAGCTGGATGACGCGGGAGGACCGGCTCACCGACATCGCGGACTATGTGCGCTACCTCGATGCGTTGCACACCGACGTGCTGCGCGAGCGAGGCAGCCCTGGCACCGTGTGCGTGCTGGGCTTCTCTCAGGGGACCGCGACGGCAGCGCGCTGGCTCGCCCAGGGAACGGCCCGGGCCGATCGCCTGGTCCTCTATGGCGGCGAAGTGCCGCCCGATCTCGACCTCTCCGCCGCGCGCGCCCGCTGGGAGCGCATGGCGTTGACGCTCGTCGCCGGAAGTGAGGATCCCTACATCACGCCCAAGGTGCTGGCGCGGGACGAAGCGCGGCTGCGCGATTGCGGCATCGCCTTTCGAGTGGAGCGCTTCGAGGGCGGACACGAGATTCGGGCGGACGTTTTGCAGCGGATTGCCGAGTAGTCGTCGGTCATCGGGGTTCGGTGGTCAGAATCCCTGACGGCTGACGGCTGATGACTGCCGGCTCAAGACGTCTCTCACCGCATCTCCCAGCAGCGTGCAGCCCACCACCACCAGCACGAGCATCATTCCTGGGGCCGCGGCGACCCAGGGCGCGTTGACCAGCGTGTCGCGTCCCGAAGCGATCATGTTGCCCCAGGACGGCGTGGGCGGTTGGACGCCGAGCCCCAGGAACGACAGCCCGGCCTCCAGCAGGATCGCATTGCCGACCCCCAACGCCGCGGCGACGATCACCGGCGTGAGCGCGTTCGGGAGCACGTGGCGCCAGAGGACGCGCAGGGGACGCACGCCCAGGCTGCGCGCGCCCTCGACGAACGGCCGTACCGCCAGCGCGCGCACCTCGCCGTGCACCAGTCGCGCGACCGGCATCCACCCGGTGGCGCCCAGCAGCAGTACGACGAGCAGGGCGCTCGGTTGCCACAGCGCCGCGAGCAGGAGCAGGAGCACCACACGCGGCAACGCCAGCACGAAATCGGTCGCTCCGAGGAGCACTAGCCCGGCCCAGCCGCGCCACCAGCCGGAGAGACCGCCGATCGTCACCCCCAAAGCGACCGAGAGCAACACCGAGAGCGTCCCGACGCTGAGCGAGATCCGGGCGCCGTAGACGAGGCGGGCCCACACGTCGCGTCCGAAGCGATCGGTGCCCAGCAGGTGCAGGCTGCCGTGCAGGTCGCGAGCGAGCGGTCCCAGGAACCGGGTCGCGACGATGTCTCCCGGGACGTTGGGGTCACCGGAGGTGACGAGCGGCGCGGCGATCGCGAGCCCCGCGATGGCGGAGACCAGCGCGAGTCCCACGGTGAAGCGCCGGTCGCGCAATACGTCGTTCACGGCGCTGCCGCGGCTTCGACCGCTCGCAGGCGCGGATCCACGAACCCTGCGGCCACGTCCGCGAGCAGATTTCCGGCCACGACGAGCACGGCGCTGATGACGGTGGCGGACATCACGACGGGGTAATCGCGCGCCTGAACCGCTTCCACCAGCACCCGTCCCACGCCCGGCCAGGCGAACACCGCCTCGACGAACACCGCACCCGAAAAGAGCGCCGGCAGCGACAGCCCCAGGAGCGTGACGACGGGGATCAGCGCGTGGCGCAGTGCATGGTGCACCATCACGCGGGTGGTCGTGATCCCTTTCGCTCGTGCGGCGACCACGAACGGCTGCTCCAGGGCGTCGAGCAACGCGCCACGGACGAACCGCGCCGCGGCGCCTGCACCGATGAGCGTCAACGTGGCGAGGGGCAGCGCCAGGTGCCGCGCCCCGTCCAGGAACCGCGCCCACCCGCTCAAGTAGTCGGCGTCGTACCCCGCTGCGCCGAACGCCGGGAGCACGCGCAGCAGATAAGTGAACACCGTCATCAGCATCAACCCGAGCCAATAGCCCGGGAGCGCCACCAGGGTAACGCTCGCGACCGAGAGGGCGGTGTCGAGCCGGCGCCGGTGCCGTGCCGCCTGGACGGCACCCACGACGAGCCCCAACCCGTAGCTCAACAGCAGCGAGAGCACCACGAGCCGGACGGTGGCGGGCCAGGCGGATCCGATCATGGTCCGGACCGGACGGCCGGTGGCAAAGCTCGTGCCCCAGTCGCCGCGGACGAAGCGGATGAGCCAGCTCCCGTATTGGGTGATGAGCGGACGGTCGAGCCCGAGCGCATGGCGCCCGGCCGCGAGCTGCTCGGGCGTCGCGGTGGGACCGATCAGCCGCTCGGCGGGGTCGCCCGGCGCGGCATGCAGCAGCACGAAGGTGAGCGTGACGACCCCCGCCACAACGGCGATCCCGGAGAGCGCGCGGCGGGCGAGCATCCGCTGCATGCCGCAATCTCGCGCCGCCGGGCGGGCGCCGCTAGAATCCTGCGCGTGACACGTCGAGCGATCGGGACGCTGTGCTGGCTCTGCATCGTGGGGGCGGGGGCGTGCGGGAGGGGGGCCGCCGGCGC
>JBGPHP010000129.1:0-8829 GCA_041484445.1 Gemmatimonadota bacterium
CTGACCGACGAATTCCCGCCGATCATGACCGGGATTTCCCGCCTGATGGGTGAGATCGCGCGCCGCTACCCCAAGGGGGAGCTGCTCGTGTCGACCGGCCAGCACCGCGATGCCTCGGAGACCGACGGCCGATACACCGGCACGGTGATCGATCGCCTCCCCATCTCCACCAAGTCCCTGCACGGGTTCGCCGGCCTGATGTTCTGGTCGCGCCGCGTCGTGGGGCTCGCCCGCACGCACAAACCGCGCTTCGCGTGGGCCGACTCGATCCGCCCCGCCGGGTATCCCGCCAAGTGGGCGCACGAGCGCGTCGGCATGGAGTACGGCGTCCTGGTGCACGGCGGCGATCTCCTGAAGGAGCTGCACGCCATCCATCACACGCCGTTCACGCGGAAGTCCGGCAAGGCCCTGTTGCGCTCGGCGGCGGCGGTCGTGGCCAACAGCCAGTGGACGCGCGAGCAGGCGCAGAAGGTGCTGCGCGAGCTGGGGCTCGATCCCCAGGCCGAGCGGGTGAAGGTCGTGCCGCTGGGCACCGACCCCGAGCTGTTCCGGCCCGGCGTCGATGCGCGCGAGGTGCGGGAGCGCTACCACTTGAACGGCGGTCACTGGGCGCTCACGGTCGCCCGGCTCGAGTCGTACAAGGGCATCGACACGGCGTTGCGCGCCGTGGCGCGCGTGCGCAAAGAAGGGATCGACTTGCACTACGCGGTCGTGGGCGCCGGCAAGCGCGCCGCCTTCCGCAAGCTCGCCGACGATCTGAAGATCGGCGACGTGGTCCGGTTCGTGGGCGCGGTGCCCGACGCGGATCTGCCCGCGCTCTACAATGCCGCCGAGGTCTACATCGGGGTCTCGCGCCAGGCCGAAGGGACCCGCATCGAGGGCTTCGGTATCGCGCTCGCCGAGGCGGCGGCGTGCGGGCTTCCGGTCATCGCGGGGCAGAGCGGCGGGCTCGCCGAAGCGGTGCAGGATGGCGAGACCGGTCTCGTCGTGGACCCCGACAACGCGGACGCGGTGGTGCAGGCGCTGGGGCGCGTGCTCGGCGATCAGCTGCTGGCGCGGCGGCTCGGGCAAGGCGGGCGCAAAGCGGTCGAGACCTACTACAACTGGGATCGCGTGATCCGGGATTTGCGGGAGATCGAAGCTCAGGTCGCGTAGTTCTTGCCGTCCACTCTACTGCTGACGTTCAATTTCCCGCCCCACGGCGGCGGCATCGCGCGCATGATGGGCGAGCTCGCGCGGCGCTATCCGCCCCGCTCGCTCGCCATCTCGACCGGCACCTACGACGGCAGCGCCGAAAGCGACGCGACCTTCCCGCAGCCGGTGGATCGCGTGGGCATCCGGGCGACGCGATTGCGCACCGTCAACGGTCTCGCGCTCTGGACGGCGCGCGCCGCGCGGCTCGCGCGCCAGAACCGTTTCGGCTTCACCTGGTGCGGCGAGCTGAAGCCGGCGGGGTACCCGGCCTGGTGGCTCGCCCGGCGTCACGGCGTTCCCTACGGAGTCGTGGTGCACGGCACAGAGCTCCTGTTGCTCGACCACAAGATCCGCGCGAGCCGCTTCAAGCGGTGGACGGCGGGCGGCCTCGTGACCGGCGCGACCGTGCTGGCCGCCAACAGCCGCTGGACGGCCGGAACGGCGCGCGGCTTGTACCAGCTGCTGAACCGTCCCGATCTCGCCGCCCGCGTGCAGGTCGTGCCATTGGGTACGGAGCCGACCCAGTTCCGCCCGGGCCTCGATGCGCGGCCGGTCCGCGCGAAGTACGGGCTCGACGGCGGACCTTGGCTGCTGACCGTCGCCCGGCTCGAGTGGCACAAAGGCATCGACACCGTGATCCGGGCGTTGCCCGCGGTGCGGGCGGCGCATCCGGGGACGCGCTACGCGGTCGCCGGCGTGGGCCCGCGCCTGCCCGAGCTCGAGCGGCTCGCGGGCGAGGCCGGCGTGCGGCACGCCGTGGAGTTTCTCGGATTCGTCCCCGACGACGAGCTCCCGGCGGTTTACAACGCGGCGGATCTCTACGTCGGGGCCTCGCGGTATCACGACCTGCTGGCGGAAGGCTTCGGCATCTCCCTCGTCGAGGCCTCGGCCTCCGGGATCGCGGTAGTGGGCGGGCGCTCCGGTGGAGTGCCCGACGCGGTGCGCGACGGCGAGACGGGGATCCTCGTTGATCCGGAGGATCCGGCCGCGGTCGCCGCGGGCATCACCCGCTTGCTGGGGGACGAGCCGCTGCGGCGGCGGATGGGGGCCGCGGGACGCCGGGCGGTCGAGACCTATTACAACTGGGATCGTGTGAGCCGGGACTTGATGCGGATCGATGCGGAGTTCCGACGAACGGACGAGTCGCTAGCCTGACTTCCTCATCTCGGCCGTGTCGGGAATCGGCCGCGCGCTGATCGCGTAGGTGGGGCAGTGACGGATGAAGGAGCCCCCGGCCGGCGACCACTCCTGCTCGGGCTCGGTCACCACCGCCTTGCCGTCGTTGTCCAGCACGAACAGGCCGGGCGGTCCCTGGAACAGGCAGGCACCGCAGCCGACGCAGCGGTCGCGCTCGACGTGCACCACGACGCGCCGCCGTGGGTACACCCCATCCGCGCCGCGCGCGGGCCAGGTGGCCGCGCGGTCCAACGCCTCTGAGGTCGCGCGGTGTCCCTCTTCCACCACCTCGCGCAGGTGATCGAACGAGAACATCGAGACGTGCTCGACCCGCGGGTGGATGTAGTAGACGGGCGGGGTGGTCCAGTAGCGCAGCCGCTGCTCGAGCAGCGACCCCATCGCGATCTCGGTGGCGCGACCGAACACCGCGGCGAAGCCGTCGTCTTGGGTATCCTCGCGCAGCGTGCTCGAGGCGGACACATCCACCGCGAAGAGCAGCTCGGCGTCGAGCGCCCGGGCGGCGGCGATCGGCAGGTTGTCGACGACCGCCCCGTCCACGAAAAACCGCCCGCGGATCTCGTGCGGCGGGAGGTAACCCGGCAGGGCGCACGAGCCGAAGACCGCCTCGCTCACCGGGATATCGTCCAGCCCCGGCAACCCCCACAGCACCTGCATGCCGGAGTTGATGTCGACCGTGTTGATGATCACCGGGATGTCCAGATCCGTGAAGCTCGCCGCCCCCACCAGCCGGTCGATGAGCAGGGCCAGCGGCTCGCGGCGGAACAGCGCGGGGGAGCGCATGCGCTTGAACGCCATGTCGGCGTGCGCGATCTGAAAGATGTCTTTGCGCTTGAGATTGATGGCGATGTCGCGCAGCTCGGGGATGCTCTTGCCGGCCGACCACGCGGCCCCCACCAGCGAGCCGACGCTGCACCCGATGATGTGCGACGGTTTCAGACCGCGCTCCAGCAGGGCCTCGAGCACACCGACGTGTGCCAGGCCCTTCATGCCGCCGCCCCCGAGGACGAGGGTGAAGCGAGTTCCGGGTTTCACCGCGCTGCCAGAAGTTCCGCTTGATTTGTCGTGTGAGTTCCGAGTAACGTAGTCGAATCCCCCATGCAAGCGCCACGCCACTGGCGACGTCTCGCCCGCGACCGCTGGGCCCTGATGGGTCTCGCCATTGTGACGATCCTCACCGTCGGGGCCCTGGCCGCGCCCTGGATCGCCCCGGCCGACCCGCTGCGCGGCTCGCTCGACTTCAGTCTGCACGCGCCGTCCCGGACCTTCTGGCTCGGTACCGACGTGCAGGGCCGGGACGTCCTGTCGCGCGTTTTGTTCGGCGCCCGCTTGTCGCTCGCGGTGGGCCTCGTGAGCCAGACCGTAGCCGGCCTCCTGGGCGTGGCCCTCGGTCTCGCGGCGGGCTACTACGGCCGCTGGCTCGACGCGTGCATCATGCGCCTCGCCGACGTCACCCTGGCCTTCCCGTCGCTGCTGCTGCTCATTGCGATCGCGGCGGCCGTGAATCCGTCACTGCCGGTCGTGTTCGTGGTGATCGGGCTCGTCGGGTGGGCGGGCGTGGCCCGCGTGGTGCGGGGCGAAGTGCTGGGATTGCGCACCCGTGATTTCGTGCAGGCGGCACGGGCCCTGGGCGCGAGCGACGCGCGGATTCTGCTGCGGCACTTGCTCCCCGGGGTGCTGGCGCCCGTGATCGTCATCGCCACGCTCGGCATCGGTGGCGCGATCATGGCCGAGGCAGCGCTGTCCTTCGTCGGGCTGGGCGCGCGGCCGCCGACGCCCTCGTGGGGGGCGATGGTCGCCGACGGGCGGGATCTGTTGCGGGTGGCGCCGTGGGTGAGCCTCGTGCCCGGGCTCGCGATCGGCCTGACCGTCCTGGGCGTCAATCTGTTGGGGGACGGTCTGCGCGACGCCCTCGAGGTGCGGGCCGCATGACCGACGTCGCGTTTCATCCCGCCAAGGTCAAGGCGCTGCGGGAGTCGTTGCGGCACCTGCGGGCGAGCGAGTTCCCGTGGACCGCCGACACGGTGTATCTGAACAACGCCTCGATCGGTCCCATCCCCGAGCGCACCCGCCGTATTCTCGATGCCTTCAACGCCAAGCGCACCGCGCCGCACCTGCTTCCCGACCGCGACCTGTTCGCCGGGCTGCAGGCGGCGCGCGACGCGGCGGCGCGCGTCATCAACGCCGACACCGGGGAGATCGCGCTCGCCACGAACACCAGCTACGGATTGAACCTGGCCGCCCGCGCGCTGCCGCTGACGCCGGGCGACAAGATCGTCCTCTCGGACCGGGAGTTCCCGGCCAACGTCTATCCTTGGCTCATGCTCCGCAAGCAGGGGATCGAAGTGACGCTCGCCCCGTGCACCAGCGAGGGCTGGCCCGATGAAGACTTCCTCCTGAGCGCGCTGCGCGATCCGCGCGTGAAGGTCCTCGCCGTGTCGTTCGTCCAGTTCTCCAACGGCTTCCGGGCGGATCTCAAGAAGCTCTCGGCGGCCGCGCGCGCCAACGGCACCTACCTCGTCGTGGACGGCATCCAGGGGGTGGGGAACTCGGTGCTCGACGTGCACGAGACGCCGGTGGACATCCTGGCGTGCGGCGGGCAGAAATGGCTGCTCTCGCCCTGGGGATCGGGCTTCGTGTACGTGCGCAAGGAGCTGATCCCGATGCTCGAGCCGGCCATGACCGGTTGGATGGCCTTCGAAGGGACCGACGATTTCTCCCGCCTCACCGAGTACAACCCGACCTTTCGCGCCGACGCGCGCCGCTTCGAGATGATCACGCTGCCCTACCAGGACTTCTACGGGTTCAGCCAGTCGGTGGAGCTGCTGCTGGAGATCGGTATCGCGGAGATCGCGGAAGTGACGCGCAGCCTGCACGAGCCGATTCTCAAGTGGGCGGATGCGCGGGGGATGCGGGTGGTCTCACCGCGCGACGAGCGCCATCGGTCCGCCATTCTCTGCGTCGCGCCGGACCAGGCGGTCGAGGCGTATCACGCGATCAAGCGCGCGCGGATCGTGTGCTCGCTGCGTGAGGGCGCGATCCGGCTCTCACCGCACTGCTACAATACCGTGGAGGAGATGGAGAAGGTGCTGGACGTGCTCGCGGGGCTGCGCTAGCCCGCTAGCCCGTTGAACGCCGCAGTAGCGCGTAGTCTTTCTTTCCTTTGCGCAGCAGCAGATTCCCGCCCGCCAGCCAGTCGCCGGGTTGCAGGGCGCGGGCGGGGTCGGATTCCCGCTGCTGATTCACGTACACCCCCCCTTGCTCGATCTGGCGCCGAGCTTCGCTCTTGGACTTGGCGAGCCCGGCGGTGACCACCGCGTCGAGGACCGTGACGGGGCCGTTCGGGAGGGCGGCCGTCGGAATCTCCTGCGCCAGCACGTCGAACGCACCGGCCGTGGCGTGGTGCGGATCCCACTCGCTGAACAGGATCGCGGCGGCGGCGGCCACGGATTCCACGGCGTCCTTGCCGTGCACGCGCTCGGTCATCTCCTGGGCGAGGGCGTGTTGCGCCTCGCGCTGCGCCGGATCCTTGGCGTTCATCTTCAGCAGCGGGTCGATGCCGTCGGGGCCGTCCTTGGGACGCAGCGAGAAGAGCCGCAGGTAGGTCCCGACGTCGCGATCGTCCGCGTTCACCCAGAACTGGTAGAACTGGTACGGTGACGTGAGCGTCGCGTCCAGGTAGATCGCGCCGGACTCCGATTTCCCGAACTTGGCGCCGGACGCGGTCGTGATGAGCGGCGCCACGAGCCCGTGGACCTCGGCGCCGGCCGCCCGCCGCACCAGCTCGACCCCCGCCGTGATGTTGCCCCACTGGTCGGAGCCACCCACCTGGAGCGTGCAGCCCTGATCCCGGTGCAGCGTCAGGTAATCGTAAGCCTGTAGCAGCATGTAGCTGAACTCGGTGAATGACAGCCCTGCCTCGAGCCGCGCTTTCACCGATTCCTTCTGCAACATCACGTTGATCGTGAAGTGCTTCCCCACGTCCCGCAGAAAGTCCACCAGCCGCTCCTGCACGAGCCACGCGGCGTTGTCCAGCAGCAGGGCTCGCTCGTCCGTGAACTCGAGGAAGCGCCCCATCTGGGCCCGTTGGCGCTCGAGGTTCGCGCGCAGCGTTTCCGGGGCGAGCAGCGGCCGCTCGGTCCGCTTCCCCGATGGATCGCCGATCAGTCCGGTGCCGCCGCCCATGAGGACGATGGGGCGGTGGCCCGCCCGCTGCAGATGGAGCAGCAGCATCAGCGGGACCAGGTTGCCGAGCTGGAGGCTGGGGGCGGTAGGGTCGAAACCGCAGTAGGCGGTGACCGGCCGCTGGCGCTCGAGGTGCTCCTCGAGACCGGGCGTCGCCTCGTGCACGAGACCCCGCCACTGCAGCTCCGCGAGCAAACCGGACATGGGCGCGAATCGTAAGAGCGCTGGCGGGCGCTGGCAAGCGCCGAGGCGTGCCGCTAGGTTGTACCGCGATGGGTCGCTTCGCGATACTCAAGCCGCAATTGTCGTGGGACTCGGTGCTCACCCGCCGCGGCGTGGCCGGGGCGGTGGCGCTCTTCGTCATGGTATGCGTCGGGTTCTCCTGGGGCGCCTGGTCGCGCGTGTGTGCCAACGAGCGCTGCCCCACCATCGCCCGCCTCATGGGGACCAATTCCGTCCCCCAGCAGACCTCCAAGATCTACGCGGCGGACGGCCGGCTCATCACCGAGCTCGGCCTCGAGCGCCGCACCGTGCTGCCGCTGCGCGAGATCCCGGCCTGGGTGCGCGAGGCGTTTCTCTCCACCGAGGACAAGCGGTTCTACCAGCACCACGGCATCGACTACTGGCGCATTCCGGGCGCGCTCAAGGCGAACCTCACGTCGCTGAGCTACACGCAGGGGTTCTCGACGATCACGATGCAGCTCGCGCGCAACATCTTCCCCGAGCAGATCAGCCGCGAGAAGCAGCTCACGCGCAAGCTCAAAGAAGCGCGCGTCGCGATCGAAATCGAGCACAACTTCCCCAAGGACACGATCCTCCAGATGTATCTGAATCAGATCGATCTGGGGGCAGGGGCGCACGGCGTCGAGGCCGCGGCGCAGATCTACTTCGGCAAATCGGCCCGCGACCTGAACGTGGCGGAAGCGGCCACGCTGGCGGCGATTCCCAAGGCGCCGTCGTTTTACAATCCGCGGCTGCATCCCGACCGGGCGGTGCGGCGCCGCAACGTCGTGCTCGCGCTGATGCAGGCGCAGGGCTACCTGTCGGCCGACGAGGCCGAGCTGTGGAAGTCGTACCCGCTGGTGCTCACCAACACCCGCACCAACTACGGCGACGTCGCGCCGTATTTCGTCGAGTGGCTGCGGACCCAGTATCTGGAGCCGCGCTACGGCCGCGATCTCTACGAGAAAGGCCTGCGCATCTACACCACGCTCGACCTCGACATGCAGGAAGCGGCCGAGCGGGCGCTGTCGGCGCAGCTCGACGCCATCGAGGCGGGGGTGTACACCGGCGGGAAATGGGACCGCGGGACATACCGGGATTACCTCGAGTCCTCGAGGGCCGGTGAAGGAGAAGAGCCCGGCGGGTTCACGAAATACCTGCAGGGGGCGTTGCTCGCCATCGATGCCCGCACCGGCTACATCCGGGCGATGATCGGCGGGCGCGACTTCGCCGATTCGAAGTTCAACCGCGTGACGCAGGCTCGACGCGCTCCAGGGTCCACCTTCAAGCCGTTCGTGTATTCCGCGGCCGTTCGGGCAGGCCACCCGGTCACCGAGATCCTGGACGATTCGCCCCTCGACCACCCGGTGCTGCAGCCCGACAGTACCATGTGGAATCCGCAGGACTACGACCTGACGACCAAGGGTCCGATCCCGATGCGGCAGTCGCTGTTCCTGTCCCGCAACCTGTCGACGATCAAGCTGGGGATGTCGCTGGGCGAGCAGACCGTCATCGGGGAAGCGCGGCGCTACGGCATCACGACCTCGATCCCGCCCGTCCCGGCGATACATATCGGCGCACAGGGCGTCTACCCGATGGAGCTGATCGCCGCCTACACCGCGTTCGCCACCCTCGGCACCCGGGCCCAGCCGATCGGCATCATTCGCGTGGAAGACCGCAACGGCAACATCCTGTGGCAGCCCGCCATCCAGCGCGAAGAGGTCATGGACCAGGCCCACGAGTGGCTGATGACCGACATGCTGCGCGACGTGGTGCGCCGCGGCACGGCGTCGGGCGCGGTGTGGGGAGCGGGGTTCCAGCTGCCCGCGGCCGGCAAGACCGGGACGACCGACGACTACACCGACGCCTGGTATGTCGGATTCACGCCCGAGATCGTGGCGGGGATCTGGGTCGGGTACGACTACCTCCAGCGGATCATGAACGACGCGGGCGGGGGTCGCATCGTGGCGCCCGCGTGGACCGAGTTCATGCGCGACGTCTACGACCGGCGCCCGCCGCCGGTGGATTGGCAGC
>JBGPHP010000130.1:0-8802 GCA_041484445.1 Gemmatimonadota bacterium
GATCCCGCGGCGCGCGCCTCGCGGCGTTCGTCCCGGCCCTCCTCGCCGCCGGATATCAGGTCGTGACCCACGACGCTCCAGGCCACGGCGCTTCGGACGGCCGCCTGTCGTCCATGCCGCAGTTCGCCCGCACGCTGATGGCGGTGGTGGATACCGTGGGGCCGGCCGCGGGGGTGATCACGCACTCAATGGGCGGCTCGGCGACGACCCTCGCCATGCACTGGGGGCTGCGCGTGCCGCGCGCCGCCTTCATCGCTCCCGCCGCCGATCCGCCGGCGTGGGTCGGGCAGTTCGCGCTCGCGCTGGGCCTGCGGGAAGACACCGTTGCGCGGATGAAAGCGCGCAGCGAGCGGCGGCTGGGACTCGCCTGGGAGGCGCTCCACGTGCCGACCATGGCGCGCCGCATGGACGTCCCGCTGCTGATCGTGCATGATCGCGACGATGACGTCGTGCCGCTGTCCGACGGGGAAGCGATTGCCCAGGCTTGGCCCGGGGCGCGACTGGTGCGCACCGACGGATTGGGGCACAAACTGATCGTCCGCACCCCGGCCGTGGTGACCCAAGCGGTGGAATTCATCGGGCGGGCCGCGCCGGCGGCTGCCGCCGCGGCGTCGGCCGGGCGTCGCAGCGACGCCCGGTGGCTCGATCAGCACCTGTTCTATCGAGAAGCGCGGGGCCGGCCGTCGCAGCCGTGGCGCGTCTGAGGCGCTTCGCCTAGGTCACCAGCGCCGCACAGTCGCGTCGCACGCCCTCGGCCACCCGGTCCGCGAGCGCCATGATCGTCACGTAGGGGTTGATCTCGAGCGCGTCGGGGAAGAGCGACGCATCGGCGACGAACAGCCATGGAATGCCGTGCACCCGGCCCCAGGCGTCGGTCACCGAGTCGGCCGCCGACGTGCCCATACGGCAGCCGCCCATGAGGTGGGCGGAGGAGATCGCCTGCTTGCCCGGCTTCCAGTACCGCCCGTCGATGAGGGTGTCGAGCCGCCCGGCGTCGCGCGCATCGATGAGCGGCGGATCGGCGAACGGGGCGTGCACCCGCACCGCGCCGGCCCCGAAGAAGATGCGGGCCGCGGCCCGATTGCCCCGCACCAATCCCGCCACCGCCTCCTCCGAATAGCGATAGTGCACCACCGGCTGGCCGGCCCGGTCGATGTCGATGCGGTTGCCGTCCCGGGCGTGATCCACGGACAGCACCAGGATCTGCTGCAGCCGCGGGAACGCGCGCATGATCGCGCTGTGCCCCGCGCCGAATCCGGTCAACGCCTTGGCGGTGGTGAAAGGGAAGTACATGCACGTCTCGAGCACGAACCCCTCTTCGGCCGCCCGGTCCACGAAGAAGCTCTTGGGATGTCCCACGTCATTGGTGATCGGGGTCGCATGCTCCCCGATGAGAATCAGGGCGGGGTGGCAAGTGAATCCGTGCCCGAGGGAGCGGGGAGCCGGGAGCGGGGAACGGAGCAGCAGAGGGGGTGTCCCCAGCGCTCCACCGGCACATACCACGATCTTCGTTTCGATCTGGTAGTCGCCCGCCGGCCACTCGGAGGGTCGGCCCTTCGCTCCGGCGGGACGCTCACCCACCCGGACGGTGAGGGTCCGGTCCGCCGCGATGCGCACGACTTCGGCCCGGGTGACGACCTCCACGCCGCCGCGCTCGGCGGCGGGAAGCTGCACGCGGTTCGTCCCCTGTTTGGCCTGGTTGGGACAGCCCAGGTTGCACAGCGACGAACCCCGGCAACCGCGGACGTTCACCGGGAACTGCGCGACCGCGTATCCCGCCGCCCGGGCGCCGGTGTCGAACAGCCGGTTGTTGTCGTTCAACTCCTCGGGCGGGAGGCGATGCACGTGGTTCTCGCCGAGGTAGCGCTGGGAGCGCCGCAGCAGGTCGGCGTGGTCGAGCCCCGGCACGGCCCAGCGCGTGATGACCCGCTCCGGCGCGGTGAGCGAGGTGCCGGTATATACGATGGTGGAACCGCCGTACCCGTGCGCGAACGCGAGCGTCATCGTGCCGTCGGCGCTCAGAAACCCTCCGCCGTCGTGGTACAACGCCCCCGCCATCTCGAGCTCGCGCCCGGTGAATTCGTCGTCCGCGAAGCGCGGTCCCTGCTCGAGCACCAGCACCCGGCGGCCCGCCTGCGCCACCGGCACCAGCCCCTGGGCGACCGTGCCGCCGCCCGCTCCCGAGCCGACGATCACGACGTCGTAGGATCGGGTGGTCACGCGCCTGCCCGCCGCGCGTCCCAGCCGCGGGGATCGGCGCGGTAGCCGATCTCGCGGGCCGCTGCCGGACGGCCGTAGTAGCCCATGAGGAGCAGCGTGCGGAGACCCCAGGCGCCGCGCCGCACCAGCAGCAGCGGCGCGTCCTGCAGACCCGTCAGGACCTGCGCGCGCCGCGGGGGATCGAGCCGTGTGAAGCGCCGTCCGTAGCGCAGCGCCGGCAGCCACTCGACGATCCGGAGGAAGAACAGGAACTGCCGTTGCAGCGCCGCGGGGCGGGAGGCCAGGGCGGCGGCGACCGTCTCCTCGACCGCCGACCATTCCGCGTCGTCGAGGCGCGTCGCCTCCGGCACGACGGTGATGCCGATCGCGCGCACGATCGAGCGGACGGAGGCCAGCACGACGCAGAACTTACCACGCGGCGTATCTTTTGGCTGGCAACCAGGAGCGACCATGGCGAGCGAAGGTCAGGACGCGTTTGGCGGGCTCGTTGCCGCCCGCGAGCAGTTCGAGGCGAGCAAGCGGGATGCGACGGAGCTCGCCCGTGATCTGACGGATGGGCAGCTCAACTGGCGGCCTGGTCCCGACCGCTGGTCGATGGGTGAGTGCCTGATGCACCTGGCCCTGAGCACCGACGCCGCCCTGCCCGCCATCGACCGCGCCATTACCCATGGGCAACAACGCGCCTGGCCGGCCGCGGGGCCGTATCACTACGGGTGGTTCACCCGCTGGATGGTGCAGTCGATGGAGCCACCGCCCAAGCGTCGCATGCGCACGTTCCGGATTTTCATGCCCCCGTCGACTGCGCTGGGACGAGACGAAGTCGTGCGCGCGTTGACCGAATCCCGCGATCGCCTGCTCGAGCGGACGCGGGCCGCGGCCGGCGTGAACCTCAAGCGGGTGATCGTGGTGTCGCCGGTATCCCGCCTGTTCCGCATGCCGTTGGGGGGCTACTTCGCGTTCCTCGCAGCTCACGACCGGCGGCACCTGTGGCAGGCGCGCCAAGTGCGCCAGGCGTCAGGATTCGGTCAGAGGTGAGGGGGGGCGACTGGACCCCGTTGGCGATCCACTTCACCATCAAGTGCAACCTTCCCTGTGCGGCATGCGTCTAGAAGCACGACCCGACACTGCTCGAGGCTCGCGATGATCGTACGTCCGAAGCTCCCCGTCGTCCTGCTCGCCGCTGCCCTCGTGGGCTGTGGCGGGTCCCAAGCCCCGGTGCCCGTGGTCGGCCGTGAGGCCGACATCTCCCAGCTCGCCGGGGAATGGTACGGTGACTATTCGAGCGTGGAGTCGGGCCGGAGCGGCAGCATCGTGTTCAAGCTCGTCGCCGGGGCGGACAGCGCGACGGGCGATGTCGTCATGACGCCGCAGTGGGTCACGCGCCAGGGCAACATGCCCATGCAGTCCAGTCCGACGCAGACGCCCACCTCCCAGCCGCTCAGCATCCGTTTCGTGCGCGTCTCGGGCGGGCAGGTGAGTGGCGCATTGGACCCGTATACCGATCCGAACTGCGGCTGTACGCTCCATACGACCTTCATCGGACGGGTGCGCAGCGACACGCTGGAAGGCACCTACTCCTCCGTGCACGAGCAGACCCGGGACATTCAGAAGGGTCGCTGGCGGGTCGTGCGAAAGCAGCCCTGAGCTCCCCCCGCCATTGGTCGCTCGCCGTCCTCGCCACTCTCGCCGGTCGGGGAGTGGCGGCGCAGGCGCCACCGGGACCGCATCCGTACACTGAGCCGCCCCACAAGCAGGCGCTGGCGGTGCGCGTGTCGCCGGGGGCGGTGCACATGGACGGCCGCCTCGACGATGCGGCATGGGTGAGCGCGCGGTGGATCGACGACTTCGTCGAGAAGATGCCGGTCGAAGGCGGCACACCGACCGACAGCATGCGCATCGCCATTCTGTACGACGACCACGCGCTCTACGTCGGCGCGCGCCTCTACGCGCGCGACCCCGCCCACATCCAGGCGCCGCTCAGCCGGCGCGACAATACCGCCCAGGCGGAGCACCTCTGGGTGTCGCTCGACACCTATCACGATCGGCGAACCGCCTACTCATTCGGTGTCACCGCGACGGGCGTGCGGATGGACTGGTACCACCCGCGCGACAACGAGTACGACATCGATCCCACTTTCGATCCCGTCTGGGAGGCGAGGGCCGTCATCGACAGCGTCGGCTGGACGACCGAGATGCGGATCCCGTTCTCCCAGCTGCGCTTCAACCGCTCCGACGTCCAGGTCTGGGGGTTCAACGCCGACCACTGGATCCCGGCCCGCAACGAGGATGTCTTCTGGATTCCTGTGCCCCAAAACCGGACCGGCTGGAGCTCGTGGATGGGCGACTTGGTGGGGATCCGGGGCATCGCCCCCTCGCGCCGGCTCGAGCTGCTGCCCTACACGGCGGGGAGTGCCACCGTCACCGGCAACCGCAACCGGGCCGATCCCTTCGACGACGGGCGAAACCTCGAGGCCCGGGCGGGCACCGACCTCAAGATGGGATTCGGACCGAATCTCACGCTCGATGCCACGGTGAACCCCGACTTCGGCCAGGTGGAAGCCGACCCGGCGGTCGTCAACCTCTCGGCGTTCGAAGTGTTCTTCGACGAAAAGCGGCCGTTCTTCCTCGAGGGCGACCAGCTGCTGCGGGGGAACGGTCCGAGCTACTTCTATTCTCGGCGCATCGGGGCCCCGCCGCCGGGGAGCGCCACGGGGGACTTCGTCCACTATCCCGCCAACTCCACGATCCTCGCCGCGGGCAAGGTGACGGGGCGCCTCGCCTCGGGGCTTTCCGTCGGGACCCTCGCGGCGGTCACCGCTCGGGAGTTTGCCCGGACTTACGACACGGCCGGCGCGGCGTTCGGGCGTGCGCAGGTCGCCCCGCCGACGGGATACGGCGTCGTGCGGCTGCAGCAGCAGTTCGGCGCCAACGCGTCGACGATCGGGGCGACGCTGACGGCGGTGCGACGGGACGAGGCGCCAGGTTCGGGATTGGCCGCGTTGCTCGATCGTCAGGCGGTGACGGGCGGCCTCGACGGGGTCGTGCGCTGGGGTGGCGGCGTGTACCAGCTCAGCGGGTATGCGGGGTTCAGCGCGGTGAACGGCGACGCCGCCGCGCTGCTCGGCATCCAGACGAGTCCGGCGCACTTCTACCAGCGTCCCGATGCAGGGTACATCCGGGTCGATTCGACCCGCACGGCGCTGCGGGGCTATACGCTGGGCGTGGATGTCGGCAAGACCGGCGGAGGGCATTGGCGGTACGACGCCGGTTTCGGGATCGAATCGCCCGGCCTGGAGCTGAACGATGCGGGGCGGCTCTTCAACGCGGACGGCCGGAGTGCCTTCGCCAACGTGCGGTATCGCGAGACGCGGCCGGGACATTGGTACCAAGGCTACGGTCTCGGCGTATTCACGAACGCCGAATGGGACTTCGGCGGCATCCGTCAGTATGCGGTTTCCGAGCAGACCGCCGACGTGACGTTCAAGAATTACTGGGTGCTGAGCGGCTATTTCGACCAGTCATGGCCCTCGCTCGACCACGCCTTGACGCGCGGGGGCCCGCTGATGGCGACACCGCGCGCCTTGGAGGCGGGGGTGCGTCTCGGGAGCAACTTCGGCGCGCAGACCGCCTGGAGTCTTCGGGCGAGTTATGGACGGGATGCGTTAGGCGGGGAGGCGACGCGCGTGGGCGGCAGTCTCTCGATCCGGCCCACCAGCCGGGTCGAGCTATCCATGACGCCGAGCTACGCACGCGAGATCGGTTCGCGGCAGTACGTCACGACGCTCGACTCCGGCGGGCCGGCCACCTACGGGCAGCGCTACGTGTTCGGCACCATCGACCGGAGCACGGTGTCGACGCAGCTGCGGATGACCTACACCCTCACTCCCGAATTGACGATCGAGCTGTACGCCGAGCCGTTTGCCGCGAGCGGTCGCTATCACGGGATCGGTGAGCTCGCCCGGGGACGCTCGACCGACCTCACCGTGTACGCGCGCGATACCGCGCTTTCGCCCAGCCTGGTCCGCGACGCCGCCGGGAACTACACGTTGAAAGATGCGAACGGGTATCGCCGCCCCATCGGCAACCCCGATTTCAACGTGCTGTCGTTCCGCAGCAATCTGGTGCTGCGGTGGGAATGGCGGCCGGGCAGCACGTTGTTCCTGGTGTGGCAGCAGAACCGTTTCACGGCCGACACGCGGGGCGTGCTCGTAGGCCCGGCCGATTTGTGGGACAGCTTCCGGGCGGCGGGCGACAACTTCCTCGCCCTGAAGGTGAGCTATTGGTTGGCGCCCTGAGCCGGCGCGAGCTCCCGCTCGCGCTCGAGCAGTGCCTGCTTCCGCTCCACACCCCAGCGGTACCCGCCCAGCGCACCGTCTGCGCGAACCACTCGATGGCAGGGGATGACGAGGCAGACCGGGTTCGTCGCGCAAGCACGGGCCACAGCCCGGGTCGCCCGGGGGCGGCCGATGGCGCGCGCGACGGCCCGGTAGGAGCGCGTGGCGCCGTAGGGAATGCGGCGCAGCTCGGACCACACGCGCTGCTGGAACGCCGTCGCCCGGATGTCGAGCGGTAAATCGAGGTGCGGCGCTCGGCCCTCGAGGTGCCGCAGGATCCGTTGGACCCAGGCGGTCAGCGTCCCGCTCTCCCGCTGAATCGTGGCGGCGGGAAACTCGGCGCGCAGGTCGCGCTCCAGGGACGGCGCGGCGTCACCCAGACTGATGCGGCACACGCCGCGCTCGGTGGCCGCGACGAGCAGGGTGCCCAACGGGGAGGCCGCGACGGTGTAACGGATCGTGGCGCCGCGCCCGCCGCGGCGGTACGTCGCCGGGGTCATGCCCAGGGCGCTCGCGGCACGCTCGTACACGCGGCTCGACGAGCCGTACCCGGCGTCGTAAATGGCGGGACTGACGTGCCGATGCTGCTTGAGCGACGTCTTGAGCCGGGCGACCCGGCGCGCATCGCGGTACGCCTTCGGGCTGACGCCGAGCACGCGCCGGAAGGCACGCAGCAGCTGGTGCGGTGACAGTCCGGCACGGCGCGCGAGGGTGGCGAGGTCGGCGGGACCGTCGGGGTGCGCTTCGATCGTGCGGCACAGCTCGCGCACGATCGGCACGGCCGGATCGGCGGCGGGCGCCTGGGTCGGACGGCAGCGCCGGCAGGCCCGGAACCCGGCGGCCTCCGCGGCCTCGGGAATCGGGTAGAACTGCACCAGGGCGCGTCGCGGCCGGCGGCTGGGGCACGACGGGCGGCAGTAAATCCCCGTCGAGCGCACGGCATAGACGAACGCGCCGTCGAAGCGGCGGTCCCGGGCGAGGACGATGCGCCACTGGCGCGTGGTGTCCGAGGTCGAAGCAGCGGCGGCACGGGTCACGCTGGAAAACATAGCGTCGGCCCGTGCCGCGATCTATCCGATTCTGGCGGCGGAACTGGCCGCGATCAGTCCCAGGGCTCGTCCCCGCTGGGGCCGTAGATCGACGGGACCTTGCCGTCCGCCATGCGCAGGTAGACCGACAGCTGCCCGCGGTGGTGGATCATGTCCATCATGAGAAACCACAACAGGTCCATGCGGCGGATGTCGCCCATCTGTTTGGGGCCGACGAAGAACTGCACGGTCTTATTGAGATCCGCTTCACTCGTCTTGCGGACCTTTTCCCCCAGCTTGTGGAACGCGCCTTCGACCGCGCCGACGACGCCGTCCCAGCTCGCCGGCTGGTCCGGGAGCCCTTTGGGTGGGAACGGGAAGGTCCCATCCATTCCCTGCACGCCGGCGAACGACTCGAACACGAAGTTCCAGGCCAGATCCTTGGTGGACTTGCAGCGGGCGTGCGGTTTCAGGTCGGCCTTGGCCGCCGGATAGGCCCGCAGCACGTTGAGGGTCACCGCGTACTCTTTCTCGTACGTCGTCAGGTACTGTTCCTTCTCAGTCATGAAATCCCCCCGCAAGAAGCGTTGAAGGTAGTGGGCCCGGGTGAACGGCGTTCGCCGGCCTCGGGGCGTCGCGTTAGTTTCGCCACCGACATGGCCACGATGGAGACGAACGAGGCCGAGTTCCGGCGGCGACTCGAACAAGCCCTTGGGGAAGGATACCGCCTCGGCGAGCCGCTGGGGCGGGGCGGGTTTGCGGTCGTGTACGCGGTCACGGACGAACAATTGAAACGCCGTATCGCGGTGAAAGTCCTCCGCCGGGAGCTCGCCGACGTCCCCGGGGCGCTGGAACGATTTCGTCGCGAGGCGGAGGCCGTGGCTCGGCTGCGGCACCCCAACATCATCCCGATCTATGCGGTCGGGTCGCGGGAAGACCTGGCGTATTTCCTCATGCCCCTGATCGAGGGGGGGAGTCTGGCCGACGGGCTGGTCCGCGAACCGCGACTCGCGGTGGCCGAAGTACAGCGCGTGGTGCGCGAGGCGGCGGCTGGGCTCGGTGCCGCGCACCGCGCCGGCATCGTGCATCGCGACATCAAACCGGACAACATGCTACTCGAAGGTCCGGAGCGTCGAGTGGTGCTCACCGACTTCGGGATCGCGAAGGCCCTGGATGGCGACACCGGCACCTTGACCCAGACGGGGGCCGTGATCGGCACC
>JBGPHP010000131.1:0-8719 GCA_041484445.1 Gemmatimonadota bacterium
CATGGGTGTGGTCACGGTGCTCATCTGGTATATGCTGACGTCGCTCATCGCGAGACGCGTCGCACTGGAGTGGATGAAATGAAAACTTCGGCTATCAGACATCAGCCATCAGCGGTGGCGGCGCTCGTTCTGCTGATGGCGCTCCCCGGTGTAGTCAGAGCCCAAACATCGCTTTCCATATACAGCGATGGGCGCGTGGTGGTGCGGCGCACGCTGTCGCAGAGGCTGCAGAAGGGGCGCAACCTCCTGACGCTGCAGATCGACGCGCTCGATCCCGCGACGCTGTTCTCGCCCGACACGGCGGTGACGGTGACGGGCGCCACGGTGCGCTATCCGAGCCCGCTGAACGACGCGCTGGCGCGCGCCGTGGGTCAGACGCTCTCGTTCGTCCGGGGGAAGGGCGATACGCTGCGCGCGACGGTGGTGCGGGTGGATCCACCCCAGTACAAGCTGGGAGACGGCCGCCTGCTGCTGTCCCAGCCGGGGGAGCCGCTGTTTCCACCGGAGCTGGTGCGCTCGTCGGGAGAGGCGTCGCTCACGCTCGACGCGTCGCGCAACCGTCCCAACACCCAGCTGGCCTACATGGGCCAGGGCGTCACTTGGGAGGCGACGTATCAGGCGATCATCGGTGGGGGTGGCGCCCAGGCGACCATCGGTGGCGCAGCGACCGTGACCTCGCAGGCGCTCCGGGCCGATTCGGCGGAGATTCAGCTTGTGGCGGGGACTATCAATCGCGCTCGGTACCAGCAGGCGAAGGTCAGCGGTGTCATGAACGTCGACATGGCGGCCGTGCGCATGGCAGAGTCCCCAATGCCGTCCGAGCAATCGGTCGGTGAGACGCACGTCTACTCGCTTCCGGCGCGGCTCGCCCTCGAGCCCGGCGTCCCCGTCACGACGGCGCTCTTCCCGCGCGCCACGTCAGCCGTGACGCAGGAGTTCGTCGTGCCGGGTGTGCTGCCGTGGCGCGGGTGGATGGGCCAGACATCCAGCGACCCGAACGACGTGCCGGTGCAGGTCTGGTACACGTTCAAGCGCAGCCGCGGCACTCCGTTCGGTGACCGGCCGCTGCCGGGCGGCACGGTCCAGCTCTACCAGGCGGACTCGTCCGGCCGGGTACAGCTCGTGGGCGAGGCGACGATCGTGCACACGCCGGCGGGCAAGGATGTCCGCGTGCAATCGGGCGACGCGTTCGACGTGACTGCCGAGCGGGTGCAGACCGATTACACTCAGGAGCCGCTGCCCGCGCTGCGGCGCGGGTTGCCGACCCGCCAGCGGGTCACCGCGAGCTACCGCGTCACGGTCACGAACGCCAAGACCGACGCCGTCACCGTGGACGTGCGCGAGAGTCACTTCGGGACCTGGCGCGTCACCGACAGCAGCGTGCCCCCCGAGAAGTTGTCTTCCACCGAGAGCCGGTTCCGGCTCTCCGTACCGGCGGGCGGGCAGGCGGTGCTCACCTACACGGTGCAGGTCGAATCGTGACGGTGCAGCTGCTGCACGTCGCCGATCTCCATTTCGGCGGCGTCGCCGACATCCGCCAGATCGAGGCGCTGGAGCAGATCGTTCCCGATCTGCGCCCCGATGCCGTGGTGGTCTCGGGCGACGTCGCGCAGCGCGCGCGGCACGGCGAATTCCAGCGAGCCCGGGCGTTCGTGCAGCGGGCGAGCGAGACCGCGCCCGTATACATGCTGCCCGGCAATCATGATGTGCAGTGGTGGCGCCGGCCGTTCCTGCCGTTCGGCAAAGACGCCCTGTACCGGAAGTACCGCCGCTATTTCGGCGCGGAGCTGACGCCGACGCTCGAGCTGCCGGGGGCGGTCATCACCGGCGTCCTCACGTCCCACGGCCTGTCGCTAGCGTCGGTCACGCACATCAACGACTTCACCGTGAAGGGCCACCTTCCCAAACGGGAGTTCGAGCGGGCGCGCGAGATCTTCTCCCGCGCCCCGGGTGACGCGGCGCGGGTGCTGGTGGTGCACCACAACGTGCTGCGCGGCGACATCTCGCAACGCATGGGGTTGGCGCGCTGGCGCACGGCGCAGCGGCGCATCCTCGAGTCCGGCGCCGACGTGGTGCTGTGCGGGCACGATCACCAGGAGGGCGCCGACGTGCTCGGCGGCCGGGTGGTGGTATCCACCACGGGGACCCTCTCGGTGCGCACCCGAGGCGGCCGGCCCTCGTGCTTCAACTTCGTGACGATCGAGCCGTCGGCCGTGCAGGTGACGTTCTTCCGTTGGGAAGCCGAGCACGGGCGGTTCCGCGCCTCGGATACGTTCGCGTTCGCGCGGGAGCGGCTGGGGAGCCCGGTCGCCGTCTAGTGTTAGCTTTCCCGCCGCTGTTGGCATGACACGGCACCCGACACCTGACACCTGACACCGAGCATCTTCATGGCCCCCAAATTCCACGGCGTCGACTTCTACAATGTGGACGCGCTGCTGTCCGAAGAAGAGCGCGCGGTGCGCGACACGGTGCGTGGCTGGGTGGACGACAACCTGCTGCCGATCATCGGCCAGTGCTACGTCGAAGGCCGGTTTCCCAAACAGCTGATCCCCGGCATGGCCGAGCTGGGACTGTTCGGGGCGAACCTGCCCGAGGAGTACGGCTGCGCCGGGCTCAACAACGTCGCCTACGGGTTGATTATGCAGGAGCTGGAGCGCGGCGACTCGGGCGTGCGCTCGTTCGCCTCGGTGCAGGGCGGGCTCGCCATGTACCCGATCTACGCCTTCGGCTCCAACGAGCAGAAGAAGAAATGGCTGCCCCAGATGGCGAGCGGGAAGGTGATCGGCTGCTTCGGCCTGACCGAGCCCGACTACGGCTCCAACCCGGGCGGGATGATCACCGTCGCGAAAGAGACCGCCGACGGCTGGGTGTTGAACGGCGCCAAGATGTGGATCACCAACGGCTCGACCGCCCAGGTCGCCATCGTCTGGGCCAAGACCGGGGCGATCGAAGACCAGAACTCGATCCGCGGCTTCATCGTTCCGACCGACACGAAAGGGTTCTCCGCCAAAGACCAGAAGGGCAAGCTCAGCCTACGGGCCTCGGACACCTCGGAGCTGGTGCTCCAGGACGTGCGCCTCCCCAAGGAGGCGCTGCTGCCCAAATCGGGCGGCTTGAAGTCGCCGCTCATGTGTCTCACCCAGGCGCGCTACGGGATTTCCTGGGGCGCGGTCGGGGCGGCGATGGCGTGCTACGACGAAGCGGTGAGCTACGCCCGGAATCGAGTGATGTTCGGCAAGCCGATCGGCGCCTTCCAGCTGCAGCAGGCTCGCCTCGCCGACATGCTCACCGAGATCACCAAGGCGCAGCTGCTCTGCCTGCAGCTCGGCCGCCTGAAGGACGCCGGGACGATGACGCCGCAGCAGGTATCGCTCGCCAAGCGCAACAACGTCGACATGGCGACCGATATTGCGCGCGAGGCCCGCCGCCTGCTCGGCGCCAACGGCATCCTCGCCGAGTACCAGGCGATGCGGCATCTGGCGAACCTCGAGTCGGTGTACACCTACGAGGGCACGCACGACATCCACACCCTCGTGCTGGGGCAGGAGATCACGGGCCTGAGTGCCTTCAGTTAGGCCCCGCGCGTCATGGTCCCGGCCGTCGCACTCTGACCGGGGGAGCGGGCTCGGGGCGCAGGCGTACCGGATTCGCCTCGAGCAGCCGCAACGCCTCTGCGATGCCCCGCTCGAGCTGGGGATCGTGGCCCGTCAGCAGCTCCTTGGTGGTCGGCTCAACGGTGATGTCGGGGGCCACGCCCTGATTCTCGACATCCCACTGGCCGTCCACGTTGAAGAAGCCCCCCCGCGGAGCGGTGATCCCACCGCCATCAATGAGGCCGGGAACGTCCCAAATCCCCACCAATCCACCCCAGGTGCGGGCGCCCACCAGGGGCCCCAGCTTCATCATGTGAAAGAGGTAGGGGAGCATGTCGCCACCCGACCCCGCCATCTCGTTGACGAGCATCACTTTCGGCCCGAAGATCCCGGTCAACGGCTCGGTCCAGGGCCGGCGGTCGGCGACGGGGTTGTTGAAATAACCCCGCAGCTGGCGTGCTAGCAGATCCACGAAGTAGTCCGCAATGTACCCACCGTGGTTGAACCGCTCGTCCAGCACGACGCCTTGCCGGTTCTGCTGGGCGAAGTAGTACCGGTTGAAGTAGGCGTAGCCGTCTTCGGCGGTGTTCGGGAGCCAGACGTACGCCAGACGCCCCCCGGAGAGTGAGTCGACCAGGCGCCGGTTGTCCTCCACCCAGGCCTGAATGCGGAGCTGGGTCTCTGACGGTACCGGCACCACCGTCACGGTCCAGGAGCCCTCGAGGGATGGCCGATCGTTGAGCCTCAAGACCGTCTGCCGGCCCGCCGTGCCCTCGAACGCGCGGTAGAGATTGGTGGCGGTAGTCAGGTCCGCTCCGTTCACGGCCAACAGGTAGTCACCACGACGGGCTTTGACTCCGGGGGCCCGCAGCGGCGCGCGCAGGCCGGGGTTCCATTCTTCGCCGTCGTAGATCCGCGCCAGACGGTAGCGGGTCCCGGCCGCAATAAGGTCGGCGCCCAGTAAGCCCACGGCCACCGTGTCGACGGGCGGGTAGTCACCGCCACCGGTGAAGGTGTGCCCGAGAGTCAGCTCCCCTCCCAGCAGGTCGAGGATGTAGGTGAGGTCGCTCCGGTGGCCGACGTGCTCGATCCAGGGCGCGTACATCGCGTAGACGCCGTTCCAGTCGGCGCCGTTCAGGTTGGGCACATAGAGGTAGTCGCGCTCGAAGCGCCACGCCTCGCGGAAGATCTGCTGCCACTCGGCCCGCGGCTCGAGTCTCATCTGGAGTGCGACGGTGATCTTGCCGTCCCCCGGCTTGGCCGGTTGCTCCGTGCCAACGATCCCCCATTGATCCTGCGCCCGGTACAGCAGTTTCTTGCCGTCCTTGCTCAGGCTGAACAGCGATACTCCCGTCAGAAACGGCTCGGCTTTCCGCTTCTTCAGGTCGTAGCGGTGCAACGTCACACCTGTCTGATTCTCGATCGCTTCGGAAACGAAGAGCACGCCCGCCGCGCCCGCCTGTAGATCGGTATAGGCGCGAACCGGGAGCCCCAGGTCCATCACCCGCCGCCCGAGTCCGTCGAAGTCGATCCGGACGCGAACGGAATCGGCGGGGCTGGCGCCCTTCTTGACGCCAGCGCTGTCGGGCCTGGCGGTGGAGTCCGGCGAGGCCGTTTCCTCGTCGCTCTCCGGCAGGAGAGGCGACGGCGTATCCGCGGCGAGCACCGCGAGGTACACCGCCTGACGATTGCGGCGGTCGTAGGAGCTCAGATCCAGCCACCCGCTGCCCAGACCGTATTCGGTGCTGGCGAGGAAGTAGAGATACTTCCCGCTCGCGTCCCACGCTGGATTGCCAGCGTCGGAGAGGCCGTCGGTGAGCTGGCGCGCCGTCCGATCGGCCAGTGAATAGACCATCAAGGCCCGAAACTGAGTCGGCAGGCGCTTGGCGTACGCGATCCAGCGCGAATCAGGGGACCACGCCGGGACCAAGCTCCTGTCGGGGTGGGCGTAATTGTCGCCATCGGCGCGCGTGGTGACGCCGCGCGCCACCTCCACCACCCAGAGGTTTCGCCCTGCGTCGGTGAAGGCCAGGTACTTTCCGTCGGGGGACCAGGCGGGATCGTAATAGAAGGTCGGCTTCTCGAGCCTGATCTCGCGTGGCGGCTCCAACCCGTCCTGAGTCCCGATCATGAGGCGATACTCGCCCGAGGCATCGGAGAACCAGGCGATCTTCTTGCCGTCCGGTGACCAGACCGGAGCGCGATCTGCTGCGCCCGGGCTTCGCGTGAGGTTCCGGACGTCGCCTTTCTCCGCCGGTACCGTGAAGATCTCTCCTCGTGCCCCAATGAGGGCCCGCTTCCCCGTCGGGGAGAGCGAGACCGCGTCCGCGTACCGTGCGGCGTCGATCCAGCGGGGCTCTGCCCAAGGCAAGTCCCCGCGGACGTTGATGATCAGCTGCTGGTCTCTTCCGCTCGCGGGATCGTACAGATGGAGGTAGCCCGCCTCCTCGTACGCCAGCACTCCACCGCCCGCGCCCAGGGTCTTGACGTCGAAATCCCGGTAGTGTGTGATTTGCGTGAGTACCGCGGTGGCGAGGTCGTAGCGCCACACATTGGCGCCCCAGTCACGGTCAGAAATGAAGTAGATCGCGTTGCCGAGCCAGACCGGCCAGGTATCCTTGCTGCCGTCCCACGGGAGCTTCACCACGCTCGAGTCGGCGAAGCTGAAGATCCGAATCGGCTGGTTCTGCCCGCCGCGATAATTCCTCCACTCGATATCCCACTGCGCGACCTGCTCGACCACGATGCGTCGGCCATCTGGCGCGAGCATGCCATGGTTGGCCTGGGGTAGCGGGAGGGGCTGCTCGAAGCCGCCACTCACCGGCACGGACCAGAAGCGGGTGCGGTCGAGCCGGGGGTTGTCCCGGTCGGTGGCAATCACCACCGCCTGCCCGTCAGGGGTCCAGCCGCGAACCAGATCCTGACCGGGATGCCAGGTGAGTCGCCGCGGCTCGCCGCCCGCCGCGTCGACTACGTAGACGTCGGCATTCCCGGCGTACTCCCCCGTGAACGCAATCAGCTTTCCGTCCGGCGAGAAATGCGGGTTCGATTCCACTCCGGGGTAGCTCGTCAACCGGCGCGCGTCTCCGCCGCTCCGGTCTGCCGTCCAGATATCCCCGGCATAGGCGAACGCCACCTGCGTGGCGCTTACGGTCGGTTCGCGCAGGACGCGCGTTCCTTGTGCGTCAAGGCTCGACGGGGGGAGCAGCGGAAGTAGAGCAAGAAAGCCGCCGACGTTCCTCAATGCCGTTCCCATGGTGCCACCGCCCCTCGTGTTGCACAGGGTGATTGTCGCCGTTGCACCGGTCGCGACGAATCTGCGGCTGCCGCCCGAGAGGGGCAACCAGGAGACGGGTGTTGGGGGTCCGGGGTCCGGGATTACCTTATATCGCGCTCTCTCGGGCCCCGGACCCTAACCCCTGACCCCTGCATGAAGATCGCCGTCTGCATCAAGCGTGTCGCCGACTCGGAAACGCGCGTCAAAATCGCCGCCGACGGCAAGTCGCTCGACGAAGCCGGCGTCAAATTCATCCTCAATCCCTACGACGAATTCGCCGTCGAAGAGGCCCTGCAACGCAAGGAGAAGGCGGGGTCGGGTGAAGTCGTCGTGATCGCCTGCGGCCCGCAGAGCTCACAGGAGACGATCCGCACGGCGCTCGCGATGGGCGCGGATCGCGGCGTCCTGCTCGAGGCGGCGGGCGTGCCGGCCGACGGCCTCGCGGTGGCGCGGGCGCTCGCGGCCGAGCTGAAGGATGGCGGCTACGACCTCATCCTCTTCGGCAAGATGGCGATCGACGACTACAATCATCAGGTCGGACCGATGGTCGCCGAGCTGCTCGACCTTCCCTGCGTCACCTGCGTCGCGTATCTGGACTTGGGAACGGGCAAGGGAACCGCGGAGCGCGAAGTCGAAGGCGGCATGGAGGAGGTCGAATTCCCGCTGCCCGCCGTCCTCACCGTGGACAAAGGACTGAACGAGCCGCGCTACCCGGCGCTCAAAGGGATCATGGCGGCGAAGAAGAAGCCGCTCGAGGTGAAACCGGCCGCGCTCGGCGCGGCCGGCCTCGAAATCCTGGCGCTGACCCCGCCGCCCGAGCGCAAGGAAGGCCGCATCGTGGGCGAAGGGGCGGCCGCCGTCCCCGCGCTGCTCAAGCTGCTGCGCGAAGAAGCGAAGGTGCTATGAGCCACGTGCTGGCGGTGCTCGAGCAGCGCGACGGCAACCTGCGCAAGGTCAGTCACGAAGTGGTGACCGGCGCCCGACGCCTCGCCGACGCGTTGGGAGGCGAAGTGCACGCCATCGTCCTCGGGGCGGGCGCGGTGTCCGGCGCCGATGGCGCGGGACGCTACGGCGCGGACAAGGTGATTACCGCCACCAATGCCGGTTTCGCACAGTACGCTCCCGAAGGCTATGCCCGGGCCGTCGCCGAGCGCGCCAAGGCGGGCGGATACGGCGCGGTCGTGCTCGCGGCGAGCGCGCAGGGCAAGGACCTCGCCCCCCGGATCGCGGCAAAGCTGGGCGCGCCGCTCGCCGCCGACGTCACCGACCTCGCCGTGGATGGCGGATCGGTGGTGGTCACTCGCCCCGTCTATGCCGGGAAGGCGCTGCTCAAGGTGAAGGTCACGGCGTCGCCGGCGGTGGTGTCGCTGCGACCCAACGTGTTCACCCCGGTCGAGCGGCCTAAGGCCGGGACGGCCGAGACGACGGCGGTGGCCGGGGACGCGGGCCGCGTGGTGGTGAAGGGAATCAAGGCGGCCGCGGGCGGCGCGCTCGACGTGGCCGAAGCGCCGATTGTGGTGTCGGGGGGCCGCGGCCTCAAGGAGCCCGCGAACTTCAAGCTGCTCGAGGAGCTGGCGCAGGCGTTCGGCGGGAAGGCCGCGGTGGGCGCGTCGCGCGCCGTCGTGGACGCCGGGTGGCGGCCGCACGGCGACCAGGTGGGACAGACCGGAAAGACGGTGAGCCCCTCGCTCTACATCGCCGTCGGCATCTCGGGCGCGATCCAGCACCTGGCCGGCATGCGGACCGCCAAGGTCATCGTGGCGATCAACAAGGACAAAGACGCCCCGATCTTCAAGGTGGCCGACTACGGGATCGTGGGAGACTTGTTCGAGATCGTGCCGAAGCTTAC
>JBGPHP010000132.1:0-8619 GCA_041484445.1 Gemmatimonadota bacterium
ATCTACGTGCTCTCCGCCGACCAGGAGAATGACGCCGATGTGCTCGGCGTAACGGCGGCGTCCGCGGCCCTGGCGATGTCGAAGGTGCCCTGGAACGGGCCGATCGCGGCGGTGCGGGTTGGGCGCGTCGAAGGCGCCTGGATCCTCAACCCGACCTTTCAGCAGCTCGACGAGTCTTCCGACATCGACATGATCGTCACCGGCTCGCGCGACTCGATCGTCATGGTCGAGGGCGGCGCACTGGAGCTGACGGAAGAGGAGATCGTGAAGGCGCTGGAAGTGGCGCACAAGGGGATCCGCGAGCTGCTCGAGACGGCGACGGAGCTAATCGCCGAGAAGCAACAACCGAAGATGGAGTGGACCAAGGTCGAGCCGCCCGCCGATCTCGTGACGCGGGTCAAGGCGCTGGCCGAGCAGCGCGTCGCCGAGGCGCTCACCCTCCCCGAAAAGTCGGAACGGGCCCAGGCGCTCTCCGCCCTCAAGGTGACGGTGCTGGAGCAGATCGGCGCTGAATTCCCGGACAACGTGAAGGATGTATCCTCGGTGCTCGAGGACATCGAGTATCGTACGATGCGCGAGCAGGTCCTGTCACGCGGGGAGCGGGTGGATGGGCGTGACCTCGACACCGTCCGGCCGATCACCTGCGAAGTCGGGGTCCTGCCGCGTACGCATGGATCCGCGCTCTTCACGCGGGGGCAGACCCAAGCCCTGGTCTCGGCGACGCTCGGAACGACCCGCGACGAGCAGCGCATCGATTCGATCGATGTGGCGCAGGAAACGACGAAGTCGTTCATGCTGCACTACAACTTCCCGCCGTTCTCGACGGGCGAAGTGAAGATGATCCGGGGCACGTCGCGTCGTGAGGTGGGGCACGGGGCCCTCGCCGAGCGGGCGATTCAGGCGATCTTGCCGCCCTACGAGTCCTTCCCCTACACGATCCGGATCGTCTCGGACATCCTCGAGTCCAACGGCTCGTCCTCGATGGCGACGGTGTGCGGCGGATCGCTGGCGCTGTACGATGCGGGTGTGCCGGTGAAATCCGCGTGCGCCGGCGTCGCCATGGGGCTCATCAAGGAAGGGAAGCGCGTAGCCGTGCTCACGGACATCTTGGGCACCGAAGACGCGCTGGGCGACATGGACTTCAAGGTCGCCGGGACGCGCGCAGGCGTCACCTCGATCCAGATGGATATCAAGATCGAAGGGCTCGACTTCCATATCATCGCCGAGGCGCTGGAGAAGGCGAAGCAGGCCCGGCTGCACATCCTGGACATCATGGAGCGCATCATCCCGCAGCCACGGGAGCAGCTCTCCAAGTACGCGCCGCGCATCATCACGATCCAGATTCCGCCGGACAAGATCGGCGACCTGATCGGCCCGAAGGGCAAAACCATCCGCGCCATCCAGGAGCAGACCGGCGCCGAGATCAACGTCGACGATTCGGGGATGGTCACGATCTCCTCGGTGGGCGAGGGCGGCGAGCGCGCTCGCGACATCATCGCCGGGATGATCCAGACGCCGGAAGTCGGCAAGATCTACGAAGGGTACGTGAAGAGTACCACCGCCTTCGGCGCCTTCGTCGAGATCCTGCCCGGCGTCGAGGGACTGCTGCACATCTCCGAGCTGCAGCATGGCCGTACGGAGCGGACCGAGGACGTCGTGAAGAAGGGCGACAAGGTCCAGGTGAAGCTGCTCGAGGTGGACGACCGCGGGCGGATGCGCCTGTCGCGCAAGGCGCTGCTCGACAAGCCGGAGCCGGCGCGGTCACACTGATGGAGACGGTCCGGCTCGACCGCGACGTCTTCCAGACCATCGCTTCGAACGGCGTCCGGATTCTGTCCGAGCGGGTACCCAGCGTGCGGTCGGTGGCCACCGGTATCTGGGTGCGGTCCGCCTCCGTGCACGAGCCGCGCGACGAGATGGGCGTCAGCCACCTGCTCGAGCACATGGTGTTCAAGGGCACGGCGAGCCGCACCGCCCAGGAGATCGCGCTCGAGCTGGAGGCCCGGGGCGGGTCGCTCGATGCGTATACGTCGCGTGACACGACGGCCTATCAGGCGCGGGTGCTCGATGCGGATCTCCCCCGCGCCCTCGATGTGCTCACCGATCTGGTGCGCCGGCCCGCGTTGCGTCAGGAGGATCTCGACCTCGAGCGCAACGTCATTCTGGAAGAGATCAACACCGTCCAGGACACGCCCGACGATCTGGTCTTCGACTTGACCGCCGAGACCCTCTGGCCCGAGCATCCGTACGGGTATTCGATCCTGGGGACGCGGGAGACGGTCACCGGCCTCTCGGCCGAGCATTTGCGACGCCTGCACGAGCGCGCCTACTTCCCCGGCAATTGCGTCATCGCCGCGGCGGGGAACGTCCAGCATGAGACCCTGGTCGATTTAGCCGCGTCCCAGGGCTGGCTCGACGCATCCAACGGCGGCGGCGCCGCCCATGGCGCGCCGTCAGGTCGGGCGGCGGCGCGAGGGCAGGAGGCGCGACACGCCAAGGACACGGCGCAAACCCACATCGTGCTCGCCACCGACACGGTGCGCTTCTCCGACCCGCGGAAGTACGCGCTGATGGCGCTGTCGAACGTGTTCGGCGGCGGGATGTCGAGCCGCTTGTTCCAGCGCATCCGGGAAGAGCTGGGACTGGCGTACGCCGTCTACTCCTACAACCATTTCTACGGTCACGTGGGCGTGCTCGGCACCTACGTCGGGACACAGCCCAAGACCGCGACGCAGGCGCTCGAAGCGATCCGCGGAGAGTACGCCAAGCTCGCCCGCGAGGGGCTCACACCGGAGGCGCTCGAGCAGGCGAAGCGCCAGACGCAAGGCCAGCTCACGCTGATGCTGGAGAGCCCCACGGCGCGGATGTATCGTTTGGCCAGCTTCGCGGTCCACGGCGAGCCGTATCGCGGACTAGATGCCACGCTCGCTGAGATCGCTGCGCTGACGCCCGAGCGGGCCGCCGAGGTCGCCGCGGAGTTCTTCGCTCCCGAACGCCAGACGCTCGTCTGGCTCGGGCCCAACTGACGCCACACCGATCCGGGGTCGAACGATGATCGTCGGGGTTCCGAAGGAGATCAAGACGGCGGAGAACCGCGTGGCCCTCGTTCCCGCGGGAGCGGAAGCGCTGGTCGGCGACGGGCACACCGTCCTGGTCGAGCCGGGCGCCGGGTTGGGCTCGGGATTCGCCGACGACGCCTATCGCGCCGTGGGGGCCGCCATGGCCGGCTCGGTGGACGAGGTGTGGGCGAAGGCCGAGATGATCCTCAAGGTGAAGGAGCCGATCGAGCCGGAGTGGAAATGGATCCGCAAAGGTCAGGTCGTCTTCACCTACTTCCATTTTGCCGCGTCGGAGCCGCTCACCAAGGCGATCATCGCCTCGGGGTGCGTGGCGATCGCGTACGAGACGGTGCAGCTCTCCACCGGTGAGCTCCCGCTGCTGACGCCGATGAGCGAGGTGGCGGGGCGCATGGCGGTGCAGGAGGGGGCGAAATACCTGGAGAAGGTATTCGGAGGCAGCGGCATTCTGTTGGGCGGCGTGCCGGGGGTGCTCCCGGCCGAAGTGGTGGTGATCGGCGGGGGCGTGGTCGGGACCAACGCGGCCAAGATGGCCGCGGGCCTCGGCGCCCACGTCACCCTGCTCGACATCTCGCTCGACCGCCTGCGCTACCTCTCCGACGTGCTGGCGCCGAACGTCGATCTCTTGTATTCGAACCGGCACAACATCCTGGAGCAGATCCGCAGGGCCGATCTCGTGATCGGGGCTGTGTTACTGCCCGGCGCGAAGGCCCCGAATCTCGTGAAGCGGGCGGACCTGAAACTGATGAAGCCGGGCTCGGTCATCGTGGACGTCGCGGTCGATCAGGGTGGTTGCATCGAGACGATCAAGCCGACGACGCACGAGCAGCCGACCTACGTCGTGGATGGCATCATCCACTACGCCGTGGCCAACATGCCCGGGGGCGTCCCGCGGACGTCGACACTCGCCCTCACGAACGCCACGTTCCCCTATACCAAGCGTCTCGCCAAGCGGGGCTGGAAGCAGGCCTGTCGGGACGACCATTCCCTCGTCCTCGGTCTCAACGTCGTCGAGGGGAAGGTGGTCTATCCCGGCGTGGCCGAAGCGTTCGGCTTCTCCCTGACGGATCCTCAAACGCTCGTGTGACCGACCGCTCTCCCGTGGTGCAGCTGCTCCGGCTCCCGCACCACGAGGGCCTCCCGCTGCCGGCCCGCGCGACGGCTGGGGCGGCGGGCTATGACGTGGCCAGCGCCGAGCAGGAATTCACCCTGCAGCCGATGGAACGGCGCCTGGTCCAAACGGGGCTCGCGCTGGCCATCCCGGCCGGCTACGAAGCCCAGGTCCGGCCGCGCTCGGGATTGGCGTTGAAGTACGGCCTCACCCTTGCCAACACGCCGGCAACGATCGACTCCGACTACCGTGGGGAGCTGCTGGTCGCCTTGATCAACCTCGGCACGGAGCCGGTGACGGTGGCGCGCGGCACCCGGATCGCCCAGCTCGTGTTCCAGCGGGTCGAGGAGGTGCGCCTGGTGGCGGTCGACGCCCTGCCGGCGAGCGAGCGCGGCGGCGGCGGATTTGGGAGCACCGGCGCATGATCCGGCCTCCCGTACTCTGCTACCATCGTATCGGCGGCCCGCTCGAGCTCGGGATCACCCGCGTGCCCAGCTCGGTGTTCGTCAAACAGATGACCGCCCTCGCCAAGGCCGGGTGGCGCACCCTGACCCTCGAGGAATTCTCCCGAGCGGCCTCGCCCTACCTCTTTCCGGTGACCCGCCTCTCGTCGGCGGAACGCACCTTCCTGCTGACATTCGACGACGGCTATGCGAGTCTGGCGGAGACGGCCTATCCGGTCCTGGCGGATCTGGGGTTCACGGCGACCACGTTCCTCATTACCGACTTCATCGGTCGCGAGAATCTCTGGGACGTCCGCTATACCCGGCACCGCCTGTCGCACCTCGATTGGCCGGCGATCGAAGCGTGGCGGGCCCGCGGATTCGACTTCGGCTCGCACTCGTCCATGCACCGCCGTCTGACGTGGTTGAGGAAGCCGGCGCTGACCGAGGACCTGGCCAGGTCGCGCGAGACATTGATACAACGGCTCGGTGCCGCCGCGGGGCGAGCGATCGCCTACCCGTTCGGCGCCGCGAACCTGCAAACCGTGGAGCTCGCGCGGAAGACGGGGTTCGAGCTCGGGTTCGCGGGCGTGTGGGAGGCCGGCAAAGACCCGCTGCAGCTGTCGCGCATGCCGGTGTATTCGTGGGACGTGGGGCGGGTGCCGGCGGGGCTGCGCGGCGGACCGATCGGCAGCGTGGGCCGTCTCGTCGCCCACGTCGCGAACCGCTGCGCCATCGGGACGAGCCTGATGCTGGTGCTATCGCGCCCCTTCCGGCGACGGCCCCTGGAGACGACGCCACAACGCCCATCCCAGCAGGATCGCGCCGACTGAAATACCCGCGTCCGCCAGATTGAAAATCCAGAAGCGGTCGTACGCCGCCTTCGGGCTCACAGTCCCTCGACGCCCGCCACGGCCATGCCCATCGTGTGGTATCCCTTGTCCACGTAGATCGTGGTGCCGGTGATGCCGGTCGCGAGCGGACTGCAGAGGAACGCGCCCACCGTGCCGACCTCCCGGGCCGCCAGTGGCTCGGCCAGGGGCGCGTTGGCCGCGTAGTAGTCCACCATGCGCTCGATCTTGCCGATCGCACTGGCCGCGCGGGACGCCAGGGGACCCGCGGAGATCGTGTTGACGCGCACGCCGTACTTGCGACCTGCTTCGAACGCGAGGGTGCGGGTGTCGCTCTCCAGCGCGGCCTTGGCGGAGGACATGCCGCCGCCATAGCCCGGAACGACGCGCTCGCTGGCCAGATAGGTAAGGGACAGAAACGCCCCGCCGGGGCGCAGGTGCGGCGCCAGCCGAGCGACCAGCGACACGAGCGAGTAGGCGCTGACGCCCACGGCCGTGAGGTAGCCGGGACGGCTGGTCTCGAGCAGCGGCCGCTTCACCTCAGGGCCGTTGGCGAGCGAGTGAATCACGATATCGAGCGGCCGGTCACCAAAGTCGGTGAGGAGGCGCTGCCGCAAGCCTTCGACCGAGAAGTCGCCGACCTCCTTGTAGCGCTTGTTCGTCCGCACCTCTTCGGGCGCGTCCCCCAGCGTGTCGAACGCCGCATCCAGCGGGTAGATCCTCTCGAAGGCGAGCAGCGACCCGTCCGGCATGCGGCGCGACTCGTCGAGCTTGCCGCGCTCCAACAGATTCTGGAAGATGTTCAACGCCGGAGGCCAGGTTCCGGTGCACACCGTGGCGCCGGCTTCCGCCAGCGCCTTGGCGATCGCGAAGCCGAACCCGGCGTCGTCGGCCACCCCGGCCACCAGGGCTCGCTTCCCCTTGAGATCGATGCTCAGCATGTGGTCTTTCCGGTCAGATGAAGAATCGCGCCGCTACGGGAATCAGCTGTGGGTGCTTGACGAGTGCGTGGGCGAAAATCCGTCCCAAGGTACGCTTCTCCCGGGGTATGGCATTGACGGTCCGCGCCAGGCCGTTGAAGAACGCGTCGTCCAGGTGCTCGAGCGCCTGCTTGATGCGGTAGTACTTGAGGTGGTCGTCCCCCAGGAGCTGCATCCAGTCCCGGTGATATGCGGCCAGTCGGCCGGCGCCCGTATCACCCGCGCAGACCGCGGCAGCGGCGGTTCGCCCGGCGAGCCGGCCCGCCTTCATCGCGTTCACGATGCCCCCGCCCGAGAGGGGGTTGATCATGTGGGCCGCATCGCCCGCGACGAGGACGCCGTCGGTGCAGGTCTGTCGGATCGTCGTGTGCACGATGACGCCGCCCACCGTGTACCCGGTCCGAGCGCCCCGCGGGTACCGCCGGGCGATCCAAGCGTCGAGGTACGACCGCGCATTGCGGCCGTCGCTCTTCAGGGCCACGATGCCGAGGCCGACGTTCGCGACACCTTCCCCCTTGGGGAACAGCCAGGCGTAGCCGCCCGGCGCGATGCCAGCCCCGAATTGGAGGTAGATCGCATCGGGATCGAAGTCGATGCCCTGCACGACATACTGCGCGCAGGATTCCATGTCGCGCGCCGGGACCCGGGTGTCGAGGCCGGCCCAGCGGCCGACCATCGTTTCCACGCCGTCGGCTCCGATGACGACCCGGGCGCGGACTACGTCGCGGCCAGCGGGGCCGCGGACGGCGACCGCCCAACGCCCGTCCGGCTGGCGCGTCATGCCCGTCGCTTCGGTGCCAACCTGGAGATTCGCCCCCGCCGCGACCGCCTCGGCGGCGAGGAACGCGTCGAACCGGGTGCGGTCGAGGATCCAGCCCACGTCCCGCTCGGCGACCTGCACTTCGGTGTCGTCGGGCGCGAGGAAGATCACTCGGGTGATCTTGCGGGCCGCCCAGGAAGCGCCTTCGGGGGTCGCGAACTCCCGCAGGCCGGCGTCGCCTACGCCCTCGGCGCAGCGGACCGGGGCCCCCACCGCGCGATCGCGCTCAAGCAGCAGCACCTCGAGGCCGCGCGACGCCTGGGCCGCCTCGCGGGCCGCGATCGACCCTGCCGGGCCGGCACCGACCACCAGCACGTCCACCTCGCGCATCAGGCGGCGGTCATGGCCAGCGCCCCAACGGGGCAGGGCGCGATGCACTTACGGCAGCCGGTACATGCGACCCGGTCGACTACGAGAGCGGTGAGATCGAGATGGATGGCTTCCGGGGGGCACAACGGCAGGCACAGGCCGCAGCGGTCGCACACGTCGAGGTCCACCACAGCCACTTCGGCGGCGCGCGCAGGGGGCATGGGCGTAGGCTAGCCGCTCCCGAGAGGGGCGTCAAGCATCAGCCTTGCTTGGAGTTACGCTTTTCGTTAGGTTGGTGCGCACACGCGACACACCCGCCTCACTCTTAGCCGGAACACGATCGCCGACCGTGCCGATCCGCTGGCCGAAATGGAACCTCGGGGCCTTCAACCCCGCGAACGAGATCGCCGTGGATCTAGGAACGGCCAACACGCTCGTGTATGTGCGGGGAGAAGGCATCGTCTTGAACGAACCTTCCGTGGTCGCGATCGAGAAGGCGACCGGGAAGATCAAGGGGATCGGGCTCGAGGCGAAGCGGATGCTCGGACGCACACCCGACAGCATTCTCGCCGTGCGGCCGCTCAAGGACGGCGTGATCGCCGACTTCGACGTCACCGAGAAGATGCTGCGCTACTTCCTGAAGACGATCATCGATCGTCACGTGTTCCGGGTGCGACCCAAGGTGATCGTGTGCGTACCGAGCGGTATCACCGAGGTGGAGCGCCGCGCGGTGCGCGATTCGGCGCAGTCGGCGGGGGCGAAAGAAGTCTACATGGTGGCGGAGCCGATGGCCGCCGCGATCGGAGTGGGCCTGCCGGTCGAGACGCCGACGGGGAATATGGTGATCGACATCGGCGGCGGCACGACGGAAATCGCCGTGATCGCCTTGTCGGGCATCGTGTCCGACGCGTCCATCCGCACCGCGGGCGACGAGATGGACCAGGCGATCGTACAGTTCATGCGCAAGAACTACAACCTCCTCATCGGCGAGCCCACCGCCGAGCAGATCAAGATCCAGATCGGCTCCG
>JBGPHP010000133.1:0-8569 GCA_041484445.1 Gemmatimonadota bacterium
CGTTCCACACCGTCGGCGATGCGATGGCGCGCTTGCCCGGGTTTGCGCCGATCGGCTAAATTGTTGTGATGCAAGGGAAAGCGCTTCCCGGCTTTCGCGATTTCTACCCCGACGACACCGCCCTTCGCAACCATATTTTCGCCATCTGGCGAACGGTCGCCGCGCGGTACGGCTTCGAGGAATACGACGGGCCGCCCCTCGAGCCGCTGGAGCTCTACACCCAGAAGAGCGGGGAGGAGATCGTCGGGCAGCTATACCACTTTACGGACAAGGGCGAGCGCGCAGTCGCGTTGCGGCCCGAGATGACGCCGACCCTGGCCCGGATGGTGGGAGCGAGAGCCCAGGCGCTGAAGAAGCCGATCCGCTGGTTTTCCATTCCTCAGCTGTTTCGCTACGAGCGGCAGCAGCGCGGGCGCAAGCACGAGCACTTTCAGCTCAATATGGACATCATCGGGGAGGCGGGCCCCGGAGCCGACGCCGAGGTCATGGCCGCGGTCCTCGATATCATGCGGGCATTCGACCTGGGGGCGGAGCAGGTTCGCCTGCGCATTTCGGATCGCCGGGTGATCGTCGCCGAGCTGGTCGGGAACCTCGGGGTGGCGCGAGCACAGCTCGAAGAGGTCTTGGGCGTTCTGGACCGGTCGGAACGCGATGCTCGCTGGGCCGAACACCTCGGTGAGCTGTTGGGCGCCGCCGGGGCGGATCCGGTCATTCAGTTCTTCCGGGGCTTACGGGAGCCGGACCAGGTGAACCGGTTGCGGGGCTCGCCTCACGCCGATCCGCTGAATGAGAGTGTGTCCCGGCTGGAGGCGATGGGACTCGGGGCGTTCGTGGAAGTCGATTTTCGCATCGTGCGCGGCCTGGCATACTACACGGGGATCGTGTTCGAGCTGTTCGACGCCGGCAAGCAGCTGCGCGCGATCTGCGGCGGCGGGCGCTACGACGGGCTGATGAAAGACCTCGGGGGCGTGGACTTGCCCTGCGTGGGGTTCGGCATGGGCGACGTCGTCCTGGGCGAGCTGCTGCAGGAACATCGCCCGCCTCCGGCAGCGGTGCCCCTTGGCGCGTTCCTGGTAGCGGTCGGAGGGGACGATCTGCCCACGGTGTTGAAACTGGCCCACGAGCTGCGCGATCACGGGGTCGCGGTCGAGTACGCACTGAAGCTGCAGGCGATCCGCAAACAGCTCGAGCTGGCCGCCGCCCGCGGCGCCCCGCGCGCCGTGATCATCGGGCCGGAGGAGCGGCAGAGCGGCATCGCCGTGGTGAAGGACCTCGTCCATGGAGTCGAGTCCAAAGTGCCGCTGGATGAGCTGGCCAACGCGTTGGGAGGACGATGAGCAAGGTCAATCTGGCACAGAAGTTCGCACAGTTCTCCGACTTCTGGAGTCCCAAGATTGTGGGCGAGCTGAACGGGCAACAGGTGAAGCTCGTCCGGTTCCAGGGCCCGTTCGTTTGGCACCATCACGACGAGGAGGACGAGCTGTTCTATGTCGTGTCCGGACGTTTCCGGATGGAGTTCCGCGACCGGGCGGAGTGGATCGAGGCAGGGGAGTTCATCATCGTCCCGCGCGGGGTCGAGCATCGTCCGGTGGCCGAGGCGGAGGTCCAGGTGATGCTGTTCGAGCCCCGCACCACGCTCAACACGGGAAACGTCCGCAACGAGCGCACGCTCGAGCGGCTGGACAGTATTTGACATGGCCCAGGCACAGAAGATCACCCCACGCGCCAAGGATTACAGCGAGTGGTACAACGACGTCATCATGCAGGCCGAGCTGGCGGATTACTCGCCGGTACGCGGCTGCATGGTCATCCGTCCTCGCGGGTATCGCATCTGGGAGCTGATGCAGCGCGCCCTGGACGACATGCTCAAGGACACGGGGCATCAGAACGCCTATTTCCCGCTCTTCATTCCCATGAGCTTCCTCGCCAAGGAAGCCGAGCATGTCGAGGGGTTCGCCAAGGAGGTCGCGCTCGTCACCCATACGCGACTCAAGGCCACTGGGAAGGCCGGGGCAGGGGCCGTCATGGTGGACCCGGCGTCCGCGCTAGAGGAGCCGCTGGTGGTGCGGCCCACCTCCGAGACGATCATCTATGCGAGCTTCGCCAAATGGATCCAGAGTTACCGCGACCTGCCGCTGCTCGTGAACCAGTGGTGCAACGTGGTGCGCTGGGAGCTGCGCACGCGATTGTTCTTGCGCACCACGGAATTCCTGTGGCAGGAGGGGCACACCGCCCACGCCGATGAGGCGGATGCCGAGCGCGAGGCGCGTCTGATCCTGGGCATCTACCGGAAGTTTTCCGAAGAATGGCTCGCGATGCCCGTGTTGACGGGCGTCAAGACCGACAGCGAAAAGTTCGCTGGTGCGCTGCGCACCTACGCGATCGAAGCACTGATGCAGGACCGCAAGGCCCTCCAGGCCGGCACGTCGCACCACCTGGGACAGAACTTTGCACGTGCGTTCAACGTGCAATACCAGACCGCGACGGGCGGCCTGGAGTATGTCTGGAGCACCTCCTGGGGCGTGACCACGCGGCTCATCGGCGGACTCATCATGACTCACTCCGACGACAACGGTCTGGTGTGCCCGCCCCGCCTGGCGCCGGTGCAGGTGGTGCTGGTGCCGATCTGGAAGACCGATGAGGAGCGTGCGCAGGTGCTCGACGTCGGGGCGCGAGTGGAAGGGGAGCTGAAAGCGGCTGGTCTGCGGGTCGTACTCGACGCGCGTGACAGTCTCAAGCCGGGCGCGAAGTACTTCGAGTGGGAAGCGCGCGGCGTGCCCTTGCGCCTCGAGATCGGTCCCCGGGACGTCGCGGCCGGCCAGGCGATGGCCGCGCGTCGGACCGGCGGCAAGACGCCTGTCCCGCTCGCCGGGATCGGCGTCACTGCGAGCCGGGCGCTCGAGGAGATCCAGAGCGCGCTGTTCGCGGCGGCCCGGGAGCGGCGCGAAGCGGCGTCGATTCGGGGGATCACGAAGGAGCGCTTCATCGAGTTCATGCAGGATCAGGGCGGGTTCGCCTACGGAGGATTCTGCGGCGGTGGGGAGTGTGAGGCGGCGATCAAGGATGTGACTGGGGCGACGGTGCGGCTGCTCCCCGATCCGGAGTTCCGCTCCCCGGAGGTCCCCAACACCTGTATGTGGTGCGGCAAGCCGAGCGTGGCCGAGGCGGTGTGGGCGCAGGCGTACTAGGGTTCGACCCGGCGCTGCTCGACGCGATCGCGACCCGCGTCGGGACGCCGGCCTACGTGTATGGGGCGAATCTGATCCGGGCGCAGTTCCATGCCCTGGACGACGCGCTCCAGGGGATCCCGCATCGCATCTGCTATTCGGTCAAGGCGAACGGCAACCTCGCCGTGCTACGGGTGCTGCAGCAGATCGGGGCGGGCGCGGACATCGTGTCGGTGGGTGAGCTGCGGCGCGCCCACGCGGCGGGATTTGCCTCCGACCAGATCGTCTTCTCAGGGGTCGGCAAGACCTCGGTCGAGCTCGAAGAGGCGATCCGGGCGCGCATCGGGTTCCTCAATATCGAGTCGACGAGCGAGCTCGACGCCGTGATCGGGGCCGCGCAGCGCACCGGTCTGCGGTGTCGTGTGGGGATCCGGGTCAATCCGGACGTGGCGACCGAGACGCATCCGTATACCAAGACCGGGGAGAAGACGGCGAAGTTCGGCGTGCCGTTCGATGACGTGGTGAATGTGGCCCGGCGCATCGCGGCCGAGCCTGCGCTGGAGCTGCGGGGGCTGGCGATGCACCTGGGATCGCAGCTCACCGATGTCGAGCCCTATCACCGCGGCACGGTGAAGCTGCTCGAGCTGGTGGCGGCGATCCGGGCTTCGGGCATCGGGACGCTTGAAGCGCTGGACGTGGGGGGGGGACTGGGCGTCCGGTATTTCGACGAGCGGGCGCCCTCGCCCAAGTCGTTCGCGGAGGCGGTGGTGCCGCCGATCCGGGCCGCGGGCCTGCAGCTCCTGTGCGAGCCGGGCCGCTACATCGTCGCCAACGCGGGCCTGCTCCTCACCCGGGTGCTGTACCGGAAGCACTCCGGCGGCAAGGAATTCGTCATCGTCGACGCCGGGATGACCGACTTCGTCCGGCCCAGCCACTATAACGCGCATCACGACATCGTGCCGCTGAAGGACGGGGGCCGAGCGGAACGGGTGGTGAACATCGTGGGGCCGATCTGCGAATCGGGCGATTTCCTGGCGTTGGACCGAAAGCTCCCCGTGGTCGAGCCCGGTGAGCTGCTGGCTGTCCTTGGCACCGGAGCATACGGGTTCGTGATGAGCTCCACCTATAACCAGCGACCCCGTCCGCCCGAGGTCCTGGTCGATGGCGACAAGTACTTCGTGGCGCGGGCGCGCGAATCGCTCGACGACCTGATGCGGGGTGAAGTGCCCGAGCCCGCCGTGTGGCTCTCGGCATGAACCGGATCCTGATCCTGGACTACGGGTCGCAATTCACCCAGCTCATCGCCCGGCGGGTGCGCGAGGCGCACGTGTACTGTGAGATCCATCCGGCGGCGCGCGGGACGGACTTGGGCTTCATCCGTGAATTCGCGCCGCAGGGGATCATCCTGTCCGGTGGGCCGAACTCGGTCTTCGATGCCGGCGCGCCGACGGCCGATCCGGGCATCCTGGACCTGGGCACGCCGGTGCTGGGCATCTGCTACGGCATGCAGCTCATCGCGCACCTGGCGGGCGGGAAGGTGCGACCCTCGAGCGAGCGCGAGTACGGCCGCGCCGAGATCGTGGTCGGGGAGAACGCCGGGCTGTTCGCCGGATTCGAGCCGGGGACTCGGACCACCGTGTGGGCGAGCCACGGCGATCGCATCGACGTGGCACCCCCGGGATTTCGCATCACGGCATCCAGTGCGAACGCGCCCCTGGCGGCCTTCGAGCACGAGACGAAGCCGATCACGGGACTCCTGTTCCATCCCGAAGTGGCCCACACGGTCCGCGGCAGCGAGATCCTGGCCAACTTCCTGTTCGGCATCTGCCGCTGCACGCCGGACTGGACGCCGGGACATTTCATCGAGCAAACCGTCAAGAAGGTGCAACAGACGGTCGGCGCGACCGGGCGGGCGATCTGCGGACTGTCGGGCGGCGTCGACTCCGCCGTGGCCGCGGCGCTCGTGCATCGCGCCATCGGCGACCGGCTCACCTGCATCTTCGTGGATCACGGCCTGCTGCGCCTGCACGAGCGCGATCAGGTGGAGCGGACGTTTCGCAAACACCTGGGCATCGACCTCCGGGTGGTGGACGCCACCGACCGCTTCCTGGCAGACCTGGCCGGCGTCGCAGACCCCGAGGAGAAGCGGCGGCGCATCGGGCACATGTTCATCGACGTCTTCGAGGATGCCGCCCGGCACGTCGCGGGCGACGTGGGGTTCCTGGTCCAGGGGACGCTGTACCCCGATGTCATCGAATCGACCTCGCCCCGGGGCGGCCCGTCGGTCACCATCAAGACGCACCACAACGTGGGCGGGCTCCGCCCGAACCTGCCCTGGACCCTGGTGGAGCCGCTGCGCGAGCTGTTCAAGGACGAAGTGCGTCAGGTGGGTCGGGAGCTCGGATTGCCCGAGGAAATCGTGGGGCGCCACCCGTTCCCGGGACCGGGGCTCGCGATCCGGGTGCTGGGACCGGTGACGGGGGAGCGCCTCGATCTGTTGCGGCGCGTGGACGCCCTCTATATCGAGGAGATCCGCGACGCCGGATTGTACGACCAGATCTGGCAGGCGTTCGCGGTCCTGTTGCCGATCCGGTCCGTGGGCGTGATGGGGGACGGGCGCACCTACGAACACGTCGTGGCGCTGCGGGCGGTGACGAGCCGGGACGGAATGACGGCGGACTGGTTCCCGTTTCCCCCGGACGTGCTGGGCCGCATCTCGAGCCGGGTCATCAACGAGGTGCGCGGGGTGAACCGGGTCACCTACGACATCAGCTCGAAACCGCCGGCGACGATCGAATGGGAATGATCGGCTGGGATCGCGCCATCCTCGTCTAGGACCTTCGGGTGATCCGATCGCCCGCCCGAGGCGGTACAGTTCGGACGATGGCCGACCCTACTTCAGCCGACGACACCTCCGCGCCCGTCGCGCCGCGCTGCCCGTGGTGTTCCGCTGCGCTGCCCGAGGCGAGCGCTCGGAGCTGCCCGTCGTGCCATGCGAACCTCGTCGGTGAGAACGACGCGCAAGTCCCCGGGGTCAACGCGATCGACCTCGAGAAGCTCGCCTTCCGCCGGTCGGTGACGCCCAAGCGGAGTCGGCTGCTGTCGTGGATCAGCGGCGACCTCGATTACGAGGATGCGACCGATCCGATCCCTCAACCAGGCTCGCTCGCGCCACCCCCGCTCGAGGTCAGGCGGGAGATGATCCGGCTCGAGATGGCCGCCCTGATCGCCGACCTGACGGCCGAGGCCGGCGCCCTGGCGAGCGAGGAAGCCGTCGCCCAGGGGACCGATCCGGCCGCGGCCGCGGCCGCGATCCAGGCCGAGCTCGACGCCGCGACCAAGGCCGAGGCGCTGACCGGGACCGGCGAGCCGGCCCCAGCCGCCTCCGCGAACGAGCCCGCCGCCACGGCCGCCGCACCGGCCGACGGGACGCCCGATCCGACCGACGCCACCAGCGCGCCCGCCGCGGCGACGGCGGCCCCTGCCCCTCGCCGCTCCAGGCGGAAGGCCACGCCCTCCGCCTGACCGGACGACCCGGGACAGCCGTCGTCCCGACGGACAGCCGGGCTATCCTCCGAGGATGCCCGCCCGTCTCGGCCCACCCGGCCCGTCGTTCCTGCGCGAGCACGCGCTGCGGATCGCCGATCGCCAGCTTCGAGCCGGGATGAGCCGCCCGACCACCCTCGACGACGGCTGGTGGCTGGCGATCCTGTGGGTCGTCGACGACGAGGGCGTGGTCAGCTTCCGCGACGTGGCCCCGCTCGCAGGTCCGCCGCCCGAGCCACCCCTCGCCCGGCTCGGGCCGGGTCTGTCGGGCGCGCTGTCGGGTTTGATCCTCGAAGATGGCGGGCGGCTGTCGATCCGGCTCGCCCAGGTCGCGCCGCCGGACGATCCGCTCCAGCCGTGGCGGTCGCCGCTGGCCGTTCGAGCGGCCTTCCGCTGGGAGCCGATGCGGGCGGCGGCGATGCGGCCGAACGAGCTGGCCGACACGGTCCTGGCCGCGTTCCGACGTGCCGTCGAGGGTCTCGCCCGGCCATGAAATCGGCGACGTGGGTCGCGCTGCGCCTGCCGCGGCCCCACCGGAGCGGCCACGGTGCGGACATTCTGCTGGCGCAGGGTAGACTCGCCTCTACGTGAAGGATCTGTTCGACGAGTTCATGCAGGAGCTGCGCCGGCGCCAGGAGGCCCTGACCGGCGGCGGCGATCCGGACCCTGCGTCCCGAGGCCGGCGCCAGCCCGTCGCCCGAGGACAGGCCGACGAGCCCGACGATGCCGCCGACGAGCGGGACGACGCTCCCGACGAGCCCGACGATGCCGCCGAACCCGACGCTCCGACCGACAAGGATGACGAGGCGGATCACGACGACGAGTCTCCGCCACGGCCGGAGCCGATCCGACGGCCGGTCGGTGCGGCCGGGGGCGGTCGATCGGGTGGGCCGGGTGGGCCCCGGAGGCCCCGGACCGGTGGACCCGACGACGGGGCGCCGCGGCTGCGGGACCGTGCGCGCGGGATCGGGATCGGCCTGGTCGTCCTGACGATCATCGCGGTGATCACCCTGGCTGGCTGGGCGCTCGACCTGGTTACCGACGCGATGTGGTTCAAGAGCGTCGGCTATGACCCCGTGTTCTTCACCCGTCTGGGCACCCAGGCTGCCTTGTTGATCGGCGTGTTCATCGTCGTCGCTGCCTTCCTCGGCTTCAACCTGTGGCTGGCCGGGCGCCTGGCACCACCGGCGGATCCCGAGCGTGCCGCCGCCGGCGGCGGGTTGGCCGCCCGACTCGGCGAGGCTTTCGGCGTCGACACCGGCGGGCTCGGCCAGCGACCCGGCGGCCGGGGCGACTTCGCCGGCGGCGGGTTCGGCCCGCGCGGCGGCGTCCGGACGGTCACCTTCGAGCCGGACGACATGCCGGACCTGGTGCCGCTCGCCCGCTGGGGGCTGATCGGCCTGGCCGCGGTGATCGCCCTGGCGACGGCAGCGTCCGCGGCCAGCCAGTGGGAGACGGTCCTCCTGTGGCGGAACCAGGTCCCATTCGCGGTCGCGGGGGCGGCCCCGGTGGTCGATCCGATCTTCGGCAAGGATGTCGGCTACTACTTGTTCGAGTTGCCCTTCCTGCAGGCCGTTCAGACGATGGCCAACGGGCTGCTCGTTGCCGGGCTCGTTCTCAGCCTCGGTCGGTATCTTGTGGCCGGCGTGCGCGGTGGGCTGGTGTTCAGCACCCAGATGCGGGTCCACCTGGCGGTCCTCGGCGGGCTGTACCTGCTGACTGTTGCGGTCGGCTACCAGCTCGACAAGCTCGAGCTGGTCTACAGCACGCAAGGGATCACCCTGGACCCGACGGCGGCGATCAGAGCGGTCGGGGTCAGCTTCACCGACGAGAACGCCCGATTCGTCGCCTTCAAC
>JBGPHP010000134.1:0-8542 GCA_041484445.1 Gemmatimonadota bacterium
CCTGCCAGCGCGTCCATGTTCGTACGGACTTCCATGCCGCGGGCGCGGAGGAAACGTCGCACCAGGACGGGCCGCAGCCCGAACAGGCTGCCGACCGTGGCCGCGGCGAACACCAGCACTTGGCCCAGCAGGCCGATGGGCAGGAGCCCGGCCAGGCCGCCCGCCAGACACCCGATGGCGACGCTCGCCAGCCAGAACCCCGGGGCGAACATCTCCGCCACGAGCAGCAGCGCCGCCGCCACGATCCAGATCTGCCAGCTCGACACCTCCACCTCCGCAGCTTGGGTCGCGAGCGGGGGTTGAAAGTACCGCCCCGGCGGGCGCCGCGCGACCGTTGCAACCCCCTGTCGTGTCTGGCTATCCCATCTCTGGTGCCCAGCGAAACCCCCGCCCGGAGGCGGCGTAGGGCCTCCGGTCCACCTTCACACACTTTGAGGAGAGCCCGATGCGAACCGTGATCGTTCTCGGCGCGGCGCTCGCCGCCCTCGCCCCGGCTGCGATGAGCCAGGCGGCCCAACGGTACACCGTCGCCGGCGACAACGTCGCGATCTACAACCTCGCGGGCGTCGTGCGCGTGGAAGGCGGCCCCGCGGGCGACGTGGTGGTCGAAGTGACCCGCCTGGGCGACGACGCCGCCAAGCTGCAGGTCGAGACCGGCCCGATCGGCTCCCGCCAGACGCTGCGCGTGATGTATCCCGACGACGACATCGTCTATCCCGGCATGGGCGCGCATTCGAGCTCCAATCTCGACGTACGCGAGGACGGCACCTTCAGCGGAGACAGCCGCTCGTTCGGCCGCGGCCACCGCGTCCGCATCAGCGGGGACGGCTCTGGTCTGGACGCGCATGCGGACCTCCGCATCCTCGTGCCCCCCGGCCGGCGCATCGCGGTGTACCTGGCGGTCGGGCGAATGACGGCGACCAACGTCAACGGCGACGTCAAGCTCGACGTCAGCTCGGCCGACGTCACGGCGAGCGGCATGCGGGGCTCGCTGAGCGTCGACGCCGGCTCAGGCGACGTGCGGGTGACCGATGCCGCGGGCGATCTCAACCTCGACACCGGGTCGGGCAGCGTCGTGGTGAGCGGCGCCCACGGGGACGACCTGCTGTTCGACACGGGGTCCGGCGACGTCACGTTGGATCACGTCGAGGGCCGCAGCCTGAAGATCGACACCGGCTCCGGCAATGCCGACGCCACGGCCGTGAAGGCCGATGATCTCATCATCGATACCGGGTCGGGCGACGTGACGCTCGAGCTGCTCTCGGGCGGCGGCTCGATCGATATCGACACCGGCTCCGGCGAGGTCAACCTCACGCTGCCCCCCGAGTACGGCGCGGACGTGGTGCTCGACACGGGGTCGGGCGATATCGACCTGGGCGGCATCTCCGTCACGGTGCGCAAGATCGCCGAGGATCACGTGGAGGGCCGCATCGGGAACGGCACGGGGCGGCTGCACGTGGAGACGGGGAGCGGGGATGTGAGACTGAAAAAGGCGTAGAACTGCGGACGTCAGACGTCTGATGTCAGGTTCACAAACCCGCCCGAGCGACCAACGCCCGGGCGGGCAGTGTTTTCGGGTCTACGGGCGGCGAAAACGATGACGGAAGGGAATAGCGGAGGTGCGAACCTGGACCCGACCTCACTTGGAGTTCGTCATGGTTGGGTTCCGCCAGCTCAAGGTCTGGGAGAAGTCTCATCAAATGACGCTTGCCGCTTACCGTATCACGAGCGCATTTCCCCGCGATGAGCGGTATGGGATGTCGTCGCAGCTGCGTCGGTCAGCCGCGTCCATCGGCGCCAATATCGCAGAAGGATGTGGACGCCGCAGCAGACGTGAGTTCGCCCGATTCCTGACGATCGCCCTGGGCTCGGCCAGCGAATTCGAGTATCATCTGCTCCTGGCGTTCGATCTCGGTCTCGTCGAAGCCGGTGACTACCAGTTGCTGGAGGCCAATGTGACGGAAGCGAAGCGTATGCTTACGGGTTTTATCAAGAAGCTGATGTCTGACGTCTGATGTCCAGAGATTCGGTTCGACTGGACAAATGGTTGTGGGCGGCTCGATTCTACAAGACCCGAGCTGTCGCTTCACAAGCCATCAGCGCCGGACGGGTCGACGTCAACGGCGCTCCGGCGAAACCGGCGAAGGCACTCGCGGTCGGCGACCGGCTCCGGGTGCGCAAGCCGCCATTTGCCTACCTGGTGCGGGTGCTGGTGCTGAGCGACCATCGCGGCCCCGCAAAGGAAGCGGCGACGCTCTACGCGGAGGATCCCGAAGGGAAAGCCGCGCGCGAGCGGCTCGCACACCAGCTGCGGATCGCCCCCACCCCGGCCTTCGAGGGGAAGGGGCGACCCACCAAGCGCGACCGCCGCGAGCTGGAGCGCCTGCGCGACGACGACGACTAGTTCTTACTCCCCTTTCGCCCCAGGAACCAGCCGAATACGAGCCCGATCCCGGTGCCGACGAGCGCCGTGATCGCGAGCTTCTTGGGCGCCCCGAACTGCACGAACTTCGTTCCTTGCTCGGTGATCTCGACGACGCCGACCGGACGCGCGGCCACGCCGCCACCCGCGCCCTCGCCTTCACCCTCCACCGGCGCCTTGCCGTCCTCGCCCTTCTTCGCGTGCTTGCCGTGGCCGCTGCCCGCGCCGAACCCGTACGCCACCTTCGCGACCGGGATCACAGTCTTGCCGTCCGCGGTGATCGGGTCGCCGTACACCGCCTTCACGCTCGCGCTGGTCCGCAGATGCTCGACCGCGCCGTCGATCAGGTCCTTCGCGCTCATACCCACCTCCTGCTGAGAAGCCTGCTTCCGTCTCCAGAGCGGAGCCTAAGTCGCACCGATTGAAGCTGTTGTGAATGGACGGTGAGAAGGGCATTCTAGGAGACGAAACGGAGGCTATCACATGAAATGGGTGCTGATCGTCGTCGCGGTGCTGGTCGGACTCCCGGCGTTGATGGCGCTGGTCGGCATGCTGCTGTCGCGCGACCACGTGGCGGGTGCGTCGATCGTCGTGCGGCAACCGCCGGAAACCGTCTGGGCCGTCGTGCGCGACATCGGCGCCATGCCGCAGTGGTGGCCGGAGCTGCGCTCGTCGGAGCGGGCGACGGGTCCGGAAGGCTGGGAGCACTGGAAGCAGGAATCGCGCGGCGGCGCCATCACGATCGGGATCGAGTCGGAGGAACCGCCGCGGCGCCTCGTGACGCGAATCGAGTCGCCGCCCGGCGCGCCGTTCGGCGGGTCGTGGACCTACGAGATCGCCGCGGTGCCGGACGGCAGTCGGGTGACCGTCACGGAGCGGGGCTGGATCGCCAATCCGCTGTTCCGCTTCCTGTCGCGGTTCGTGTTCGGCTACTACCGGACGCAGGAAAGCTACCTGCGCGCGTTGGGCGGCAAATTCGGGGAAACGGTGCAGCCGGTGCGGGTCGCGGAAGGGAGCTGATGCGGGTGCGGCGGGCCGGCCCCGGCCCGCCGCACGGCATGGGTCTCAGCGCCGCCGCGAATTGGCGAGCAGGCGCAGGATCTCGAGGTACAGCCAGATCAGCGTGACCATCAGGCCGAACGCCGCATACCACTCCATGAACTTCGGCGCGCCGTGCTCGGCGCCGCGGGCGATGAAGTCGAAATCGATCGCGAGGTTCATGGCGGCGATGGCCACGACGACGAGACTGAACACGATCGAGGCCGTCCCGCCGCCGTACAGCAAAGGTATCTGCACGTGGAAGAACGACAGCACGATGGTTACGAGATAGAACAGCGCGATACCGCCGGTCGCCGCGAACACGATCATGCGGAATCGGTCGGTCACCTTGATGATGCCCGAGCGGTACAACAGCAGCATCACGGCCAGCACGCCGAGGGTGAGCCCGATGGCCTGGAAGACGATGCCGTGCAGCCGTTGCTCGTACAGCGCCGAAATGGCGCCCAGCGCGAGGCCCTGCGCCGCCGCGTACACCGGCGCGCTGATTCTCGCCCAGGCCGGCAGGAAGATGGTCACGAGCGCCGCGCCCATGCCCACGATGAGCCCGCCCCACATGTAGGGCATCACGGCGGCGAGGTCGAGCGTCTGAGAGTAGCGGGTCCACACCCAGGTGGCCGCTCCGACCACCAGCAGCAGCAGGAACCCCGCTTTGTTGATCGCGCCTTCGACCGACATCAGCTCGCCGGTCCCCGCTTGCGAGTACTGGGCGGCGCGCTGGAGGGCTTTGTCGTTCAGCAGTGGATTGGCCATGTCACGTCCTTCTGGAAGACTATTTGGAAAGCGGGAATATAACGAGGCGGACTAGCCCCGAGCGGCCCGCTCGATGTCGTTGGATTCATAGATGTTGACGCCCCGCGGCGCGCGCCGCGCCACCCGCACCATCGCCTCCGCGACCGTGGCGGCGGCGATGGGACGGTACCTGCGCAGCGGTCCGATCAGCATGAACGAGGCCCCTTTCATGGCCGCGATTCCCGCGCGCTCCCCCGGCCGGTTCTCGGCGCGCTCGCCCAGGAGGATCGATGGGCGGAAGATCTGCCGTGCTTCGAACGGCAGCGCCGCGATCGCCGCCTCGGTTTCGCCCTTTACCCTGTTATAGAAGAATCTCGATCCCGGGTTCGCCCCCAGCGAGCTGACCAGCAGAAACTGCCGGGCACCGTGATCGAGCGCCTGCGCCGCGAGGGCCACCACATACGTGAAATCGACCTGCCGGAACGCCGCTTCCGATCCGGCCTGTTTCATGGTCGTGCCGAGGCAGCAGAACACGTCGGTCGCGGCTGGGAACTCGACGCCGGCCGCTCCCAGACGATCGAACTCGATCACCCGCTGTTCCAGCTTCGAGTCGGTATGCGGCAGCGGGCGCCGCACGAGCGCGACGACCCGCTCGTATCCGGGCTCACCGAGGAGGCGGGCCAGGCACTGGCTCCCGACCAGTCCGGTGGCGCCGGCGATGAGGGCGGTCTTCACAGCTGCTCGAAGGGGACGTTGAGGATCGGGTAACTGCGCCAGTCCCGATAGTCGAAGTGCCACCACTCGTTGGAGATCCGGCTGAAGCCTTCCTCCTCCATCGCCTGGCGCAGCACGTCCCGGTGCCAGCGTTGGAGATCCGTCGTCACCGGGTAGTCCGGGTAGGAGCGTTCGGTCGTCTCGTCGTACGTTCCGCCCATGTCGATCGGCCGGCCGGTGCGCAGGTCGTACAACGTCAGATCGACGGCGCACCCACGGTTGTGCCGCGACCCGCTCGCCGGATTGGCGACGAGCCAGCGCAGCGCGGGCGGCGTGGCGTCCCAGAACGTCTTGGTCACGTACCAGGGCCGGTACCCGTCATGAATCAGCAGGCCATAGCCCATGGAGCGGAGTCGGCGCTGCGCGCGCAACAACGCCTCGGCGGCGGGACGTTGCAAGAAGGCGTGGGCGGTCGAATAGAACACGCTCCCCAGGAAGTTGTTCGTCGTGGCATACCGGATATCGAAACGGATCGTGGAGTCCAGTGTGGCCAGGTCCACGAGATCGGGGGCGCGAAAACTGCCGCTCTCGGCGGGCGGGGTCGCGGTCCGCGCCGCCGCAAGCAACTCTGCGACGGGACGCACCGGGGCCACCGTGAGCTGGCTGCCGGTCTGCGGGCCGATCGCGCGGCGGGGGAAGGTGACGGCTCCCAGGCGGGCGTCGCTCGCCCGGCCTGTGCGGGTCCCGTGGAAGACGATCCGCGCGCCGACGTGTCGGCTGCTCGCCGGAACGGCGAACGCGGTGTCCGAGACGGGCATTAGGACTTCGTCCTCGATCCACCCGATCAACGCATGCAGCCGGCCTCCGCGCTCGAATACGAACAGGGTCTCGTCGCTCCAGCCGTATTCGCCGAGCAGGCCGACCCAGCGGGCGGGGGGCGGCGCGGGCATCGACTCGGGGGCCCGGGCGAAGCTGTCGCCGTCCACGATGACGGCGTCGGGGTGCAGGCGCACCGAGCCGCCGAACACGAGAGGATCGTCGAACACCAGGCTGTCGCCCAGCGCGCGGACGCGGGCCGGGACCGCGCTGCCGTCGCGCGAGATCAACAGGTCCCCGTGCCGCTCGAGCAGATCGACGCTGCTGGATTGACGCGCGTAATGGCCGGAGGCCGCGCGGGCCACGCCGACGGCGAGGGGGCTCGTGAGTACGGGCTCGGGGAGCGGTGTCCCGGCTTGGGCTGCCAGCATGGCGCGCAGCGCGGCGTCGGCCACTCGCTCGGTGATCGTGGTTGCGCCGTCCAGCGTGGTCACCACGACGACACCGAACCGGTCGTCGGGGAGGGCCGCGAGGGTCGTCGCGAATCCGGGGATCGCCCCGTTGCGCCGTATCCGGCGATGGTCGTCCAAGGGCGGGCCGGGCGGGCCGAGGCTCGAGTCGCCGAACAGTCGAGTGAGCGCGCGCCCGAGGTCCGTCACGCTGGCATCGGATCCCCCGCCCGCCTCATCGTGCAGGACCGCGGGAGCCGAAAAGCGACGCCCATCGGGCGCCCACATCGTCCCGGCGGCGCGCTCGCGCGCGATTTCAGGCCCCGGCTCGGCGAATGCGCCTCGCTGGAAGAGCGGCGACACGGCGCCGACCCGGTAGATGCTGCGGGCGGTGGCCGGGGCGCTATCCCGGGCATAGCCGAAGCCGCGGGCCCAGACAATTGCTGTGTCGTCAACCAGCGCAATTGAGACGGCGGGGAGATCCTTGTCGCTCATCTCGTGCTCGATCATCCGGGTCAGCAGCGCGGCTGCGGCAGCGTACTCGGCGCGGACAGGGATCGAGTCCTGCGCCACGAGCGGAGCGCCGAATAGAGCGAACAGGACGGCGCACGCGGCGCGGCCGTGGCGCGCCCGGATCATCGGCGGAACTCCGACCAGGGGCCACGGGACTTGCGGAGCAACACTTCGCCGTGACCGCGCACGAGGTAGTCCGGGAGCTGGCCCACGACCGAGTAGCCGAGCCGCTCGTAGAGGCGGTGGGCGTCTGGATTGAATGTGGAGACGCACAGGAACACGTTCGGGCTCTCCTGAAAGATGCGACTCTCGGCCCAGGCGATGAGCTGGGCGCCCTGTCCCTGGCCGCGCGCGCCGGCCCGTACACACACGGTCTGGATGTACCCCGGGAATGGGCCGCGCAGGTCGATCACCACGAACCCGATGATCCGTCCCTCGTCCTCGCTGACGTACACTTCCTTGCCGGGGTCCCGCAGATTGCGAATCGACGCCTCCACGGTGCGTCCCAGTGTAATCCACGGCTCCGACTCGGCCATCATGCGGGCGCACTCCGCCAGGTCGGCGTCGCCCGCGAGGCGCCGGATCGTCCCGCCCGCGCCGCTCACGCGGCGCCTCGGGCGCGGCGCCAGACCCACCAGTAGAGTACGAGGTTGACGATCAGCACGAAGCCGCCGATCGCGAACTGTGCCCGCGCGGTCAAACCCTCGGGATAGATCACGCGTCCGATGTAATGGTTGATGAAGCCCCCCGGGTATCCCTCCTGTCCGGCGCGCGCCCGCAGCGCATTCTCGAGCGGCGTGAGCGGGCAGGTCTTGGCGAAAAACTCGACCCACACGCCCCAGGCGACGGCCGGCAGGTGGAGCCACATCCAGGCGCGGCGGTGCAGCACGAGGAACGCTCCGCCCATCACGAACACGATGTACGCGAAGTGCAGCAGCATGATGAGGTCGGCGGCGACGCGGTACAGCATCGGTCGAAAACGGTACGCCGGGCGCGCCGCGCCTGCCAGAGGCGTAGCGGGGCGGCCTGCAGAACCGTAACTTGGCGGCCTTCACACCACGAGACCACCTGCCCATGACCTCCAGCGCATGTCTGCTGACACTTCCTGTCGTGCTGGTCGCCACGGCCCTCGCGGCACAGCGTCCCGGCGAGACTCCGCCGAACATCCTCACGCCCGCCGAGCGGGCGGCCGGATGGCGGTTGTTGTTCGATGGCCGGACGACTGACGGCTGGCGCGGCTTCAAGAAAGCGTCGATGCCGTCGGGTTGGAAGGTGGTGGACGGGGCGCTCACCCGGACCGGCGACGGTGGCGACATCCTCACCACCAGAAATTCAAGAGCTTCGAGCTCACGCTCGAGTGGAAGGTCGCGCCCGGCGGCAACAGCGGCATCTTCTACCGGGCGAGTGAAGACGACGACGCCATCTACTGGACCGCGCCGGAGATGCAGGTGCTCGACGACGCGCGCCACCCCGACGGCAAGTCGCGGCTCACGGCGGCAGGCTCCGACTACGGCCTGTACGAAGCCCCGTCGGGGATCGTGCGGCCGGCCGGCCAATGGAATCAGGTGCGCATCATCGTCAACGGCCGCCACGTGGAGCACTGGCTCAATGGCGTCCGCATGCTGCAGTACGAGCTGTGGAGCCCCGACTGGGAGATGCGGGTGCACGGCAGCAAGTTCGCGCCCCATCCCCACTACGGCCGCAATACCGAAGGATTCATCGGGCTGCAGGATCACGGCGACTGGGTCGCCTACCGCAGCATCAAGATCCGGGTGCTGCCGTGAGCGTTCGCGTCCGGCTCTCCGCCATGATGTTCCTCCAGTACTTCATCTGGGGGGCG
>JBGPHP010000135.1:0-8459 GCA_041484445.1 Gemmatimonadota bacterium
GTCGCGAGCACGACGGCGACGCCCAGCGCGAGGAAGCGACCGAAGACGCTTCGCACACGATGAGTCATGACACATCCTCCCATGGCGTGAAGACGCTTGAACTGCCGGACGGAAAAGCAGATGGCGACACGTCACCTCCCTCCGGGTGAGTGCATCCAGAAAAGACGGCTGTCATCCTGTTCCCTACAAAAAGATGCCTTTGCAAAGGTGGACCGCGTCACAGGAGCCGTCAAGGCGATCCGGCACCCGGCGTTGTCCCCGGAAGTGGACAGCAAAAAACCGCGCGAACATGTCGCCGTATGCGCCGGTGCGCAAGACCCCACTTCTTCCGAGATTCCTCATACCAGCAGCAGCGTCCGCTGCGGCGCGGCCGGCGTGACCTCCGGTCCCGTCGCTCCCAGGTGCACGTTGATCTCACTGCGCACGCCAAACCGGCCCGGCAGATACACCCCCGGCTCCACCGAAAACCCGATGCCCGGCTGCAACACCCGGGTGTCGGCCGTCTCGAAGTTGTCGAGATGGGGGCCGGAGCCGTGGAGGTCGCGGTCGATGGAATGGCCAGTACGGTGCACGAACCACTCGCCGTACCCGGCGGCGACGATCACGCCGCGCGCCGCGTCGTCCAGCTCGGCCCCGGTCACCGGCGGGCCGCCCCCCGCCGCCCCGCGCCAGCGCTCGACGAGCCGGGCCACCGCCGCGTCGCGGGCGTCGCGCACCACCTCCCACACCCGCGCGACCTCGGCGGGCGGCGTGCGGCCGGCGAATCCCATCCAGGTCTGATCGGCGAACACGGCTCCGCGCGACACGCCCGCCCACAGATCGAGCAGCAGCACCTCGCCCGCCGCGAGCGCGCGGTCCCCGCCCGCGCGCGGCTCGTAGTGGGGGTTCGCCGCGTTGGGACCGAAGGCGGCGATCGGCGGATGGTCGGTGACGAGCCCGGCCCGGTCGAACGCCTCCACCACCCGTTGCTGCACCGCCGTCTCCCGCACCGCGGTCCCCCGCGCGAGCTCGGCCCCCGCCCAGGCGAGCGCGTCGCGCGCGATGGCGGCGATCGCCTCGGCGGCCCGGCGGTGGCCGGCGAGCTCCGCCTCCGACCAGCGCGACGCGAACCACGTGACGAGCGGCGCCGACGACACGACGCGCCCGCCCAGCGCCTCCAGTAGCTGCACCACGCCGTGCGGGACGCGGTCGAGATAGGGCACGCCGTCCTGCTCGGAGGTCTCGAGGGCGAGTGTCTTCCCCCTCACGAGCGGCTCGAGCTGGGCGTGCAGCTCGCGCCAGGCGGCGTACGGCCGCACCTCACCGGGGAATCCCTCGAACGGCGCAAGCTCGATTTTGTGCGCCACCGCCACGGGCGGGCCGGAGCGATGCAGAAAGACGAAGAATCGCCGCGTCGCCATGCCGTGCACGTCGAGCACGCGCGTGGCGATCGGGTTGACGCCACGGAAGTCGAACAGCAGCCACGCGTCGGCGCCGAGCGCCTCGAGCGCGGCCGTCAGGGCGGCGAAGTCGAATCCGGCGAGTGGGGGCATCAGTGGTGTCTCGGATCGGGTGGGGCAGCGCGCCACTCGCAGCGGGCGCCGCCGCGGGCACGGCAGGCGGTGTGCAGCATGGCGCCTTCGAATCCGGCGAGGAGGCGCAGCAGCTCGGCGAAGGCCGCGGCGTAGAATCCGCACGCGGCGCCATCGGGCGTCGCCCGGACGGCGAGCGGATCGCTCACGCGAATCACCGGCACGCGCGCCTCGCGCGTCAGGTCGCCACCCAGCACGACGTGCGCTGCGCGGCCAGCGACGGCGTAGCCCAGACTCCGGGGGGCGAGCGCGGCCAACAGGCGGGCCCCGGTGAACGCCCGCCGCACCGCTCGTCGTGCGGCGCGTCGGCCCGCATCGGCGAACACCAGCTCTGCATCGGGGCGCCGGCCGACCAGCCGCAGCAGCGCTTCCACGTGGTCGCCCGCCACCCGCCCGTCGCGTCGCACCAACGCCTCGTACTCAGCGAGCTGGGTCCGAACGGTCGCCGAGAGGCCGAGGCGCTTCACCAGAAGCTCGTCGGCGAACTCGCCCAGACCGTCTTCCACGGGGGTGTCGAGATTCCGGATGGCCTCGAGGACCGCGAGCGGCACGATGCTATGGATCACGGCGCGCGTAACCTAGCACCCCATTGCGAAACCGGGGAGCCCGCGCCTACCGTTCTCGAACTCGCATGGCGTCCACTCCCCCGCCCACCCCTGCCCCCGACCGGCCTCCCCAGGAGGAACGACGGGAGAGCTTCGAGCGCGAGGCGCTGGCACACCTCGACACGCTCTACCGGGTGGCGCTCCGCCTGTCCGGGAACGCCGCCGACGCCGAAGATCTCGTCCAGGAGACGATGCTGCGTGCCTACCGCGCCTGGGACCGGTTCACCCTCGGCACCAACGCGAAGGGGTGGTTGCTGACGATCCTGCGGCATCTCTTCATCAATGAATACCGCCGCAAGCGCCGGCATCCCGAATCGGTGGATCTGGACACAATCGAGCCCTTCGCGGTGTTCGAGGATATACAGGAAAAGGACCCCCAGGGCGCTTTCTTCGACCGGATCGTGGACGACGAGGTGCTGCGGGCCGTGGATCAGCTCCCCGAGGCGTTCCGCGAAGCGGTGATGCTGTCGGACGTCGAGGGACTCTCCTACGAGGAGGTCGCCAAGGTGCTCGGCGTCCCCGTGGGAACGGTGAAATCGCGGTTGTACCGGGGGCGCCGTCTACTGCAGGCCAAGCTCTACGACTACGCCGTGAGCATGGGATACATCAAGGGACACGCCACATGAACTGCCACGACTGCATCGAGCACCTCTACGAGTACCTCGATCGCGAGATGACGCCGGAGCTGGAGCGCGAGATCCGGCAGCACCTCAAGGAGTGCCCCCCCTGTGGCGAGCAGCACGACTTCGAAGACCTGTTCCTGAAATTTGTGAAGGCGCGCTGCAGTGCCCTCGGCGCCCCGCCCGCATTGCGTCGCCGCATCCTGGAACAGCTGTTCGACGAGTGAGCTGGCTCACACCGGGCGGTGGCGCCGCCGCCATCCTGGTCGGCGGGGCCGTCTGGTGGGGACTCGGGTGGCGCGGCCTCATTCCCCTCTTCGCTTTCCTTCTTAGTGGAAGCCTCCTCACCCGTCTCGCCACGGGCGCCGGCGCCCGTCGCCGCGCCCGCCAGGTCCTGGCGAACGGCGGGATCGCGGCTGTCGCGGCGTTGTTCGGCCACTGGCCCGAAGCCGCCGGTGCTCTGGCCGCCGCAGCGGCCGACACCTGGGCCACGGAGATCGGTGCATTTTCCCCCACCCCACCGCGCCTCATCACGACCGGAACCGTTGTCTCCCCCGGCTACTCCGGGGGTATCACCCCGCTCGGCACGGCCGGCGGTCTGACCGGAGCTCTCGCCATCGCCGGACTGTCCGGACTCGTCGCTCCCGTCCTCGGCTGGCGCGGGGCCGCCGTGGCGGCGACGGGCGGCGCGTTCGGCATGCTCGTCGATTCCCTGCTCGGCGCCACGGCGCAAGCCCGCTATGTCTGCCCGGTGTGCGGCGTGGTCTCGGAGCGCGCGGCAGGCGAGGGCTGCCACGGGCCGGTCTCCCTGGCGCGAGGGATACGATGGCTGGACAACGACGCGGTGAATCTGGCCGGCTCCCTGGCCGGGGCCCTGCTCGCCGGCGCGGGCTGGCTGGCCTGGTCCTAGGCGGCTGAGTCACTTCATGCCCCCGGCCTGGGACGTCGTCGTCGTGGGAGCGGGGCCGGCGGGCTCCGCCACCGCCCTCCTCGCCGCGCGCGCCGGAGCGAGCGTACTGCTGCTCGACCGAGCTCGTTTCCCCCGTGAGAAGCCCTGCTCGGAGTACCTGAGCCCTGCCGCCACACCGTTGCTCGAACGGCTCGATCCCGCCCTTGTGCCCGAAATCGAGCGCGCCGCACCAGGTCGCCTCTACGGCATGCGGGTGGTTGCCCCGGACGGAACCGATGCCGTCGGTCGATTCGCCGCCAACCATCGATTCCCGAGCCCGGCACCCTACGGCTATGCCTTACCCCGTTCCCGGCTCGACGCGCTCCTGGTGGAAGCGGCCGTGCGCGCAGGCGCTCAGATAGAGGAAAGCAGCGCGGTGGAGGAGCTGCTGTACGACCAGGGGGCCGTGGGCGGTGTGGTCAGCCGCGCCCGTGCGGGAGGCGCCTTTCGCCGCGTGCACCGGGCACGGGTTGTCGTCGGGGCGGACGGCCTGCGCTCCGTGGTGGCGCGCCGACTCGGTCTGCGCCGCTCCTCGTACCCGGCGCGCCTGGCGTTCACCGCTCACTACACGGGCGTCGGGGGGATGGGAGACGTGGGCGAGATGCACATCGGCCGGCCGGGCTATGTCGGGATGGGTCCGATCGGCGATGGCGTGACGACCGTGGCGCTCGTGCTCCCCGTGTCCGCGGCACGATCGCACGCGGCGGCGCTGCGGCGGGACGAGGGACTGCGGCAGGCGTTGGACACCTTTCCGCGGCTGCGCGGACGGTTCGCCGGCGCCGTCCTGGCGCGCGAGGTGCTCGTGACGGGACCATTCGCCCAATGGTCGCGCCACGCGGTGGCGCCGGGCGGCGGCGCCCTGCTCGTGGGCGACGCCGCCGACTTCTTCGATCCGTTCACCGGCCAGGGCCTCTACAGCGCGCTGCGGGGAGCGGAGCTCGCCGCGGCCGCGCTCACCGACGCGCTCGCGACCGGGGGGGGCGGCCGCGGTCCATTGCCTGCCGCGGCGCTCGACCCCTATCGCGCGGCGCGGCGCCGGGCGTTCTCCGGGAAGTGGCTGCTGGAGCGGCTGATCGGCATCGGGGTGGGCTGGGAACCGCTGGCGCGACGCGTCGTGGGCCGTCTGGCGCGCCATCCCGGCCTCGCCGATCTTGTGGTCGGAGCGACCGGCAACTTCGTGCCGGCCCGCGTGGTGCTCGCCCCTTCCTTTCTGCTCCAGCTGCTATGGTGATTCCGGGCGTCGCGGCGGCGCAATTCCGCCAGCTCATGGGGAGGTTCGCCACCGGCGTGACTGTCGTGACGGCGCGGCGCGCCGACGGGCGGCCCGCCGGCATGACCGCGAGCTCGGTGGCGTCGGTGTCGCTCGAGCCCCCGCTGTTGCTGGTGGCGGTGGATCGACAGAATGACATGCACGACGCACTCCTGACCGCGGCGGACTTCGCGATCAACATCCTCGCGGCCGACCAGGAAGCCATGGCGCGCCGGTTCGCGACGGTGGAGGCGAACCGCTTCGACGGCGTGGGGTACCGGGAAGGCCGGCACGGCGTGCCGCTGATCGACGGAGCGCTGGCGCACATCGAATGCGCGAAGCAGGCCGCCGTCCCCAGCGGAGACCACACGGTGTTCTTCGGTTTGGTGACCGGAGGCGAAGTGAGCGAGCGGCGGCCGTTGCTGTACTACCGGGGTGGGTATGCGAGTCTGTGAGGCGCTATTTCTCATGCACACCATCGACCGTATCACCATCCACGCGCCGCTCGAACGCGTCTTCGCGCTGGCGCGCGACGTGGAGCGCTGGCCGGAGCTGTTGCCCCACTATCGCTGGGTGAAGATGCTGGAGCGGCGCGCCGACGGCGGACGCGTGGAGATGGCGGCCTGGCGGCCGTTCGGTCCGCCGCCGTTGCGGTACCCGGCGTGGTGGGTGTCGGAGATGCGCGTGGAGCCCGACCGACCGGTGATCCGCTACCGCCACGTCGGCGGCCTCACGGCCGGGATGGACGTCCGCTGGGAGCTCACCGAAAACGAGGGGGACCGCGTGGTGGTGGAGATCGTGCACGAGTGGGCGGGTCCACGCTGGCCGCTGGTGGGCCGTCTGGCGGCGGACGCCGTGATCGGGCCGGTGTTCGTGCACGGCATCGCCTCCCGCACGCTGGCCGGAATCCGGCGCCGCGCGGAGGCCGCGTGAAGCCGCGCCGCCGGGTGGTGATCACCGGTGTGGGGGCCGTCACGCCGATCGGGACCGCGGTCGAGGGGTTGTGGGACGGTCTCGTGGCGCGGCGCTCCGCCGTGCGCACGCTCAGCCGCTTCGACCCTGCTCCGTTCCGCAGCAAGATCGCGGCCGAGATTCCCGACTTCCGCCCGCAGGACTTTCTCGAGGCGAAGCGCGCGAAGCGTCTCGACCGATTCTCCCAGCTCGCCGTGACGTGCGCCCGGCTGGCGCTGGCGGACGCGCGACTCGACCCGGCGCGCGAGGATTCCGACCGTGTCGGCGCTATGATGGGCTCGGCCCTGGGCGGCGTCGCGTTCGCCGAATCACAGGTGGGGAACTACCTGCGGGAGGGACCGCGCGGGCTCGACGCCTCGCTCGCGCTGGCGGTGTTCCCCGGCGCCGCGAGCTGCAACATCGCGATCGAATTCGGGTTTACCGGTCCCAACGCCACCAATGCGATGAGCTGCGCCTCGGGCACGATCGCCGTCGGCGATGGCTTCCGCGCCGTGCGCGACGGCTATGCCGACGTGATGGTCGCGGGCGGTTCCGAAGCTCCGCTCGCCCCGCTCACCTTCGCCGCGTTCTCCAACATCCGGGCGATGAGTACCCGCAACGACGACCCCGGCACGGCGTCCCGTCCCTTCGACGCCGATCGCGACGGCTTCGTGATGGGCGAGGGAGCGGCGGTGGTCATCCTGGAGGAGCGCGGACGGGCGCTGGCCCGCGGCGCCCCGGTGTACGGCGAGATCGTCGGGTACGGCTGCACCAACGACGCGCACCACATGACCGCGCCGCGGCCCGACGGCCGGCAGGCCGCGCGCGCCATGCAGCTCGCCCTCGCCGACGGCGACGTGAACGCCGGGGAAATCGAATACGTCAACGCGCACGGCTCGTCCACTCCGCTCAACGATTCCACCGAAACCCTGGCGATCAAGCAGGTGTTCGGCGCACACGCGTATCGCCTGGCGGTGAGCGGGACCAAGGGCTACTACGGCCACGCGCTGGGCGCGAGCGGTGCGATCGAAACCGCGATCTGCGCCCTCTCCCTCGCGCGCGGGTGGCTCCCGCCCACGCTCAACCTCTCGCAGCCCGACCCGGCCTGCGATCTCGACTGCCTGCCCGGAGACGGTCGGAACGCACGTCCGGGGGCCATCCTGACGAACTCGTTCGGCTTCGGCGGTATCAACGCGACGCTGGTGTTGCGGCGCGCCTGAGTTCGCCTCTAGATTTGCGGCCGCCCTAATCCATCACTCAACAGAGGAGCCCTGGTGAACGCCTCGTACCGGCCGCTGGTCGCGGAATTTCTCGGCACGGCCCTGTTCGTCTTCATCGGCGCCGGCAGCGTCGTCACCAACGCCATGACGGGCGGCGCCGTCACGCCCCTCGGCATCGCCCTGGCCCACGGGGTCGGGATAGCGATCCTGATCAGCGCCTTCATGGGCATCTCGGGCGGGCACCTCAACCCGGCCGTGAGCCTCGGGGTGTTCGTCGCCGGCCGGATCGACGGGCGCACCCTGGGCCGGTACGTCCTGGCTCAGCTCGCCGGGGGGATCGCGGGGGCGGCGCTCTTGAAGGCGGTGTTCTCCGCCATCGCCGTGCGCGCGGTAACGGCCGGGGTGCCGCAACTCTCGCTCAACGTTTCCTTCGGGCAGGGCGTCGCCATCGAAGCGGTGTTCACGTTCTTCCTCGTGTCCAGCGTGTTCGGGACCGCCATTTCGAGCGAGGCACCCAAGATCGGCGGTTTCGGCATCGGGTTGGCGATCTTCGTGTCCGCGCTGGTCGTGGGCAGTCTCACCGGGGCCGCCCTCAACCCCGCCCGGGCGTTCGGTCCCGCGCTGGTGGCGTGGTCGTGGCACTCGCAGGCGGTGTATTGGATCGGACCGTTGGCGGGAGGGGCTCTCGCCGGGTGGGTGTGGAAGGTGTTGCTGCTTCCAAAGAAGGCGTAAGGACAAAGACGTAGGGGGCTGAACGTAAGGACGGAAGCGTACGCCTCTTCCCTACGTCTCAGCCCCCTACGCTTCTCTCCTTACGATTTCGTCTTTGCCGAACCCCTCCGCCACAACACCACCGTATATCCGAGGAGAAGCACCCCCGTCACGATGTACGCGGCGACCATGTACCCGCCCGTCTGCGGTACGGCGTCAGGCGTCATGCGTCCGCTCTCCGATGGCGTAGCGCTGGATCACGAACCCCACGTACAGCAGCGTGAACACGGCGAACGACGACAGCAGCGTGATCACCATCGCCGGGGGCGCCGACGGCGCGCTGGGTTTCAGCACGATCGGCATGGGGTGCAGGGTGCGGAACAGGTACACACTGAGGTGAATGAACGGCAGGAGGACGAGCCCGCAGATCCCGACGACGGCGGCGTAGCGCGCCCGTAGTCCGGGGTCGGTCACGGCGCCGCGCAGCACCTGATAGCCGATGAACATGAAGAACAGCATCAGCGTGAGGGTCAATCGCGCGTCCCACGTCCACCACGTGCCCCAGATCGGCCGTGCCCACAAC
>JBGPHP010000136.1:0-8454 GCA_041484445.1 Gemmatimonadota bacterium
ATGGCGAACAGGAAGCCGCCGCGGTCCACGTAGGCCCGGATGGCCCGGGCCACCGCCTTCTTCATGTCGGGCACCGAGGCCAGCCCGAGCTGCCGGCGCGCGGCGTCGGTGAAGCGGACCATCTCCGAGAGCCACGGTTGGCCCGTGTAGATGAGGAAGAACTTCGAGTACTGCCCGGTGAAGTCCTCTTGGTGGAGGTGCAGCCAGTCGTAGGTACGCAGACCGTCGGCGAGCACTTCCGGATCCCACAATTTCTCGAACGGGATCCCGGCGTATTGCAGCGCCATCGTCACCGCGTCGTCCCAGGGTTGCGTATTCGGCGGCACGTACACGGCGACCTTGGGGGCCTTCTCGAGCGGCACCGCGTCGGCGTTCGTCCCCGCGATTTCTCCGCGCACCGCACTCACCTGCCCGCCGTCCACCGCTTCCACCGTCACCCCGTTCAGAGCCGCGTCGCGTCGGATCGACTGTGCGTCGGGAAGGAGAAACGATCCACCGCGGTAGTTCAACAGCCATTCGGCCTTGCCGCCGGCCTGGATGACGCGATACGCGACGCCGTACGCCTTGAGGTGATCGGACTGCGCGTCGTCCATGGGAATCAAGAGCGACGGATTGTCGGATGGGCGGATGGCCGGATACAGCCCCAGCAGATCGGCGCTAACCGCCCATCCGCCGATCCGCCCAACCGCCCCGACGAACGCGCGCCGCTTCATGAGCGCGGGATCGACCCCTTCGCCCGCTCCAGCTCGCGCCGCGCCTCGGGCACGACCGCGCTCGCTGGATAGGTGAGAATCAGGTGCTCGAGGTGCGCCACCGCGTCCGCCGGTTTGGCCTGCCGCAGGAGGACCCGCGCCCACTCGAGCTCGGCCGCCGGCGCGGCGGCGCCCGCCCCGCCCGTTCGCACCACCTCGGAGAACAGGTCCACCGCCGTCCCTTCCAGCGACCCGCCTCCCAACCGCACGGCGATCCGCCCCGCCAGCAGCAGCACGTCGGGCCGCCCGCCGCCCATGTGCTCGCCCGCGCGCCGCAGCGCCGCGACCGCCCCGCTCGAGTCCCCGCGCGCCAGCACGAGCAGCGCGGCGCCCAGCTCCGGGTTCCGCTCCGCGTCGATCTGCTCGAGCAGCGCGAGCATCGCGGTGCGTGCCGTCGCGGCCTCCCGGTCTCCCGCATACGGCCCCGCCGTTTGGAACGCGTCGCTCGCCTCCTTCAAGTCTCCCCGGTACAGGTGCGCCCAGCCATGCAACGCGAGCGCCTCCACGCTCGAATCGGGGCCGAGCGCATCCTCGGCCCGGTCGAGCCGGCCCGCCCGGATCCAGGCGGCGACCAGTCCGTAGCGTAGCCGCTCGCGTTCTTCACTACTCGTGCGGGGATCCGCCTCGAGTCGCGCCAGGCCGCTGGCGGCGCTATCAAGCTGGCCGTCGGCCAGCGCCGCATCCACCAGCGCACTCTGGGCCAGCGACTTCGCCTCAGCGGGTGCCGCCGGATCCCCGGCGAGCTTCGCCAGCTCGACCCGTGCCGCGGTCCGGTCCCCGGCGTCGAGCAGCGCGCGCGCCGCTTCGGCGCGCATCCGTGCCGCCTGCGGCCCCGGCAGATAATCGGCGAGCCGGGCCAGCGACAGCCCGCGCACGCGCCGCACCGCCACCGCGGACCCCGTCGCCCGCTCGGCGAACCGGCGCAGCGCGAGCCCTGCCTCGGGAGTCGGCGGATCGAGCGTCGCCGCGAGCGTCGCCCACCCGCGATCGGGCTGCTCCCATCCCAGCAGCAGCTCGGCCGCGATGCGCCGCGCCGGGATCGAGGCGCCGGCCACGGTGAGTGCGTGGATCACCCGGTCACGCTGGTCGACCGGCGCATCTTCGAGCTGGCTCACCGCATTCGGCAGCTGCTGCGGATCGGTGGCCGCGGTCGCCCAGGCGAGTGCCGCCGCCTGCCAATCACCGACGCGCTGCTCCAGCTCCCCTTGCTCGATCGCGAGGGCGGTGGCGGTCCCCAGGGCTTGCCGGCCCTCCATGAGGACGTTGCGGGCGTCCTCGAACCGTTGGTGGTCCTCCAGCGCGATGGCCCATTCCCGCCACGGCGCGGGGTCGCCCGGTCGCCCCGCGGCCCAGCGACGCACCAGCGCGGCCGCGCTGTCGTTCTCCTCCAGTGCCGTGAGCGTTCGCACGGCGAGGGCACGCACCGTGGGGCCCGAGTCCGCGAGCAGCGCTCGTTGCGCCAGGGGGAGCAGCTCGCCCAGCCGGCCCAGCGGTGGCAGCACGCGCTCCAGTCCGAGCAGCGCGGGAAGGCTGGCGGGGTCGCCGCGCAGCACCGACGCGTACATCGCGGCGGCTTGCTCGACACGACCCTGGCGCTCGAGCTCGAAGCCCTGGCTGATGGCCTGGGCCGCGATGCGGGCCCCGGGAGAGGGCGCGGCGGACACCAGCACGGCTACGACGGCGGTGAGGCGCACTCGCTCACTTCGGCGCATTGAGGATCCGGAAGTATTCGAGGACCAGGCGCCGCTGCTCCGGCGTGAGGCCCTGCAGCTCGCGCCAGGTGGGATAGCGCACGCGCGGTCCGGCCGTCACGCCGGGAGCGAGCAGTCCCGGCAGATGCACGCTGTCGCCCTCCGCCGAGCGGCTGGTGCGCTCCTTGTCCGGATCCGGCTCCGGACCGGTGAGCGTCCGTCCCGCGTCGAGCAGTCGGCGATAGAGACGCTCCTGACGCTCGATCGTCTGGCGATCGAGGTGGCCCGCATCGAGCTGCCGGGCGAGATCGCGCGCTTCCTGGGCGAGCGGACCGGCGGCGCCCGATCCGCCCGAGGCTTGCAGGCGCTCCAACTGCTCCGCCAGCGCGCGCTGGCGCGCGGCGAGGGAGCGCAGCTGCTGCAGCATACCGTCGGCGCCGGTGCCGGCCATCGGCATCATCCCCATGGCGTCGCGGTTCAGCCCCTGTTGCTGGCTCGCCATCTGGGCCAGCCGGTCCACCGCTTCCTGGAACCCGCTCCCCGAGCGTGCGCCGGCGACGTCGGCACGAGCCTGCGCCATCGCATAGGCCGACACGTTGAGCGCGTCCTGCGCCTCCCCCGCCAGCTGGGCGGCGCCGTCGCCGTTGGGCTGCGCCTGCTCGAGCTGCTCGCGCGCCGCGCGCATCTGCCGGGTGGCGAAGCTCAGCGCCGCCTGGATGCCCGGGGACACGAGCGCGTGCCGGCCGGCCGCGTCGCGAACCTGGCGATCCACCGCCGCGGCGCCCTCCTCGATCGCGGCCTGCTGCGACCGCGCCGCCGCCGCGGAGCCTCCGGCTTCGAGGTCCCGCGCCACCTGGCGCTGCCGTTCGGCGAGCGCCGCGGTCTCTGCCATGGCGCGATCGAGCGCGTCCAACGTCTCCTGCCGCCACTCCCTCGCGACCGAGTCGCGGCGCGCGCGCAACGACTGGGGCAACGAGTCAAGGTTCCGCGACGCTTCGGACCCACCGGCCTCCGCCCCGCGGGCATCGGAGCGCTCGGCGCTGGCCGCTGCCTGTTGCATCGCCCCCTGAGCGCGTTGCGCCTGCGCGCGTGGCCCAGCCAGCGTGCCGGCGCTGTCGGAGGCGCTGCGCCGCGTTGCGGCGAGATCCCGGTCGGCCTGCGCGATTCCCGCGGCCAGCGAATCGGCTCGGGCGGCCATGTCGCGCTCCGCGGCCGCGGCGCTGGAGTCGGCCCGGCGCGCCGCATCGCGGTTCCACGCCGCCTGGTCGCGCCGCAGCGCCTCGGCGTCCTGCGCCAGCGACGCGAGCTGCCCTTCCACAGCGGCGCGGCGGAACAGCTGCTCGCTCCGCTCCAGTGTTTCCCGCAGCTCCTGTTGCGCTTCGGCCAGCCGGCGCAGCGCGTCGCGCGTCGCGTCGGGGTCGAGCCGGGCCAGCGCCGCCTGGAGATCGCGCAGCCGCTGCTCCAGCTCGGGCGTCATCGCCCGCCCCAGCATCTCCTGCACTTCGCGCAGCCGTGCCTGGAACGCCGTGTCGTCGATCCCCGCCGCCTGCGCGGCCCGCGCCAGCTCATCCACGGCTTTGGAGAGCTCCCGCACACGCTCGCCCACCGCTTCTTGCTGGCGGGCGATCTCCTGCGCGCGCTCGCTCGCCTGGAACGGCAACGCCCCCGTCTGCCCGGACGGCTGGCGCCCGCTGGTGGCGTCACTCGCCCCGCGCGCGCGCTCCTGCGCCAGGTCGCTGGCGCGATCGGCGAGCGAGCGCTGCGCCGCCGTCACTGATTCCGCCGCCGCGGCGATGTCCGCCGTGGCGGCACGCTGGGCCGCGCGCATCTCCTCGCGGCTGGGAAGACGCAGGGCAAACTCGGGGCTCCGCCCCTCGTGTGGCGTCGGCGCATTGTCCCACACGTCTACGCGGAACCGGATCGTGTCTCCCGGCAGGAGGCTGCGATGCTGTGCGTCGAGACTGCCTTGCACGATGGCGCGATCGCCTACCCCGCTCACGTCCAGCGACTCGCGCACGACCGCGCCGATCTTTCCCGTCTGGCTCACCCGCCAGCTCAGGAGCACGAGGCGTCCGACGCCATGATCGTCCCGGACGTCGATCACGAGCGGCTGGACGAGGGAAAACGGCAGCGTCGTGTCCCGACCCGGCACCGGCACGGTCACCACCGGCGCCGAATCCGGGACGAGTCGCACCGCGAGCACCGGCGACTCTCCCTCCACCGGCTGGCCGTCCACGGTGCCGAGGGCAATGTGCCACGTGCCGCTCGTGGGTGGCGTGAACTTCCCGCCGAATCGCGGTCCGTCCACGTCCAGGGCCTTCCCCGATCCGCCGGCCGCTCCCCGCCACGCCGCCGCGGCCAGCGGAACGCTCGCCGTCCCGCGCGCGTCGATCTCCGTCCCGACCGGCACCGCCACGGTGTCCGGACCCAGGGCGAGCGGCTCGTCGGCACGGTTCAGGTACGCCGGGAACCGGGCGATCACGGCGAGGTCGGCGATGAATGCGGGAAGCGCGACCGACACCTGGAGTACCTGGCTGCGACGGCTACCGCTCGACGCGCGCACCCACATGTCGCTCTACAGCGGACCGAGCCGCCGTACGCCGCGGCCGACGGAGTCGAGCGGAACGATGACGGGGTGCCAGGGCTCGCCCGGCCCGCGGGTCCACAGGGTGACCCGGCCGCCGGCGCTCCCCGGAACGGTCACGGTCGCCGTCACGGCCTCACCGCGGCGTACGCGGGATCGATCCACAGCGAGCCGCAGCGGGGCGCGCGCCAGGGCGATGGTTCGCCACGGCCGCCAGAATCCCGCGGCGCGACCGGCGCCGGGCGCGGCCACGACGAACAGCGTCGCGCCGACCATGGCGAGCAGCGCGCCGGCGAGGACACTGCCGGTCGTGGTTCGGGCCAGGGCGCGTGTCACCGCGGGAGCGGCGCGATCGACGATGGCCGCCGCGTGCCGGTCCGCCGCTTCGAAGAGGGCTGGACTCGCCCCCGCGGTCCGGGTCGCGACGAGCAGTGTAGCGACGCTGCCCTCGCGGGCGCCGGCCGCCCCCTCGCTCGCGCGTGCCAGCGGCAGTGCGGCGGCGCTGGCGGCGGCGAGCCGCACGGAGAGCAGTGCCGCCGCCAGCACGGCGGCGATCGCCAGCCACGCGCCGAGCACCGCGGCGAGATGCGGGGCGAGCGCGATACCGAACGCCGCGGCGCCGAGGGCGAGCCCTGCGCCGGCCAGCAGGACGGCGAGTCCGCGGACGCGTGCGTGGGGCCGGCCCAGCCGGCGCAGCGCACGGGTGGTTTCGGTCACCGGGTCGAGCTCACCACGTAGGTGAAGAGATTGACGCCCATCTCCAGCGCCGCTTCGTGCAGCGCCGGCGGATCATGATGCACGTCGGGGTCCTCCCAACCGTCCCCCAGATCGGACTGATACGAATAGTACACGACCAGGCGCTCCCCCAAAAAGATACCGAACCCCTGGGCGGGCAGTCCGTCGTGCTCGTGGATCTTGGGGATGCCCTTGGGGAAGTCGTAGACCAGATGGTAGATGGGATGGGACAGCGGCACCTCGACCAGCGGATGGTCCGGAAACACCCGGGCGATCTCCCGCCGGAACGACTGATCCATGCCGTAGTTGTCGTCGGCGTGGAGGAATCCACCCTGCTCCAGGTAGCGCCGCAACACGCGCAGATCCGCGTCGGAGAAGTGCACGTTCCCGTGGCCGGTCATATAGAGGTAAGGGGTATCCCACAGCTCACTGCTCTGGAGCGTGACCACCCGCTCCCGCTCGGTCACGGGAAGGCCCGTGCGGGTCCGGATCGCGGCGAGCAGGTTGGGAAGGCTCGACGGATTGCCGTACCAGTCGCCGCCGCCGTCGTAGTGGAGGCGACCGATCGTGAGAGAGGGGGCGGTCGGGCGGTCGGGCGGTCGGGCATGCGTTCCGGCGACCCGTCCGTCTGACCGCCCGACCGCCCATGGAAGCGTCGAGAGAACAAGCACCGTCACCAGCTTCACAGTTCGTTGACCAATCGATACGCGGCGTTGCGCGAGATCCCCGTTTCGTCGGCCAGCGCGTTGGCGACGTCGCGGCGGCTCATCCCTTTGGCCAGGAGCGCCCGCGCGCGCGACTCGGGATCCGGCGGCGCCGCTTCCCGGGCGGGGACTCCCGTGCCGGCGACGACGACCGTCACTTCGCCGCGCGGCGGCGTCTCCCGATAGGTACCCGCGAGAGCGGCGAGAGTCCCGTCGCGCGTTTCCTCGAACATCTTCGTCAGCTCGCGCGCGACGACGGCGCGCCGCTCCGCGCCGCACGCCGCGACGAGATCGTCCAGCAGCTCCGGCGTGCGGATGGGTGACTCGAACAGCACCACGGTCCATTCCGCCTGCGCGACGAGCCGCAGCAGGCGCCGGCGCTCCGGCCCTTTGCGCGGCAGGAACCCGAGAAACTGGTAGCGGTCGGCGGAAAGCCCCGACACGGCGAGCGCGGCCGCCACTGCGGTGGGCCCGGGCACGCTGACGACCGGGAACTCGCGCGCGCGCACCGCGGCGACGAGCGCGCTCCCGGGATCGCTCACCGCGGGCGTCCCGGCGTCCGTCACCAGCGCGACGTCACGCCCGGAGGCGAGGATATCGATCACGCGCTCGAGCGCGGCCTGGGAGCTGTGGGCGTGGACGCTCACCAGATCGGCGCGGGATCCGATCGACGTGAGCAGGGGACGGGTGTGTCGCGTGTCTTCGGCCGCGACGGCCGTTACGCGACGCAGCGTGTCGCCAGCGCGGGGCGAGAGATCGCCGAGGTTGCCGAGCGGCGTGGCGACGACGTAGAGCGTGCCGCGCACGCTACCACGCCACCGGCCACGGCAGCCGATCGTAGAAGCCGGCCGACTGCAGCAAGTAGCGGTGCTCCCGCGTGGCGTCGCGCAGCACCTTCGGAGCGGTGCCCGGCATCAGGATCTCCACCCCCTCGAGCAGCTGCCGGGCCCACTCGCCGAGGCCCGTCGCGAGCTCGAGCGGCTGTACCACCGAATCCGCCAGCGGCGCGTCGCGCGGCGCGCCCAGCAGCTCGAGCGCACGGTGATCCGCGCTCATCCCGGCCGACAGGCGCTGCGCGCGCCGCCGCCCCTCACCGGGCACTTCGTGCTCCACGGCGTCGGCGATGCGCCAGTACAGATCGCGGTAGGTCTGGATGAGCGAGACCGGCGCCTGCGGCGGCAGCTCGGCCACGAACGGAAACAGCACGGCGGACAATCCCGGCGGCTGGCCGTCGGGACCGTCCCGGAACAGCGACTCGACGTACTTCGGCACCGGGACGCTTTCGGGCCGGTTGCAGAAGTAGCCGCCGGCGAAGCGACCACCATCGAAGCGCATGTAGGAGACCCGGCCGTTCGAGATCAGCTCGAGCACGCCCGTCGCCTGCTCCTGCGCCAGACTCGGAAACAGGGCGTCCGGGCGCCGAGCGTCTACCGGTCGGACCTTGAGCGGCTCCGCGCAGGATTCGTACATCCAGGCCAGCTGCTCGTAGGGCGCGGTGCAGTAGGCCAGCTCGCCGCGCTCCACTTCCGACTCCAACCGGCGCAGGGCTTCGGCGATCGGGACCACCGCGCGGCCGGTCGTGTGGAGCGAGACGGCGTTCACCGCCTCACCGGCGTGCAACAGCAACAGCAGACATTCGTCGGGGAGCCACGCGACGAGGTAGCCGTCCACCCGGCCGTCGCGGTCGCGTTTGGCGAAGGAGAGGACGTGGTCGACGTGGATGAAGGCAAGGCGGGTGCGATGAATCAGCCGGCCGGTCTGCGGAAAGGCGAGCTCCGCGAGCCGGACCGGCGAATTCGTCAAGCGAGCCGTGCTCGCGCGCATCGCGACCCTCCGGAGGGACGGCTACTTCAGGTGGTGCTGGATCTTCTCGTCGAACGCCGCCTTCGGATAGGCCCCCACCAGCGTATCGACATGGCGGCCGTCCCGGAAGAAAAGGATACTCGGAATCGACCGGACGTTGAAGCGCATGGTGGTCTTCTGATTCG
>JBGPHP010000137.1:0-8396 GCA_041484445.1 Gemmatimonadota bacterium
AGTGGCTCGCGCAGCAGGGCTACATCGTGGTGGGCGTGAACAACCGCGGCACGAACAATTACGGCCGTGCGTTCATGAAAACCGCGTACAAGCGCCTCGGCTACTGGGAGGCGCACGACTTCGCCGAGACCGCGCGCTACCTCGCGACCAAGAGCTGGGCCGACGGGTCGCGCGTCGCCGTCGTCGGCACGAGCTACGGCGGCTACAGCACCGTGTACACGATGGAGATGTATCCCGACCTCTTCAAAGTCGGCATCGCCAACTCTCCCGTCACCGACTGGCGCCTGTACGACACGATCTACACCGAGCGCTACATGGGGCTGCTGGGCGACAACGTCGCGGGCTACGACTCGAGCTCGGCCATCAAGCACGCGGGCCAGATCAAGGGTCATCTGCTGCTCATCCACTCCATGATGGACGACAACGTCCATCCGCAGAACACGATGCAGCTGCTCACCGCGCTGAGCGACGCCCGCATCGACGCCGAGCTGCGCATCTATCCACCGGGGCATCACGGGGCGGCGTACAACGCGCAAAGTGCGTTCCTGATCTCCCAGGCGACGGCTGATTTCCTGGCGCGCTATCTCAAGGGGACTGGGGGTGGGACCGCCAGCGGGGGGCATTGACCATGGGTGCGCGGCGACATCGTAACGTTGGCGCCCGGCTCACGTCTGACGGCGTAACCTGGAAACCCATCGCCGGGTCTCGGGTACGGCGAGTCGTAGGAGTGAGTCGGACCTCAACAGGAGTGCCCTATGGCAACGACGATGAAGGGCGCGCGGCTGTGGCGCTGCGTGGCTGTGCTGGGCTTCGGCGCCGCCTGCGCCCCGAATCCCCCCCCGGGCGCGTTGTACGTGGAGCGACGGCCGCCGCCGGCGCGCGCCGAGGTAATCGGCGTCGCCCCGGGGCCCGGTTTTGTCTGGATCGGCGGTTCCTGGCGCTGGGGTGGAGCGGAATACGCCTGGGTGCCCGGGCGCTGGGCCGCGCGGGAGGGCCGATACCATAGTTGGAACCCCGGCCACTGGCGCCACGCCCGGCGGGGCTGGTACTGGGTCGAGGGACGTTGGCGGTAGGCAAAACCCCGGCGGTGATCTCGCCGGGGTTTTTCTGAAGCGAATCGAGTGGCCAGGGGCAGAATCGAACTGCCGACACGCGGATTTTCAGTCCGCTGCTCTACCAACTGAGCTACCTGGCCCAACGGGACAGGCATTATAGAAGATCGATCGGCTCGCGCCAAGTAGACCGGCCGCCGCGGCCGGGGCTACACCGACGCGCGTTCGCGCTGCTGCTGCAACACGGCGTCTCGCTCGGCGGGGGATACGTTGCAGATCACGCTGCGGAGCTTCTGACCCATCGTCCGGGGGATTTCCGCGACCTCCGCCAACTCCACCTGCACGTCGCCCATCCGCTCGCGCAGCCGCTGAATGATCGTTCCCTCGGACTCGGCGTTAAACCCTGGATCGGCGACGTACCGCACCACGATCCGGTCGAGCGTCTCCTGGACGAATTGCGCCTGCCGCACCGGCAAGCCGTACAGCACGGGATTGAGCCAGAACACCCGGCGGCCGTCGCGCGTGAGCAGGAGATCGGTCGTCCGGCCTTCGATTCCGGAAATCAACGGGAGCGTCCGGCCGCACGCACACCGCTCCGAAGGGGGCGCGAAGCGGCCGCAATCGGCAAGCCGGTAGCGGATCAGCGGCATATCGGCATTCAGGAGTCCGGTGCAGACGAACTCCCCGAATCCGCCTGTGGGGACCGGCGTCCCGCCGTCGAGCACTTCGATGTGCCCCACCTCGGGCCACAGGTGCAACCGACCGCTCGGACACTCGGTGGCCGCCGCCACGTTCTCCGCCATGCCGTACGTCTCGCGCACCGGACATTGGAACGCCTCGGTGATCGCGCGACGCTGGTCGTCGTCCAACCGTTCGGCGCTGGTCAACGCGACGACCATTCGCAGATCCCGCCGGCCGGCGCGCAGTGCGGCCTGCGCCAGCGCGTGGAGAGAGGAGGCATACCCGACCAGATACACGACGCGGTGGCGCACCAAGGCGTCGAGGTAGGACGGGATGAGATCGGGTGCCAAGTGATAGGACGACATATAGAGCTGCCGCAACCCGGCGTTCCAAACCCAGAACGGCGGCCGCCGCTGCCTCACGGGCGTGACGAGCTGGCCCCCGAGCATCGCGCGGCGATCCGCGAGGCCGACGCCGTGCCAGCCACGCGTGCGCGCCAACCCGATTCCGTACAACCCTCGCACGGCGTCGTGTGTGCGCCACATCTCGAGAGGTGTGCCGGTGGTGCCGCTGGTTCGGAGGTGAAACATGCGCCGCACCGAGCAGTCGTCGGCCACGAAGGCGCGCGGCGTTTGTCGCACGGTTTCCTTCTCGAGGATCGGCCAGTTCTCGAGCAGCGCCCAGGACGCACGATCGCCGTGGCGACGGCGGGCGCTCCACTGATCCCGATAGTACGGCACCCGCGTCGCCGCCCGTTCCAGCACGTAGGCGAGGCGCGCTTCACGCCAGTTGCGCCACTGCTCGGCCGACCAGTGCTCGCGCTCGATCGCCTCCTCCCTCAGGCGCTCGGTCATCGGTCCGTAGCGCCACCAGCGCAGGTAGTAGCCTTCCAGGGTGGCCGCGATCGACCGCGCCGGAGCGGGCAACCGATGGTAGACTCGCAGCGCCAGCCCTCTCACGATGGGGCTCCCGCCACCACCCGGCGTGGCGTGGACCGGAGTCGCTCGGCCAGACGGGCGCCGTTCCGTGTGAGATCGAACAACTCTTCCGTGCGCCGGCGTCCCAGTTCGGCGAAGCGGCGCCGCGTGCCCTCATCGGCCAGCAGACGCTCGATGGCCTGGGCGAGCGCGCCGACATCCTTGGGGGGGACCAGGGTGCCGCAACGGCCGTCGTCCAGCGCCTCCGGGATGCCTGCCACCTGCGACGCGATCACGGGCGTGCCGACGGCCATCGCCTCGCGCAGCACGTTGGGGAGCCCATCGCCCAGACCGTCGGACGGATGCACCAGCACCGTAGACCGGCTCATGGCCTCACGCACGTCGCTGAACGAGATGTAACCGCGAAACGTGACGTGGTCCGCGATCCCGAGCTCACCGGCGAGCGCCTTCAAGGTGCCGGCCTCGGGTCCGTCACCGACCAACTCGACCTGCACATCCACTCCGCGCTGCCGACACAGCTGAGCCGCCCGCAGCAGGTAATCGAACCCCTTGAAGCGAGCCAGTCTGCCCACGGCGATGATCCGCGCCGGCGGTCGGCTGTCCGGAACGAAGGGAAATGCGGTCAGGTCGAGACCGTGGTAGCACACATGCGTCTTGGCCGAGATCTCGCCGGCGATGTTCGGATAGAGATCCTGCATGAAGCGCCGGTTGAACTCGCAGCACGTGATCACGTTGTCCGCATATTGGATCTTCTCGCGCAGGAAGATCCGCTTGCGCTCGCCGTACAGGTCGGTGCCGGCGTGGAGCCAGATGGAGAACGGGATCGGCCGGTTGATCAGGCGGTGAAACTCGTAGGCGGCCGTGCCGGCGTAGTTGCCCCAATAGGCGAGCACATGGTCGTAGCGATCACCGAAGCGAGCCGCCCACCCCCAACCCTTGATCATGACATACGCGCTGCGGGCGAGGGGGACGATACCGAATCGCGCCGCCGCAACGCCCACAGCGCCGGCGTCCCCTACGAACCTCACGGCTTTCCGCGGTGGCCACGGAGGCTGTCGCAGACTCTGGCCGATGCCCACGTGGTGCACGCTCGCTCTCGGGATCGCATCCGTCCCCAGGACATCCCGACCGCTCTCCCACAGCCGAGAGTCCTCGGGATAGATGGGGAACACCTCCACCTCGACGCCGGCCGCCCGCAACGCGCTCATATCGCGGCGGAAGAAGGTCGCGCCGCGTGCGGGATAGTGGGTCGTGAAGACGGCCAGTCTCACGGCTCGGTCGTCGCGGCCGGCGCCGGGCGCCCCGTGGCCGGGGGGCGAGTGCTGGTGAATCTCTGGATGTAGCCGCGCAGCGTGTCGGCCATCCAGCGGCCGTCGCTCCCCAGGAACGTGGCTGGGGCGACGAAGGCGAGCAGCAGGAAACATCCCAGGAGGAGCGCCAGACCCGCGCTCACGAGCACCACGGGCGGAAGGCCCCAGTGTCGGAACGCGACGGCCAGCGCCCAGACGAGCGGGGTCGTGATCACGGTGATGAGGATCGAGGGGATGTGGGCGCGCCACAGCTGCACCACCGTCATGCCGGCTTCGCTCATGCTCAGCTGCGCCATCAGCACGAAGTTGACCGCGAGCGCCACCAACACCCCCCAAGCGACGCCGACGATCCCCCACTGCTGACCTACCCAGGCCCCGCCGATGACGAAGGCGGCGTAGAGGATCTGCCGCCAGGCGCGACGAAACACCGCGCCGGTGGCGCGCGTCAGTGAGTCGGCCATTTTCGAGCTGGTCCGAAACAACATGCCGGCCGCGAGAATTTGAAACGGCACGATCACCGGAGTCCAGCTCGCGCCCAGCAGAACATGAATGGCCTCCGGCGCCAGGAGCACCATCGCCGCGCTCGACGGCAAGACCACCAGCGCAATCAGCGCGATGCCCCGCCGATACGCCGTCGCCAGTCGCTTCTCATCCGTCTGCACCCGCGCCATCATCGGGAACAACACGGAATCGAGAATCGTCCCGAAGCCACTCGCGGGGGCGGACATCAGATTGTACGCGCGGCCGTAATACCCGAGCGCGGTGGGACCGAGGAAGCGCCCCACCATCAGGTAGTCGCCCTGCTGGGCGAACTGGTTGGCAACCTTGGCCAGGGTGAAGCCGCCGCCGAAGTACATCAATTCCCGGAATGCGCGTCGCTCGGGGAGCTTCCAGAAATGCGGCGGCTGCCCGTACAGCAGGATCCCGGTCTTGACCACGTTGTGAGCGATCTGCCCCAACACCAGCGCCCAGACGCCCATGCCGAGCAATGCCATGGTGATTCCCACGCCACCGTAGCCGATGCCGTAGGAGATCACATCCAGGTTCGCCATCCAGCGGAAGCGCAGCTCACGCATCATCAGGGAACCGGCCACGGCCGCCACACCCTGGAGCGGAAAGACGATCGCCAGCGCGCGCAGCACGGGCTTGACGCCTTCGGTTCGGAAGAACTCAGCGCCGAGCGGGGCCAACAGCCACACGAGCGCACCGAGCCCCAGCCCCATCAGCGCGGAGGTAGTGAAGGCGGTGTCGATGTGGCGTCGTTCCAGCTCGGGCCGCTGAACCAGCGCGGGTCCGAGCCCCAGGCGAGAGAACATCGTGGACACACCGATGACGATCAGGGCGGCACTGACCACGCCGAAATCGGCCGGGGTGACGAGCCGCGCCAGCACCGCCACGACCAGCAGCTGCAACAGCGCATATGCGCCCTTGCCGTACAGCGTCCACAAGAGGCCCGCCACCGTCTGGTGCGTGAGGCTGCGACGTGGTTCCTTCATGTTCCTCGGCTGGGATGCGCGGGAGGAATGTACCATGGCTCTGATCGCCGGTGGGCCGTGCAGGTTTCGTGCGGCGCCTCTCCGGACCTCCTTCGCCCCACAACAACGGGGCACTCCTGGTCCGGCATTGCGCAGGTGACGCGTCGCTGCAACGGTGGGCGCGGATGATGATGAAGAACGCATTGCCAACCGGGCCGCAGAACTGAAATTCCGAGGCCCCTCATCGGAGGTCGATGGTGACGCGGATCACGTACACGCCTATTCCGGATTGGCCGCCGTTGGCCTGGTTGGCACGCTGCCGCCCGGGACAGGAGATCGTGGACGTGTTTCACGGACCGCGGGTCGAAGTCACACCGGAATGGTTCGTCGAGGCCATCTGGGCCGATCGCTATGCCGACGCTGGCTTCGATCGCACCGACCTCGTCTTCGGCTCGGGAGGGCGGCTGCGAGACGGGACGCTCACCTTCGTGTCCCCGGGAACCACGGTTGATCGCCTGCAGTACCTGCGTGATGCGGCAGGAACCTGGGTTTCCAACTCCCTGCCCTGTCTGCTCGCGGGTGCCAACGGCGTGCCCGACCCGACGTACGGGAGGTATTTCCCCCTCTTCGAATCGATCATCCGCGGCATCCGGAACTACGAGCGGGACCTGCCCACCTCGGCCGGTGCGGCGCGTCTCGTGTACTTCGACAACCTCATCTGGGACGGCCGGGAGCTGCGCGAGTCGGAGAAGCCGTTTCCCCGGCGCGATTTCGGGACGTTCGAGAAGTACCGCGCCTTCCTCGATTCGTCGCTCCGCCTCCTGAGGGAAAACATGTCCGCTCGGGAGCGGCGCTTCCCGTACCGTTGGCTCGGGACCATGTCGTCGGGCTACGATTCGCTCACGACGGCTGTCCTGGCCAAACCGACGGGGCTGGACGAGGCCATCTCGTTCACGGAGGCACGCGGCGGTGGGGCCGACAGCGGACAAGCCGCCGCCGCTACCTTGGGCGTGCCCTTGACGTTGATTCCGCGCGACGCGTGGAGCCGCGCGCCTTTTCCCGAAGTGCCGTTCATCGCGGCGGATGCGAAGGGAGAGGATGTCTTCATGCGCGGCGCCGATTCGAACCTGCTTGGCCGAGCGCTGCTGACCGGCCATTTCGGCGGGCGGGCGTGGGACAAGAACGCGAAGGGGCTATCCGAGGAGATCGTCCGGGGGGATCAATCCGGCATGGCGCTGCTCGAATACCGCCTGTGGGCGGGGTTCATCCATTGCCCGCTCGCGTTTCTCGGCGTACGGCAGATACTGGACCTGCACGCGCTCAACCTCTCGCCCGAGATGCGGCCATGGGATGTGGGTGGCCGGTACAACCGGCCGCTCGCGCGACGCATCATTGAAACCGCCGGTATCTCACGCGGGAGCTTCGCGGTGCGCAAACGGGCGGGGTCGGTGCTGTTCTTCCAGCGCGACAGCTTCCTCTCGCCCGGTTCACTCGAGGACTTCACCCGCTGGCTGCGCGACCACGCCGACGAGTGGCGCAAGCGGGGGCTCGTCCCGCCGGCGCTCGAGCCGGGACGGCGGACACCGGGCCAGAAGGGCGCCGCGGTGGCCGCACAGCTCGTCCGAGCGTTGTCTTGGGTCACGGGCCACCGTATCCGAGTTCTCGAGGGCCTCGGTCGCCGCCTGACCAACATCGCGGCCCGGGAGCCGCTGTTCCGCTACCTGTTTCCCTGGGCGATCGCGCGGGCGAAGCAGCGATACGCCCCCGGATTGGCCGCCGCTACGGCCGGAACTCGACCAGCTGCATCGCCGTCGAGCTCGACCCATCGTCGCCGTTGAAGGTGACGGCGAGTGGCAGGCCGACGTTGGGGCTGACGCACATATCCATCAGCACCTGCTGATTCTCACGCCAGATCCCGCGCGCACCGCTCACGCCCGCCTGCACACACTGGGACTCCACCTTGAATGATGTGGTCTTGCCGTTCTGGGTCTGTTGCCACCCGTTGCCGATCTCCCACTGATGGCCGCCCAGCAACAGCATCCACACGGGGTTGAAGAGCGCGAGCCCCACCGGCCCGAGGGCGATCAGCTGCATCATCGGCACGCCCTCGTTGGGACCGAGCGTGACGGTCGAGGAATAGCTGTCGCTCCCGAGGGTGCCGGCCACCGAGAGCGTGAACCGCCCGCCGCCCGCGGGGCGGGCATCGAAGGTGTAGGTCCCCGTCTTGTTCTCGTTCCCATCCCGCTGCTGCACGTTGTAGCGGAAGTGCTCCGTGCCCTTGAAGCCGTACATCCCCCACGTGAACGGTCCCGAAACCGGCTTGGTGTAGAGGGCGGGGAGCGCGCCACCACTCGACGGCGGTGCCGGGGCGTTCGATTGGTTCAACGGCTCCACCGCCGGCGGCGCGGCGCCGCCACCACCGCCGGTGTTCGCCGGGCAGCTCCCGACGCAGTCTCCCACGCGCGCCGGTCCGCCGCCGTTGAGCGTGCCTGTGGCGGAGCCCTCGTCTGCCTGGGTGATCTTGAGCTTCCCGACGGCGGTGGTGACGCGCCGTAACACGCGGCCCGTCGCCGGATCGCGGATCTCGCGGCCCGGCCGCATCACGTCGTACTCGCCGCCCACGCGGACGCCGGCGCCCGTGCCCACGTTGATCGTGACCTCACCACCGGACACGTCGGCCACCAGGGCCTGGATGGCGACGACGTTCTCCGAAATCCTGGTCGCCGAGGCCACCAGCTCTGTCGTCAGGCTGTCGACCGCCGAGCGGGTCGCTTCGCCGATGATGGTGTTGGCGAAGTTCGTACTCCCCATATCGAGAGCCCCGACGGCTCCGGTGCCGCCGATCGCCAGCCCGCCGACCATGGAGATGCTGGAGCGCTTCGACTCGCCGTGCCCGGTCGACACGCCGAGGATCTCCGCCGTCGTGGTGCTCACGATGCG
>JBGPHP010000138.1:0-8134 GCA_041484445.1 Gemmatimonadota bacterium
AGGTGATCGACGCCGCGGCGACGAAGCCGTTCGGCTTCATGAAATTCACGCCGGGGCCGGGCGTGGGCGGCCACTGCATTCCGCTCGACCCGCACTATCTCGCGTGGAAGATGCGAACGCTGAACTACCGGACGCGCTTCATCGAGCTGGCGGGCGAGATCAACGCCGAGATGCCCGAGTACTGGGTCGCCCGTGTCGCCGATCGCCTCAACGATCAGGGTAAGGCGGTCCGTGGCAGCAACGTGCTCGTCGTGGGCGTGGCCTACAAGAAGGACATCGACGACATCCGCGAGAGCCCGGCGCTCGACGTGATCCGGCTGCTCGAGCAGCGCGGGGCGGTGGTGACCTATCACGATCCGTACGTGGCGCGGCTGCACGAAGACGGCGTGGATCTCACCTCCGTGCCGCTCACGGCCGCGACGCTGCGCGGCGCCGATTGTGCCGTGGTCGTCACGGATCACTCGAACATCGATTACGAGCTCATCGCGCGTGAGGCGAAGCTCGTGGTCGACACGCGGCATGCCTTGCCTGCCGCCAGCCGGAGGAAGCCGTGAAGCTCTGCGTCGTAGGGACCGGCTACGTCGGACTCGTCGTCGGCGCGTGCTTCGCCGAGACGGGCAACGACGTCCTGTGCGCGGACGTCGACGCGAAGAAGATCGCGGGCTTGAAGGAGAACCGGCTGCCGATCTACGAGCCGGGCCTCGAGCCGCTCGTGCTGCGCAACCAGCGTGAGGGACGGCTGCGCTTCACCACCGAGGTCGCCGCGGCGATCGAATCGGCCGATGTGGTTCTGATCGCCGTCGGTACGCCGCCCGACGAAGACGGCTCGGCCGATCTGCAGCACGTGCTGGCCGTGGCCCGCACCATCGGCCAGCACATGAACCGCCCCAAGGTCGTCGCCACCAAGAGCACCGTGCCGGTCGGCACGGCGGAACTGGTGCGCGCGGAGATCGCGAAGTACACGAAGCTGACCTTTCATGTGTGCTCCAACCCCGAGTTCCTGAAGGAAGGCGCCGCCGTCGACGACTTCATGAAACCGGACCGCGTCATCGTGGGCGTGGATCACCCGGAATCGCGGCGCGTCTTCGAGGAGCTGTACGGGCCGTTCGTGCGAACCGGCAACCCGCTCATCTTCATGGATATCCCTTCGGCGGAAATGACCAAGTACGCCGCCAACGCCATGCTCGCCACTCGGATCACGTTCATGAATCAGGTGGCGCGGCTGTGCGAGGCCGTCGGCGCCGACGTGCAGCTGGTGCGCAAGGGGATCGGCTCGGATCACCGCATCGGGTCGGCCTTCCTGTTCCCGGGGCCGGGCTACGGGGGTTCCTGCTTCCCCAAGGACGTCAAGGCGCTCGTGAAGACGGCCGACGGCAAAGGCGTCTCGCTCGACGTGCTCAAGGCCGTCGAATCCGGCAACGAGCGGCAGAAGCGCGTGCTGTACGACAAGCTGTCGCGCCACTTCGACGGCAAGCTCAAGGACCGCATCATCGGCGTGTGGGGTCTGGCCTTCAAGGCCGAGACCGACGACGTGCGCGAAAGCCCGGCGCTGGTGCTGATCGAGGCGCTGCTGGCGGCCGGCGCGAAGGTGCAGGCGCACGATCCGGCCGCGATCGAGACGGCCCGCCACGTGCTCGGCGACCGGGTCACCTACGTCCCCCACGCGTACGACGCGGTCGCCGGCGCGGATGCGCTGGTGATCGTCACGGAATGGCGCGAGTATCGCAACCCGGACTTCGGCCGCGTGAAGCAGGCGCTGAAGCGGGCCCTCATCGTGGACGGCCGCAACCTGTACGAGGGCTCGCGGCTCGCCGAGCTCGGCTTCACCTACGACTGTATCGGCCGTCCGCTGGCATGCGCATCCTCGTAACGGGGGCCGCGGGTTTCCTCGGATCGCACCTGTGCGACCGCCTGCTGGCGGACGGGCACCGCGTCATCGGGGTCGACAACTTCATCACCGGAACGCAGGCGAACCTGGCGCACCTGGAGCACCATCCCGCGTTCCAGTTCGTGCGACACGACGTGACCACATTCATCGAGGTGGAAGGTCCGCTCGATGCGGTGATGCACTTCGCGAGCCCCGCGAGCCCCGTCGACTACCTCGAGCTGCCGATTCAGACGCTCAAGGTGGGCTCGCTCGGCACGCACAAGGCCCTCGGGCTGGCGCGCGCCAAGCGGGCCAAGTTCCTGCTCGCCTCCACCTCCGAAGTGTACGGCGATCCGCTCGTGCACCCGCAACCCGAGACCTACTGGGGGAACGTCAATCCCGTTGGACCGCGCGGTGTGTACGACGAAGCGAAGCGCTTCGCCGAGGCGATGACGATGGCCTACCACCGCTTCCACGGAGTCGAGACCCGGATCGTACGGATCTTCAATACGTTCGGTCCGCGGATGCGGCCGCGGGACGGTCGCGTCGTCTCGAACTTCATCATGCAGGCGCTGAGAAGTGAGCCGCTGACGATGTACGGGGACGGTGCCCAGACGCGGTCGTTCTGCTACGTCGACGACCTGATCGAAGGGATCGTGCGGCTGTTCGAGCGCGGCACCCCGGATCCCACCAATCTTGGCAACCCGGTGGAGTTCACCGTGCGGCAGCTCGCCGAACGGGTGCTGGCCCTCACCGGCAGCAAGAGCACGATCGTGTTGCGACCCTTGCCGGTGGACGATCCGCGCGTGCGCCAGCCGGACATCACGCGCGCACGGGCGCTGCTGGGGTGGGAGCCCGCCGTTCCGCTGGACGAAGGCCTGACCCGGACTATCGACTACTTCCGCGGAGTGCTCAGCGCATGAGCAGAGTTCTGGTCACCGGCGCCGCCGGATTCATCGGGTCGCACCTGTGTGAAGCCTTGCTCGAGGCCGGCCATGACGTGGCCGGTGTCGACAACTTCGACCCGTTCTATGCGCGCGCCATCAAGGAGCGCAACCTCGCCGCGCTGCGGACCCGCAAGGGATTTCTCTTCTCCGAGGGCGACGTGGTGCGCGACCCGCTGCCGCTGGAGAGTGTGGAGGCGATCATCCACCTCGCCGCGCGCCCCGGGGTCCAGCCGTCGCTCGAGCAGCCGGCGGCCTACATGGAAACCAACGTGACCGCGACCGCCCGCCTGCTCGATGCGGCGCGGCGCGAGGGCATCACCCGTGTGGTGTTCGGGTCGTCGTCCTCCGTGTACGGTGAGTCCACCCCGGCGCCGTTCGCCGAGGACGCGGTGGCCGACTTCCCGATCTCCCCGTATGCCGCCAGCAAGCGGGCGGGGGAGCTCGTCTGCCGCGCCTTCGCGCACCTGTACGCGACCCGCATCGCGTGTCTCCGGTTCTTCACGGTGTACGGACCCCGGCAGCGTCCCGACCTGGCGGTCCACCGCTTCACCGCCCGGATCGTGTCCGGCCAGGCGATCCAGATGCGGGGGGACGGTTCGAGCGAGCGCGATTACACGTATGTTTCGGACGTGGTGGACGGCATCCTGGCGGCGCTCGCCTGGACGGCCCAGGCGGGGCGGGACGGTGCCGAGCCGTGGCGGGTCTTCAATCTCGGCGGCGGTGGCCGGATCCGGCTCGATCGGCTGATCGCGCTCATCGCCGCAGCGGCCGGCCGCGACCCGGTGATCGAACGGGGACCCGACCAGCCCGGCGATGTGTCTCTCACGGCCGCCGATCTGTCCCGCTCGGCGCGAGAGCTGGGCTACCGGCCCAAGGTGGCGATCGAAGAGGGGGTCCGGCGGTTCGTGTCCTGGTACGGGGAGGTCCATGGACGCCAGTCCTGAGCGTCGGGTCGACCAGGCGCGCGAGCGCTTCCAGCTGCAGGACTACTACGGCGCGATCCACCTGCTCGAGGAGATCTCGTCGATCGGCCACGCCTTCGCCGATGCCGAGCACATGCTCGGCCTGTGTTATTCGCTCGTCGGGCAGCCGGAGAAGGCGCTGGCGCATCTGGACCGCTCGCTCGAGCTGAATCCCCACTACGTCGAAGCCCTGGTGCACCGCGCGCTGGTGCTCAACGATCTGGGGCGCGAGCAGGAAGCGACCGAATCGTTGCGCCGGGCCGGCCAGATCGGCGGGAAGTCGCGGCTCGGCTTTCCTACCCACCTGGCGGCGAAACTCGCGAATCTCCATGCCCACCTGGCGGAGGCGTACATCGAAGCCGGGGGGATGCGGGAAGCCATCGGCCAATATCAGGCGGCGCTCGCCCTCGGCCCCGAATTCCACGACCTGCGCTACAAGCTGGGACGACTCCTGTTGCAGGCGGGCCGCGTGCTCGAAGCGCGCGAGCAGTTCGAGATCATCGTGCGGTCCCGCCCCAACTTCCTCGATGCGGCCGCCATGCTCGGCCTGGCGGCGTACCTGAGCGGGGATGGGCTGTCGGCGCGGGTCGTGTGGGAGGATTGCCGCCGCCGCCGGCCGGAGGATCCGCGCGTCGAGGCCTATCTCGCGATGCTGGACCGCGGCGACCTCATCGGAGTGCCGGGCGAGTCCGCTCCACGACCCTCGGGCCGTCAACGCGTCCCGTGAGAGGATGGGCGGTGGCCGGGCTGGCGGCGCTGGCGTGCGCGCCGAGCGCGGCCAACCACGAGGTGCTGGGCGACCGCAACTACGTCGCGGGTGCCTACGCCGACGCCCAGGCGGAGTATCAGCTCGGGCTGCGGGCCGGCGGCGGCAAAGCGGGACTCCATGCCAAGGCCGCCGCGGCTGGACTGCACACCAGCGACTTCAGCTTTGCGGCGCAGGAGTACCGTGCCCTGGCCCGGGAGGACCCCAGCCGGGCGGATGAAGCGGCCGACGGCCTGGAGCGGGTGGCCCGCGGGGCCATCGCGGTGAACGACCGCGGCGCGTTGGCGCAGGCCCTCCAAGGCATGCGGGAGGCCGCTCCCGGCCGGCCGCTCGGGGCCTACGCCCGGATCGTGGCCCTCGACGCCGCCGCGGCCGGGAACACGGCGGACGCGCTGGCGTACTTGCCCACGGCCATCGCCACGGCGCCCGATGCCCGCGCCGCCGATTCGCTGCTGTACGTGTTCGGCGAAGCCGCGGCGTTGGCCAAGGACTGCGTCACGGCGATCGCGGTGTTCACCGGAGTGTTGCAGCGCCAGCGGCAGCCGATCGTGCAGGACGCGGCCCGGGAGGGCATCGCGCGTTGCGCGCTGATGCGCGGTCAGGCGGCCCTCGCGGCCGGCCACCCGAGTGATGCGGAGGAGTGGTTCCGTCGGGCCGCGACTCCCGGGTCGGCGATCGAGGTGACGCGGGCGGCCTATGTCGGATTGGGCGACGTGGCACTGGCCCGCGGCGACGTCGCCGGGGCGGTAGATCTGTATCAGCAGTCCCTGATCGGCGGTGTGCCGGGTGATTCCCTGGCACAACGCGCCCAGGAGAAGCTCAACGCGCTGGGCCGGGCCGACAGCGCTCCTGCTCCCTCGCAACCGTGAGATCGATGCGCGTGTGTCGATGGCTGCTCCCCTTGACGTTGGCGGCGTGCGCGCATGGCGCGCGTCCCGGCCAAGCCGTCGCGCCCGAGCAGCTCCTGGCGCAGGCGCGCGCCCAGTTGCGGGCCGGCAAGTACTCCAAGGCGTTGCTCAGCTTCCGCCGCGTCCAGTTCGAGCTGCCTCCCAACGACACGTCACTCCCCGAAGTGCACTACGCGATGGCGGAGTCGGAATTCCAGATGGGGCAGCTGGTGGACGCGGCGCACGATTTTCGCCAGGTGGCCGACCAGTACCCGGGCAGCGGGTACGCGGCCGTGGCGTTGCTGCGTGCCGGAGACGCCAACATGCGCCTGTGGCGCAATCCCGAGCTCGACCCGACCTACGGCCAAACGGCCCTGGCGATCTACCAGGACCTCGCCGGGCGCTACCCCGACTCCGATGCGGCCGGGCGGGCCCAGCTGCACGTGCGCCAGCTGCGGGACTGGTTCGCCGACAAGACGTACAAGAACGGCCTGTTCTACTTCAAGCGGCGGGCCTACGACTCCGGCATCATCTATTTCAAGGACGTCGTGGCGAACTACCCGGAATCGGCCCGGGCGCCCGACGCGCTGTTGCGTCTCGCCGACACGTACCGCGCGATCAGCTATCGCGACGAGCTGCAGGAGACCTGCGCGCACTTGCGCCGCTTCTACCCCCAGGCCCGCGGGCTCGACGCGTCCTGTCCGCCCGATCGCAGCGCCCCCGCGATTCCCTGAGCGCGTGGACGCGCTGTTCGGCGGATCATTCGATCCGGTACATCTCGGACATCTCGTGGTCGCCGAGACGGCGGCCGAGGCGCTGGGGGCCCGCGTCCGGCTGATGCCGGCGCGCGAGCAGCCGTTCAAGCGGGCGGCGCACGGGGCGACCCCGGCCCAGCGAGCCGAGATGCTGGCCCTGGCGGTGGCCGGCAACCCGCGCCTGTCGGTGGAGCCGATCGAGCTCGAGCTGCCTGCGCCGTCCTACACCGTGCGCACGCTGCGCGCCCTCGCGGCCCGGGAGCCCGGGAACCGGTTCACGTTATTGCTGGGGGCGGATGCCGCCCGCGACCTGCCCGCCTGGTTCGAGGTGGAAGCGTTGCCCGCCTTGGCGGATGTCGTGGTGTTCGGGCGTCCCGGATCGCCCGTACCGGAGTTGCCCGTCATCCGTCGGGCGATCGAAGTGCCGGCCGTAGAGATCTCGGCGACGCAGGTGCGCCGCCGGGTGGCTGAGGGCCGGTCGATCCGTTATCTCGTGCCCGACGCGGTGCGTGAGTACATCGCCGCGCACGGGCTGTATCACTAGACTGAGGACCGATGGTCAAACGGCTGTTTACGAAGGTGTTCGGCACGCGATTCCAGCGGGAGATGAAGCGCATCCGCCCGCTGGTGGACGCGATTCACCGGCACGAGGCGCGTCTCAAGGATCTGAGCGACGGCGAGCTCCAGGCCCAAACCGCCAAGTGCCGGGGGATGATCGCCGAGCGGACCGGCGCGCTCGCCGCGGATGTGGACCGCCTGAAGAAGGAGAAGCACGACTGCCCCGATGCCGAGGAGCGGGCGCGGCTTTCGGACCAGCTGGGCGAGGCCGAGCAGCGCTACGCCCGGGCGCTCCAGGCCGCGCTCGACGAAGTCCTGCCGGAAACCTACGCCACGGTTCGCGAAGCCTGCCGGCGGCTGAGCGGCACGAAGGTCATGGTCACGGGGCACGAGCTCACCTGGGACATGGTGCCCTACGACGTCCAGCTGATCGGCGGCGTCGTGCTGCACCAGGGCAAGATCGCCGAAATGGCCACCGGGGAAGGGAAGACCCTGGTGGCGACCCTGCCGCTCTATCTGAACGCCCTGGCCGGAAAGGGGGCGCACCTCGTCACGGTGAACAACTACCTGGCGCGGCGCGACTCGCAATGGATGGGGCACCTCTTCACCTGGCTGGGCCTCACCGTCGGCTGTATCGACGATACCCAACCCTCGTCGCCGGAGCGATCGGCCGCCTATCGCTGCGACATCACGTACGGCACGAACAACGAGTTCGGCTTCGACTACCTGCGCGACAACATGGTAGGGCGGCTGGAGGAGCGGGTCCAACGCGCGCACTACTACGCGATCATCGACGAGGTGGACTCGATCCTGATCGATGAGGCGCGCACGCCGCTCATCATTTCGGGTGCCGTGGGCGCCGAGTCGGACGTCAAGTACGCCCAGTACAACCTGCAGGTCGTCCAGCTGGTCCGCCGGCAGACCGCGGTGGTCAACGATCTCATCGCCAAAGCCGAGCCCCTGCTGGAGGACGAGAAGACGCTGTACGAAGGCGCCAAGCTGCTGTATCAGGCGCAGCTCGGCACGCCCAAGAACAAGAAGCTGCTCAAGCTCCTGAACGAGCAGGGCATCAAGGCGGCGGTGCAGCGCGTCGAGCTGGACAAGCTCGCCGACCGCAAGCTGCCGGCGCGCGACCAGAAGATGCGCAACGTCGAGGACGAGCTGTATTTCGTGCTCGACGAGCGCGGGCATTCCGTGCACCTCACCGACAAGGGCGTCGAAACGATGTCGCCCGACGACCCGACGCTGTTCGTCGTGCCCGATATCTCGCACGCGGTGCACGTGATCGATCGCGACGAGACGCTCTCCCCCGGGGAGAAGCTGGAGCGGCGGAGCGTGATCGAGGGGGAGTACGCGGCCAAGAGCGAGACGCTGCACATCATCCACAAGCTG
>JBGPHP010000139.1:0-8065 GCA_041484445.1 Gemmatimonadota bacterium
CCGAGACGCGGCAGCTCGGCAAAGGGGCCGCCGAAGCGGAGCTGGTCGACGACGACGACGAGCACCACTCCTGAGCGACAACACTCCGCAGTCCAAGCTGTCGAGCGCCACGTTCGTGGCGCTCTTCATTGGGGCCCTGGCCGTCTGGCTGGCGGTCCGGGTCGTGCCCGTTCTCCTGCTGGTGTTCCTGGCGGTCCTGGTCGCCGTGTTCCTGAGCGCCGTCACGGACCTCCTCGGCCGGCGCCTCGGCATCGGCCGCGGTCTGGGCCTGACCCTCGCCGCCATCGGAACAACCGGCGCCGTCATCGCCCTCGGCGCGTTGTTCATCCCGCCGGTGGTGGGGCAGACGCGCGCCCTCGTGACCGGCCTGCCGCAAACGCTCGCGTCCCTGCAGGCGGCGCTCGACCGGCTGGGACAGGAGTATCCCGTCCTGCGCGACAGCGCCCTCGCCGATCCCCAATCCGGCCTCGTCGCCGGGGTGCTCGCCGACGTCACCGAGTATCTGCGCGGGGCGATCGTGCCCTACCTGCGCGTCGGCGGGCGCCTGTTGCTGGACAGCGCAGCCGTGCTCGTGATGGGGATCTACTTCGCGCATCGCCCCCTGATGTACCGCGACGGGATGCTCGCCCTGGTGAGCCCGCGCCAGCGCGCGCTCGCCGGCCGCATCCTGGTCGACATGGCGGCGACGTTGCGGGCCTGGGTGACGGGACAGCTTCTGGCGATGGTGCTGTTCGCCGCGTTCACGGCCGTGGGGCTATGGGCGCTCGGTGTGCCCTACTGGCTCGCGTTCGGGCTGTTCGCGGGCCTCGCCGCCCTGGTGCCGTTCTTCGGCAGCATCGTTTCGACCGTCCTGCCGGCGCTGTTCGTAATCGGCCCCGGCAGCTGGCTGCAGGTGACGGCCGTGCTGCTGCTGGGCATCGTGGTCCACGTGCTGGGCTCGAACCTCATCGTGCCGTGGATCATGGCCCGCACCGTCGCGATTCCTCCGGCGCTCACGATCGCCAGCGTGCTCGCGATGGGCATGCTGCTCGGCCCCATCGGACTCGTGGTGGCCGTCCCGATCGTCGCGGTGATCCTTGTGCTGGTCCGGCACCTGTTGCACGGCGAGTTGTACGGGGAGGGGCCCACCTTCCAGCCGGCGTTGCTGCGCGCCAGCCGCGGGCGCCAACCGCCGACCCTCACCTCCGCCCCATGACCGCTGCGACGGATCATCGCTTCCTGATCCTGGCCGACGGCGAGTTCGGGCCCATGACGTCGAAGACCGCGAACTCCTGCATCCGCTATTTCCCCGAGCGTATCGTGGCGGTGTTCGACCGCACGCAGGCCGGGAAAACGGTGCAGGACGTGCTCGGGTTCGGCGGCGCGATCCCGGTGGTGGGGGATTTCGCGCAGGGACTCTCGCTCCGGGGCGGCGCCACCGCGGTGCTGGTGGGCATCGCCCCGGCCGGGGGCCGGCTGCCGGACGAATGGCGCGGCTGGCTCAAGCTCGCGATCGAGCGGAAGCTGGAAGTGTGGAGCGGGTTGCACACCTTCATCTCCGACGACGCCGAGCTGGGCGGGCTGGCACGCCGTCTCGGTGTTCGGATCCTCGACGCACGCAAGCCGCCCCCGCACCTGCCGATCGCCGACGGGCGCGCCGGCGAGGTGGATGCCTACGTGGCGCACGCCGTCGGCTCCGACTGCAACGTCGGCAAGATGACCGCGATGCTCGAGGTCCGAAACGCGCTGGTGCGGCAGGGCCGCAAGGCGCGCTTCGTGGCGACGGGGCAGACGGGGATCTTCATCGAAGGGTGGGGCACCGCGGTCGATGCCGTGGTGGCCGATTTCGTCGCCGGTGCGGCGGAGGATCTGGTCCTCAAGGCCGCCCAGGATGCCGACATCGTCCTGGTCGAGGGGCAGGGGAGCCTCATTCATCCGGGCTACTCCGGCGTCACCCTCGGGCTGCTGCACGGCTCGATGCCGCGCGGGTTGATCCTCTGTCACCAGCCGTCGCGCGACTACATCGGGGACTATCACGGACGGCAGCCCTGGGTGAAGATCCCGCCGCTCTCCGACCTCGTCCGGATCTACGAAGACGCCGCCCGGCCGGTATTTCCGACCGTGGTGCTCGGCATCTGCCTCAACACGTTCGATCTGGACGACGCCGCGGCACGACGCGCCGTCACCGCCGCCGCGGCGGAGACCGGACTCCCCACCGCCGACCCGGTGCGCTTCGACCCGGCGCCCCTCACCGATGCGATCGCGCGGGCCGCCATCGAGTGGAATCGCGGGCGCTGAGCGGCGTTCGTTCGATGCTGCACGCAATCATCCGGTAACACCCCGCCGCGGCCCCTATCGCATCCTTGGGGCCGTGGACTTCCTGCGCGGTGTTCGGGCCGAGTGGCCCTTGCTCCGGATCCGCCTCCTGCGCACGCGCCTCGGACTGTGGCTCGTGATGGTCGTCGTGTCGTTGCTGTGGCTCGAGCGCACGGCAGCCGCGCCCGACCCGCTGACCACGATCCTGCGCGCCGGCGCGCTCGCCGCCGTCCTCTGCGTCGGTTACCTGGCAGGCTCGAGCCCTGACCGGCGGGCCCTGGTCCTGCCGCTGCTGCATCCCGTCACGCCCGGCGCGGTGGCCGTGGGCCGATGGTGCGCGGCGACGGGCGGTGCCGCGCTCGTGGTCCTCGCCGTCGCGGCGCACGCCGCCTGGACGACCGGCGCCGTACCCGCGAGCCTGGGCGCCGCGCTCGCCGGCCTGGCCACGGCTGGAGCCGTCGGGGCCTGCTCACTGGTCCTCGTCTGGTGCGGTGGCAACGTCCTCGCCGGCCTGCTGTTCGTCTGGCTGGCGCTGGTGGGCGGTGCTCCGCCGGAATCGCTGATCGGGGCGCCCCATCCCGGACCTGCCCGCCTGCTGCTGGCCGTCCTCCTGGAAGTCGCACCCGCGCCGTGGCGCTACCGCGCCATCGCCGCCGGGGATCCCGGCGCAGCGATACACGCCGCGGCGTGGGTGCTGCTCGGGCTGCTGCTGGCGCGGTGGCGGGCGGGACGGCTGGCGGGACTCACGCGATGACGATCCCGTTGCAGCTGCGCGGCGTGCGCCGGGTGTTCCGCCGGCCGTTCGGACGGCCGCCGGTCGTGGCGATCACCGACGCCACTTTCGAGCTGGCCGCGGGAGAGATCGCGTGCGTCGTCGGCGCGGCCGGAGGGGGCAAGACCACGCTGCTCCGGATCGCCGCCGGACTGCTGCGCCCCGATGCCGGTGTCGTGCGGGTCGCGGGGGAGTCGCCGCGCAGTCTCCCCGCCAGACGGCTGGTCGGGTTCGCCCCGCGCGACCCGGTCTTCCCGCCGGCCCTCACCGTCCGCGAGGTGTTGGAGTACTGCGCGCGCTGCCACGGAGATGGGCTGGACCGGGCAGCCCTGGTGCGCGAGGCGCTGGATATCGGCGGACTGGAAGACCTGGCCGGCCGGCGGGCCACGCTGCTTCCGATTGCGGCTGCGCGGCGCGTGCTGCTCGCCCAGGGCGCCCTCGGCGGGCGCCGCGTGCTGCTGGTGGACGACCCCTTCACCGGACTCGACGCCATCAGCCGGCGCGACCTCTCCGACCGGGTGCAACGGCTCGCGGCGGCGGGCGCTTCGGTGCTGCTGTCTTCCGCCGATCCCGTGGGCCTCGAGCGCCTGGTCGATCGCGTCCTGGTCCTGCGGGCCGGCCGCATCGCGCGCGACGCTCCCGCGACGGTCCTTCTGGGGGGCCGCGTCCTCGAGGTGATCATGGATGCGCCGCCCGGCGATCCGCCGCCGGGATTCCGGGTCACTGCCACGGGGCTCGAGGCCGACCTCGGCCACAAGAGCGCCGAAGCGGCGCTGGCGCTGTGCCGCGCGCACCGGCTGGCGGTCCGGGCGTCGCGCGTGCGCCTGAAGGGGTTGGACGACGCCCTGTTCGACCCGCTCGAAGCGGTGCCGCGTTGACGACCCGGGAGAGGGTTTCTACGTTACGCCGTCATGACGCTGACGCTGCACAACACCATGACCCGCGCGGCCGAGCCCTTCGCGCCGCTGCATGCCCCACGTGTGACGTTCTACACGTGCGGCCCCACCGTGTGGAATTACGCCCACATCGGCAACTTCCGCACGTTTCTGTTCGAGGATCTGCTGCGCCGCTGGCTGGAGCACTCCGGATACGACGTATTCCAGATCATGAATCTCACCGACGTGGACGACCGCACCATCAAAGCGGCCGCGGCGGCGGGGAAGGCGCTGGTGCAGCACACCGAGCCGTTCACGCAGGCGTTCTTCGAGGACCGGGATTTTCTCCGCATCAAGCCGGCGCATCTGTATCCGCGCGCCACGCAGGCGATCGCGGCGATGGTCCAGCTCGTGGAGCAGCTGCTCGCAAGGGGCGTGGCGTACCAGAGCGACGATGGATCGGTGTATTTCGCGATCGGCAAGTTTCCCGGGTACGGCCGGCTGTCGCGGCTCGATACCCGGGAGATCAAGGTCGGGGCTCGGGTCGCGAGCGACGAGTACGCCAAGGAGAACCCGAGCGACTTCGCCCTCTGGAAGAAGGCCGATGCGCTGGACGAGCAGGTGGGAGCGGCGTGGGACGCGCCGTTCGGCCGCGGTCGTCCCGGGTGGCACCTCGAGTGCTCGGCGATGTCGCTCGACGAGATCGGCCGGCGCTTCGGCATCCAGACCCTCGATATCCACGCGGGTGGGGTGGACCTGATCTTCCCGCATCACGAGGATGAGATCGCCCAATCGGAAGCGGTGACCGGCCAGCCGTTCGCGCGCACCTGGCTGCACGGTGCGTTTCTCAACGTCCGCGGCTCGAAAATGTCGAAGCGGTTCGGGAATTTTCTCACCGTGCGCGACCTGAAAGAAGAGGGCGTGGACGCCGGTACGTTTCGCCTGCTGGCGTTCCAGACCCACTATCGCAAAGAGCTCGACTACAACGACGCGGCGCTGGCGGCTGCCAAAGACGGCTCGCGCCGGCTCGGTATCTTCCGGGACCGGCTGCGGGCGGCGGTGGGGCCGCAGGAGGAGGGCCGGTTTTACGAGCTCGCCCAGGCACTCGAGGTGCGGGTCACCGAGGCTCTGGACGACGACCTGAACGCCCCGCGGGCCGTCGCGGCACTGTTCGAATTCGTCAGCGAAGGCAATCGTCTGCTGGATGCCACGGTGCGGCCCGGGCCGAGCGTGCTGGCCGCCTGGGAATGGATCGACGGCGTGCTGGACCTCTGCCCCTCGCCCCCACGGGTGGATGACGCGCTTTCCGGCTGGGTGGAGGAGCGTATTGCGGCGCGCGTGGCGGCCCGCAGGGCAAAGAACTTCAAGGAAGCCGACGGGATCCGGGAGGAACTGCGCGCCCGGGGTGTCGAGATCGAAGACACCCCGGGCGGGACGAAGTGGCGGAAGGTCTAGAGTCCCGGCATGCCGCCCATCGCGGGCCGCCAGGCGAATTGCGCGACGACGACACCGATGATGAGGTACAGCACGATGGCCACGATGATGACGACCACGGTGTAGCCGACGGCCTTTTCCTGGGGCGCCTTCATCAATACGGGTAGACCCAGGTAGAGCAGGTACAGGCTGTAGAAGCTGATCAGCAGGCCGATGATGGCCAGCGACGGAATCAGATTGAAGATCCCACCGACCCACGCCGCCGTGTACGAATACGCGGCCACCTTCAGCGCTTGAATCTGGTTCTTCTGTCCCGCGAACGTCGGGGCGAGCGCGTCGATGATCAAGCCGAGCACGAACACGCCGACCAGGCCCAGCACGTACACGATCACCGCGTTCCGAATGCCGAAGCTCATGGGGATCTTCATGGAGCCGACGAAGGGCAGTCGGAGTCCAAACACCGACCAGCCGATCAGCGATGCGAGCGGTCCGATCGCGGCGAGCGGAATGATGTATCCGGTGTACAGACCGGCGATGCTCGCTTGCTCGGTGTCGATCACCGGCCACTCTTTGGTCGGCTGCAGCAGGATGTTCTTCGCCCGGTCCATCAGTGCCATGTCTTGCCTCCGGCTCGGGTGCTTGACGTCTGATCCTGGATGACGGCGCGTTCCGCGCCCATCACCTTGCCTCACGGACGGCAATTCCGCAAGCCGAGCGCGCCCCTTACTTTCCTGGCTCCGGACCACATCAGGAGCGTCGCAATGCGCCGTGTTTTGTTCGTCGTCGGTCTCGCCGTCCTTTCGCTTTCGCGGACCGCCGCAGCGCAGGCGCAGGGCGCCACGGCCGACATGCTGCGGCGGCTGTTCGCGACGCGCGACTTCGCGGGCCAGCTCTTCGGCCCGGCCCGCTGGACGAGCGGCGGCGCCGCCTATACCACCGTCGAGCCGTCGGCCGTGGTCCCCGGCTCCTCGGATCTGGTGCGGTACGAGGCGGCCACCGGGACCCGCAGCATCCTCGTCTCGGCCCGGCAGCTCATCCCCGCAGGCGCCACGGCCCCGCTCGACATCGACGACTACGACTGGGGCCCCGGGGATACCCTGCTGCTCGTCTTCACGAACACGCGCCGTGTGTGGCGGCGCAACACACGCGGGGACTACTGGGTCCTGAACACCAAGAGCGGCGCCCTCAAGCAGCTCGGCGCGCACGGCCCCGAAGCGTCGCTCATGTACGCCAAGTTCTCTCCCTCGGGCGATCGCGTCGCGTTCGTGCGTCGCGGCGATCTCTACGTCGAGCGCCTGTCCGACGACTCGATCACCCGGCTCACGACCGACGCCGATTCGCTGCACGTCAACGGGATGACCGACTGGGTGTACGAGGAAGAGTTCGATCTGCGCGACGGGTTCCGCTGGTCGCCCGACGGCGCGAAAATCGCCTACTGGCATTTCGACATGACCGGGGTCCGCACGTTCACCCTGATCAACGACACCGATTCGCTCTACCCGTTCACGATCCCGATTCAGTATCCCAAGGCGGGAACGGCGAACTCCGCCGTGCGCGCCGGCGTCGTGCCCGCCGACGGCGGGCAGACGACCTGGATCTTCCTGCCCGACGACCTGCGCGACAACTACCTGCCGCGCATGGAGTGGGCGGGATCCAAGGAGCTGGTGCTGCAGCGCATCAACCGCCTGCAGAATACCGACCGGGTCCTCCTGGCGGACGCGGTGACGGGCGGGACACGACCGGTGCTGACCGAGCAGGACAGCGCGTGGGTCGACGTCGTGGACGATATCCAGTGGATCGCGGGCCGCACCCGGTTCTTGTGGCTCTCCGAGCGCGACGGCTGGCGCCACGTGTACGCGGTTTCGCGCCAGGGTGGCGCGCCGCTGCTGCTCACGCCGGGCAGCTTCGACGTGATCGACGTGGCGGCCGTAGATGAGCCCGGCGGGTGGCTCTACTACATCGCGTCGCCGGACAACGCGACCCAGCGCTACCTCTATCGCATCCGGCTCTCGGGCGGCGGCCGCCCCGAGCGGGTGACGCCGACGGACGCGCCCGGGACCCACACGTACTTCATCTCGCCGGATGCCCGCTGGGCCATTCACACCGTGTCGCGCTTCGATACGCCGCCGGTCACCGATCTGGTCCGGCTGCCGTCGCACCAGGTGGTGCGCACGCTGGTGGAGAACGCCGGACTGCGCACTGCCGTCGAGTCGCTCGTGCCACGCCGCACGGAATTCTTCAAGGTGAAAGTCGGCGCTGGAGTCACCCTCGACGGCTGGATGATCCGGCCGCGCGATTTCGATTCGACGAAGACGTACCCGCTCCTCATGCAGGTGTACGGCGAGCCGGCGGGCCAGACGGTGCTAGACCGCTGGGCGGGGACCTCCGGATTGTGGCACCGTATGCTGGCCGATCAGGGCTACATCGTCGCGAGCGTGGACAACCGGGGGACGCCGGCGCCGCGCGGGCGCGCCTGGCGCAAGGTCGTCTACCGCCAGATCGGCGTGCTGTCGAGCCGCGAGCAGGCCGACGCCGTGCGCGCGCTCACCCGGTCGCGCTCGTACCTCGACTCCACCAGGGTGGCGATTTGGGGCTGGAGCGGTGGGGGCTCGAGCACGCTCCAGGCGATGTTCCGCTATTCCGACGTGTACGCCGTCGGGATGGCCGTAGCCCCTGTCCCCGACCAGCG